>CAZQPF010000016.1:0-50506 GCA_964595165.1 uncultured Desulfohalobiaceae bacterium
GCTTGCAGAGCTCGTGAGATTCCGGCTCATCCCGGGAGCAGGCTCATAAACTCCACTTGAGGATTGACAGAGTATTTGGGGGAAAAGGGGCTCCATTTTGGTGTTTTTATGCACCAGACATCTTGCTTGGTGCATTGCTGCACCGATGAAGGTCTTCACTCTGTGCTACCGAAGCATGGAAAACCGCCACACAAGCAAGCCGTGCTTCTCTGGCCCTTGTTATGCAAGCTGGCACATGATTTGAATAACCATGATTCAGAGCTCTAACCACCCGGACGATGATGGCTGGCCGGAAAAAATCGACGACTGGCAAGAAGGTCTCCCGGCCTTGTCCAGGGGACAGTCCACAATGATATAGAGCACCAGATACAACTGAGATGAGTTTTCCAAAAGGAGGTACAAAGCGGTGAGAAACAAGATGATGTCTCTTCAGGAGGCCGTCGCTACCTACACGTGGGACGGCATGACGTACTGCAATGGGGCGGCCCTTCCAGTTGGCTCGGACTCCATTGTTTTCGGCATGGAGATGGTCAAGCAAAACCGAAAGGACCTGAACGTCATTTGCCATTGCGGATCCCAGCAGGTGAACCTTCTCGGGGCAGTGGGCGCTGTCAAACGGATCGAGGTGGGCTTCTCCGGCCTGGAGGTGTATGGGTTTGCAGCTGGTCTCAACCGCGCGGTCACCTCCGGTCAAACCCAAATCGAGGACTACTCCAACGGAGCCATGGCCATGCGGCTGTTCGGAGGAGCCATGAACTGGCCGTTCGTACCCGCGACGGTTAACGTTCATAACGACCAACAGTGGTGCTCTTGCGACTACCCTGACGAGTATCCCTGCACTCAGAAGATTCCGGAAATCACCGACCCCTTTACAGGCAAGAAACTTGGAGCCTTTCGGACCATTCGTCCCGAAGTGGCGGCCATTCACGTCACCATGGCCGATATGCACGGAAATGCCATTATGCTGGGTACAGAATGGAACCGCTTCGAGATGTCCAGGGCCTCGGAGAAGGTGGTTCTCATTGCCGACCGGATCGTGGACACCGACTGCATGCGCCAATACCCCAACCTGACGCGAATCATCTCCGAGGTGGTTGATGCCGTGGTCTACTGGCCCTACGCCTCATACCCCCAAGCCTCCTGCGGGCTCTACGACAGTGACGAGGAAATGATGATGAGCATGAACAAGATGTTGAAGACCGAAGAGGATACCGATGCCTTTTGTCGCAAATGGGTCCACGGCTGGAACACCAGAGAGGAATACCAGGAGCTGATCGGCCAGGAGAAAATAGCGAAGATCACCGACACAAACACCGCGTTTCTCTTGGACCCATACCGCAAGTGGATCAAGAGTGACGATGAAATCGCCGAACTTGAAAGAAGTGCCAGGGGGTAGAACATATGGAATACAGCAAACAGGAATTCATGGCTGTGGTCGCCGGCCGGGAGATCAAGGACAATGAGCTCATCATCCTCGGGGTTGGGCTTTCCATGCTCGCGGGCTATTTCGCCAAAGCCAACCATGCCCCGAATCTCATGCCTTTCACAGAAGGAGGCATCTACGGAGCCACCCCCGTCGGAGGCCTGCCCTGGGGGATCGAGTGCAACCGGATTTCAAGCAATGCCATCAGCTTCACCAACGCCATCGACGCCCTGGGATTCCTGGTTGCCTCTGGGCGGGCAGACAATGGGGTGATTGGGGCCGCCCAGGTCGACAAATATGGGAATGTCAACACCACGGGCATTTGGGACGAGCCACCCTGGAGACTCAAGCGATACGTTCCGCCGCGGATTCGCCTCAACGGCAGCGGCGGGGCCAACGATATCGCAGTGGGCTGCAAGCGCTATCTGATTATGGCTTCTCACGAAGCCAGGCGTTTCATGGACCGGGTCGACTACATTTCGAGCCCTGGATATCTGGACGGAGGGAATGCTCGTGAAAAGGCCGGCTTTATTGGCGGCGGCCCATCGGCCATCATCTCCACCCTGGGAGTTCTTCGTCCGGACCCCGTCAGCAAGGAGTTTTTCCTGGACTCCTACTTCCCGACCACCAGCGTCGATGAGGTCAGGGAAAGCACCGGCTGGGACCTGAAGGTCTCGCCTGAGGTCAAGCAAGTTCCTGAGCCCAGCGAGGAGGAGATCAAGCATCTGCGGGAAGTGGACATAACCGGCTCGCTTCGCAAAAAAGCATGAGCCATAATCAACTTGAGAGTTCACGGTTCACAGTTAAGACAAAAAAATCAAAAAGACAGGCCAAAACATCCACAGTCAAGCCTGCTTGCCAATATCAGCAAAGCAACATTGAAAAACTTTAGACTGTCGAGTAATCAAGAAGGAGATGCAGCATATGAGCACAAAAGAGCATATTCCCCTGGGTGTCGGGTTTTACCCGGATTGGTGGTATGCGAACTACGGGATATCCTTTGGTCGCGAGTATTATCACGACCCCAACTACCGGGTGGAAGCCGGGATGAAGCAGCGCAAGGCCCTGTATGAGCGTTTCGGAGACGTGGGCCTCGGGGAAAAGAACCCGGAGCCGCGGCCGACTATTACCTACGGCATGGTCATGCTGCCGGCGGTTTTCGGCTGCGAGATCGTTTTTGAGGACGGGGCCCTGCCCTGGGCTATGCCTTTGAACCTCTCCCCGGAGGAGTGCGATCAGCTGAGCAAGCCTGACTTGACCCAGGTGTCCCCGATGAAGGAGGTGCTCGAGCAGATAGAGTACCTGAAAGGCAAATACGGGCATGTCGTCGGCGACATCAACACCACCGGAGTCCAGAACCTGGCCCTGAAGCTGCGCGGTGACGAGCTGTACATCGACTATTTCGAAGATCCCGAGTTTGCCCACCGTTTGCTGCAGTTTTGCGCCGAGTGCATTCTGGACCTCTGGAGCTTGGTGCATCCCATCACCGGAAGCGGTGCCCGCGATGTGACCCCCATGTGCGATCCGAGCATCTACGTCATCCCCAACTGTACTGTGGAGCAGATATCAGGGGAGACCTACGAGGAGTACGGCTTGCCCTACGACAACTACCTGGCTGAAAGGTGCAAGCCCTTCGGCATCCATCATTGCGGCAGCCTGGACCCGGTGGTCGAGCCCTATGCCAAGGTCAAGAACCTGGTGTTCATGGAGGCCGGCTTTGGGACCAACTTCAAGCAGGCCCGGGAGATACTTGGCCCGGATGTGGCCTTCAACGCCCGGATCAGCCCGGTGCTGATGAAGAAAGGAAGTGTTGACGAGGTTGTGGCGGCGGTCAAGGATGCCATCGATCAGGGAGACCCCCTGGAGAACTTCTCCATCGATACGGTGGGGCTGACCAACGGGGTGCCGGATGAGAACGTGAAAGCCGCCAGGCGGACAGCCATGGAATATGGCCGGATTTCCTAAGTGGTTACACAAAGGGGCACAGCTATGCAAACCAATGTGAGGAGCACTTCGAAAGAGGTGGTCATCGGACCGGACCAAGAGATGGTCATCATCGGAGAGAGGATCAATCCCACCGGGCGGAAAAAGCTGGCTTCCAGCCTGGAAAGCGGGGACATGTCGCTCGTCCAGGCCGAGGCGGTGCGGCAGGTTGAAGCCGGGGCTCAGATTCTGGACATCAATGTCGGAGTGTCTGGGGGAGACGAGCGCTCCCTCATGCTGGAGGCTCTGGCTGCCGTGGGAGAGGTGACCGACGTGCCGCTGTGCATAGACTCAGCCAATCCCAAGGTTCTTGCCGCGGCCTTGGAGGTCTACAAGGGCAAGGCCCTGGTCAACTCCGTGAACGGAGAGGAAGCCAAGCTCAAAGAGGTGCTGCCTGTTGTTGCTGAGCACAAGGCCGCTGCGATCGCCTTGACCATGGATGACAAGGGCATTCCTACCGATCTATCCTCCCGCCTGAGGATCACTGAGAATATCGTCAATGAGGCCGCAAAGCTGGGTCTTGCCCAAGAGGACATTGTCATCGACGCGCTGGCGATGAGTGTGGCCTCTGACGATCAGGCCGGGAAGACGGTCCTGGAGGCCATGTCCCAGATCAAGACCCGCTTTGGGCTCAATCAAACCATTGGGGCCAGCAACATCTCCTTTGGTCTTCCGGACCGCAGGTCGGTGAACACCGTTTTTCTGGCCATGGCTGTCGTCTGCGGCCTGACCTGCCCTATAACCGACCCTACGGTGTGGGATATCCGACGCACCCTGCTCATTGTTGATCTGCTCCGCGGTCATGACGAGTTTGCCATGAACTATATCACCGCCTATCGAGAGCAGTTTCCTGAAGACTAACCATCCCCGTCAGCCGGATGGGGAAGAGAGGAGAATAATATGGCTCAATTAGAAGGGATCAAGGAAGCAATTATCAAGGGGAAACGCAAAGAGGTTCCGCAGCTGGTCCAGGAAGCGCTTGATGAAGGCGTGGATCCAAACACCATCATCAACGAGTACATGATCGAGGCCCTCAAGGAAGTGGGTGCCCGATTCGAGGCCAAGAAGATCTTTGTTCCGGAAATGATGATCTCGGCTAAGGCCATGCAGGCCGGCTTGGACTTGATCAAGCCGATCCTCGAGAAGTCAGGCGGGAGTGATTCCAAGCTGGGGACAGTGGTCATCGGGACGGTTTTTGGTGATCTGCACGACATTGGAAAGAATCTGGTCATCTTGATGCTGGAGAGCTCGGGATTCAGAGTCCACAATATTGGGGAGAACGTGCCCCCGGAGGACTTTGTGGCCAAGGCCCAAGAGCTGGAAGCCGATGTGGTCGGCCTGTCCAGTCTGCTGACCACCGGAGACCCCTACGTAAAATCCACGGTAGAGGCCATGAAGTCCTCCGGTCTGAGTGGGGTGAAGGTCATTTGCGGCGGAGCGGCGGTAACCGAAAAGTTCGCAGTCGAGGAGTGCGGTGCCGACGGCTATGCCGCGGATGCCATGAGTGCGGTCCGGGTCACCAAGGATCTCCTTGGAGTCGGGTGATGAACAGGCGAATGAGGCCAAAAAGCTACGTCAGGTTTGCCTGAGGCAAAGCTGACTCCTGAGCGAATCCATGCAGCCAGCAGTGATCTTTCAGCCTTCGGGAAAGAGGATTCCGGTTTCATCTGAGGACACCCTCTGGGATCTGGCCCTGAAGGCTGGAGTGGATTTGGTGTCCACCTGCGGTGGAAAGGGGACCTGCGGAAAGTGTGTCGTTGTTCCTCAGTCAAGCCGGCTCGATGGTCAGAGAGGGCATCAATCGGTGGGAGGCGCTCGAGACGAGGGCAATGGTGCCTGCCTGGCCTGCCAGACCCGTCTTCCCGAGGGTGGAACGGTCTGGGTGCCGGAGCAGAGCCGCCCCGACCGCCAGGTGATTCTGACCTCGGGCTGTCAATTGGCAATCAGCCTCAATCCCAGGCTTCGCTCCTTTCCTGTTCAGGTTGGGCCGCAGGCTTGCGATTCGGCAGCCAGCTGGGAAGAAACGTTGCTGGAAGCGGTTCGGCCAGAGGCAGGTGGCCAGCTCGAGGTGCCTTTGTCCGTTTTGCAGGAGCTGCCCGGAGCCGTCAGCAAAGCCGGGGGGCAGCTGACGGTCGCCCTGTGCCAGGATAGGGAGATTGTCGGAGTCCGTTCGGGGGAAGCAGGACCATGCCTGGGGTTGGCCGTAGACCTGGGCACGACCACTGTGGTGGCCCTGCTGCTGGATCTCAAGACAGGGAAGCAGGTGGCTGTCGCGTCCGACGTCAACCCGCAAGTGTCCTGGGGGGACGATGTCATTTCCCGCATTTCCTACTGTGCCAAGAGCAAAGGGGCCGCCCGCGAAATGGCTGATCTGGCTTTGGAATGCGTGAGCTCTCTGGCTGAAAAGGCGTGCCGGGAAGCCGGGGCGGATGTTGAAGACGTCTATGAGTGCATGCTGGTCGGAAATACCGCGATGCACCATATCTTCCTCGGGCTGGAGGCAGCAGGATTGGCCCGAGCGCCCTATGCCCCAGTGACGAGCCGGGAGGTCTGTCTCAAGGCACGGGAAGTCGGTCTTCGACTGGCCCCCGAAGCATGGGCCTCCTGGCTTCCGGTCAAGGCGGGGTTTGTCGGTGCGGACATTGTTGCCGTTCTCATCGCCATTGGCGTTGAAGATTTTGATGAGCCCACCCTGATTGTGGACTTGGGAACGAACGGCGAGATGGTTCTGGCCGCAGACGGCCAGCTCATCTGCTGCTCCACGGCTGCCGGCCCGGCCTTCGAAGGCGGACATATCCGCTGGGGCATGCGTGGGGCGCCTGGGGCGGTGGAGAGAGTCCGCCTGCATCCGGAAACCTTTGATCCACAGCTTCAGGTTATCGGGGGAGGCCGTCCCAAGGGGCTGTGCGGTTCCGGCCTCGTTTCCCTGGTCAGTCAACTGGTGCTCAATGGTGTGCTGACGTCCACTGGAGCCTTTAATGCCGGGCTTGAGACGCCGCGTTTGCGCCAGGGCGAAGACGGAGCCGAGTTCGTGCTCGCCTTTGCAGAGGAGGCCGCTCATGGGGCGGACATAGTGCTTACGGCCAGGGATGTGGCTTCACTGCAGATGGCCAAGGCGGCCATTCGGGCCGGCTCGGAGTTGCTCTGCCAGCATATGGGCCTGAGCCGGGTGGAGGATGTCGTGGTGGCCGGGGCTTTCGGCAACTATCTGGACCCCTTGGAGGCATTGCAGCTTGGGATGCTCCCTGAAGTTCGGCCTGAGCGCATCCGAGGGGTCGGCAACGCCGCAGCTGCCGGGGCGGTGAAGGCCTTGGCTGATTCCGGGGCCAGACACCAGGCAGCGGTGCTGGCCCGGAAGATGATCCACCTGGAGCTTTCCAACCATCCGGATTTCCAGGATCTTTTTATCAACTCCCTCGAGTTCCCCGAAGCTGCGGAGCAGGTATGAAGCTATGGATTGTCGGAGGCTTTCTCGGGGCCGGCAAGACGTCCCTTTTAGCCTCCCTGGCCCTTGAGCTCCGGAGCCTGGGTTCCAGGCCCCTGGTGCTGGAAAACGAGGCTGGGCAAGCCAGCCTGGACGATGCCTACCTGAGGGATCAAGGAGTGGACGTTCGCAGCATCTTGGGCGGATGTGCCTGCTGCGACCTTCGGTCCCGTTTTTTGGAACAACTGGATCAAGTGGCTTCAAGACAGGATCATGATCTGGTCCTTTTCGAGCCAAGCGGGGTGGCCTCCCTGCAGGATCTGGTGCACACGGTCAAGCTCTATGGCCCGACCGATGTTGAGGTTTGTACTATCTTGGTAGTGGATGCCAGCCGCCTGCCGACAATGCTCAAGGCCCTGCCTGGGCTCTTGCAGTCCCAACTGGATATGGCTCAGGCAGTGGTCATGTCCAAGGCGGACCTTGTTGAGCCTGAGGAGCTGGAATGGCGGCAAGAATGGGTTCTGAAGAGGGTTCCGGGCATTTTTTTCACTACCAGAAACCTTCTGGGCCCAGATGCGGGACAGGCGGCCGAAGCCTTGGCACAGGCTCTTCAACTCACAGGGGGCAGCACCACGGACCTGACGAGGACCAGTGAGGCTGAGCGCACCCACAGGTTCTGGACCTTTGAGCTGCATTTCCCTGATGCCGGGATGGCTGAGGATCGGGTCCGTCTGGCCGTGCAGCAGCTCATAGATCGCATTATCGTTAGCCGCACAGACGTTGTGGGCCATATCAAGCTGCTTGGCAGCTCGAAGAAGGGGGGCTCCATACTCATATCCGGCACCGGGAGCGACGATATCTCCCAACGCGGCGGTCAGGGCCGCCTTTTGGGCCCTGGATGGCTGAGCGTCATTGTCCAAGGCTCAGGGGCAGGAGACATCGAATCCGGCCTCCAGGGGATGGTGGAGGAGTGCTTTCCTGGGGTGGGGCTCATACAAATCCACAGCTCCAAAAGCCATGCCTGAGTCCGCTCTTGGCCGCTTCTGAAACCGAGGACGAGGCCTTGGATTTCACGCAGGGAATGACGGTGCTCAACTCTATGGCCCATGAGGCGCAGGAAGGAATGCGCGCCTTTCTGGAGAAGAGAGCCTCGCAGCGGAAGCATCGTGAGTAGCAAGCCTCATCCCTGACTCCGGGAGCCGGTCGTAAGCCGGGTTCTGTTGTCCGGCACTCACTATACGTTCTTCAATAAACAATCCTGGATATTGTTGAACGTATAGTGAGTGCCGGATGACCGTCATTCCTCTGGGACAGGGATTTCTCCCTGCCTCGAGCAGCCTACCCGGGGGCTTCGACCGGGCCGATCTCCAGCGCCCCCCTATTTGGCCTTGCTCCGGACGGGGTTTACCGAGCCTGCCGCGTCGCCGCGGCAGCTGGTGGGCTCTTACCCCACCGTTTCACCCTTACCTGGCACTCACTTTGTATTCATCAATAGATAATAATAAGATATATCGTTGAACACAAAGTGAGTGCCGGGTGGTACCTTTTCTGTGGCACTTTCCGGGGATCGCTCCCCCTGGGCGTTACCCAGCGTCCTGCCCTGCGGAGCCCGGACTTTCCTCTCCCCCCCTGCATCCACTTTGCCTGCATCAAAAGACATCCTTGCTATCGAGGCAGGCAAAGTGGGTGCAGGGGGGGAGCGACGGTCCACCGACTCCCGGAGTCAGGGATGAGGCTCCCTGCCCTTTCTTTAGAGTATGCCTTCCATGTCTCCGTTTCCAGCCGAATCTCATGTATCAACGTAATGCAGATATCCGGTTCAGGCAAGGGGCTAGGGAAAGCTCCAAGCGTGTTGACGTTCCCTGAGGCAGGGTTCTATCCTGCTGTCGCGGGGCGACAAAACGTGCCATCTGCGCTGTAGCTTTTTTCAAATACATCTGCGAAAAAGCCGTGCGCTTTTGGATTCAAAGACACAATATGCTTATAACCTTTTGATTTTAAAGACAATTGATTTTTGATCACTGCGAGTGCAAAATTTTTGCACTCGCATCTTCCAAAGGGAGCATGCTATGGGCTGGAAGCAGTTTTTTACGCCGGTCAAGGCCATGACTGCCGAGGAGGCCAGGGCTTATATCGAAAACCATCCCGAGGAAAGCATGGAGATAATAGACGTGCGCCAACCCAAGGAATATAAGGAAGGCCACATTCCCGGAGCTAAGCTCATTCCCCTGCCGCAGCTCACGGACCGGCTGGATGAGATCGATGCCCACAAGCCGGTGCTGGCCTACTGCGCCGTGGGGGGACGCAGCCGGGCCGCGGCCCAGACCCTGGCCGGAAAGGGATTTGAGGAAGTATACAACATCAAGGGCGGCTATAAGGCCTGGCAGGGACAAGCGGCTTACGGCCCCGAGGAGACGGGTCTGGAGGTCTTCAGCGGCCTGGAGAGCCTGGAAGAGGTCCTGGTTGTGGCCTACGGCCTGGAGCAGGGCCTCAAGGAGTTCTACCTCGGCTTGGCCGAGCAGGTGGAAAACGAATCGGTGGTCTCCCTGTTCCACAAGCTGGCCGGAATCGAGGAGAAGCACAAGGAGCGCATATTTGAGGAGTACAGCCGCCTGGCCTCTTCAAGTTTGGACCAAGAGACCTTTGAGCGCCAAACCGTGGCCCGGGCCATGGAAGGCGGCATGAGCAGCCAGGAGTATTTCAAGCGCCTGCAGCCGGATCTTGAATCCCCCCGCCAAGTGGTGGATCTGGCCATGGCCATCGAGGCCCAGGCCCTGGATCTTTACTCCCGTGCGGCGCAGCGAAGCGAGGAGGAGCAAAGTGTCCGATTCTTGCAGCAGCTGGCTTCTGAGGAAAAGATGCATTTGCAGCAGCTGGGGGAGCTCATGGAGCAAGTATAAGAAGCTCACGGCTGACAGCTCATAGCAAGAGAGGAAAAGCGCAGAGCGCCTGGCGAAGCAAGCGCTCGGTTGTCGGTGGCCTGTGGTCAGCAGGAGCTCACAGCTCACGGCTCACAGCGCAATGGATTATATGTTGTACTTTGTAAGCATTCACCCATTTGCCGTGGGCAAAGAAAGGGTTGGAGCGGGGTGGTGAAGAGATACAGGCTTTGTTCAGAGTCATGACCAACCATAGAGGCGAGCTTCTTCTGAGAAGCTCGCCTTAGACGATTCATTTTTCCGAAAACGAATCGCAGGGAAAGGGTATGGGCAAGCATCTCCTCCTGCTCGGCGGCGGGCACGCGCACATGACGGTCATGCGCGATATGCAAAGGTTCGTGCAGCGCGGCCATCGGGTGAGCCTGGTGGGCCCGGATGTCCACCACTACTACTCCGGGATGGGTCCGGGAATGCTCGGGGGTACTTATGCTCCAGAGGAGATCCGCTTCCCGGTAGCCGAAATGGTGGAGTCAGGCGGCGGGACCTTTATTCAGGACAAGGCGGCGTCCATCGATCCCCAAGCCGGGAAGGTCAGTCTTGAATCCGGGCGGGAGGTGGAGTACGACGTGTTGTCCTGCAATGTGGGCAGCGGGGTGCCCGATGCCATGGTGCGCGGGGAGAGCCAGAAGGTCATTCCGGTCAAGCCCATCGCCAACCTGGTAGAGGCCCGCCAACGGCTGCAGGCGGAGAGCCTCCGGTCCAGGCTGTCCATCGCGGTCATCGGCGGCGGGGCTGCCTCTCTGGAGATCGCGGGCAACGTCTGGCGGGCGGCGCGTCAAGGAGGCGGGCATATGCCTCATATCCGCATTTACGCCGGGCGCTCCTTCCTTTCCGGCAAGCCGGAGCGGGTTCGCAAGCTGGCCCGGGCCTCCTTGAGGCAAAGAGGCATCGAAGTGCACGAGTCGGGATATGTGAGCGAGATTCGCGGCGGCAGCATCTCCCTGGAGAGCGGGGTAGCCGGAGCAGCGGACCTCATCTTTCTGGCCGTGGGTGTCAAGCCGCCGAGCCTGTTCGCGGACTCCAATCTCCCGGTGGGGGCGGACGGCGGGCTTCTGGTGAACAGCTTTCTCCACAGCCCCGCCCATCCGGAGATCTTCGGTGGAGGGGACTGCATTTACTACCAGGACCAGGGGCTGGACAAGGTAGGGGTCTATGCCGTGCGCCAGAATCCGGTTCTGGCCCACAACCTGCTGGCCGCCCTGGAAGGCGGCGCCCTGCAGCGGTTCAGCCCAGGAAAATCCTATCTCCTCATCTACAACCTGGGCAACGATCAGGGGCTTTTCTGGAAAGGGCGTCTCATCTTCAAGGGCCGTATTGCCTTTCGGATCAAGGATCACATCGACCGCAAGTTCATGCGCAACTTTTCGCCGCAAAGGGCGTGAACCTTCCCCATCATTGCCTTGAACAATAAATCCCGGGCCCCCAAAAAGGCGGCTCCGGGATTTATTGTTGGGAGACCTGGTAGACAAAGGCTTCCAGCCGGTTCTGGGTGTTTGTCTCCCGCTGCCCGTCATAGGAGATGGTCAGGGCGGGTATGTCCCGCACCTTTTTTATCCTTTTCAGCAAGGCGTCCACCACCCCTCCGGGCATGCAGGTGAAGGGGATGACATTGACCAGGCCCTGGACGTTCTTCTGGATGTAATCCATGCTCTTGCCCACGCTGAGAATGGCCTCGCCCTCGAAGCGCGGATCGATGAACTGGCTGGCCCAGCTCAGCAGATTCTTGGTGCCCGGCTCCGGCAGGGTGCGCAGATTGTTGTTGCTGGCCCTGACGAGCCGCTTTTCGATCCGGTTCTGGAAGGCGATCTCCAGTGCCAGCTTGAGCCAGCGCTTGTACTCCTTTTCCTCCCAGGCGTCGTGCATGCCGGTATGATTCACGTAGTGGATCCACTCCCCGATGGTGGGCAGCCAGACCTCCACCCCGAGCCGCTCCAGGTTGTGCACGATGAACTCGTTGGCAAAGGGGTTGGAGCGGACGTAGATCTCTCCCACCAGGCCGACCACCGGCTTTTTTGCCTGCCCGTTGCGGGGGAGGCTGCGGAAGTCCTTTGCCGCCTGGGCGATGATCTCGTCCAGCTCGCGGCGCTGGGCTACCGCCTGGCTGATGTGCTCCAGATAGCTGTTGTAGAGGCGGGTGCATCGGGCCACGTCCTGGACGTAAGGCCGGGTCTCCTGGAGGAGCTTGATGAGGATGTCCACCGCCACCGTGCCCTTCCAGGCCAGCTTGGCAAAGTCCTTGCCCACCACTCCGAGCTCCTCATACAGGGTGTAGGTCTGGTTCGGGGAGTAGACCGGCACCTCGGCAAAGTCGAGCTTGTCCAGGACCAGGCGGTGGAGCCGGTGGTACAGCCCGAAGCGGCAAGGGCCGCTGGAGGCGGGCATGAAAAAGGCGGAGCGCTTGGGATCGAAGTCGCTCTGCTGCACCGTCTTGAGGATGTCCCCGGTAGTGAGCACCGCAGGAAGGCATTCCTTGCCCTTGGTGTGCTTGCGCCCCAGATTGAGGCTTTCCTCGTCGGAGTAGGGAATGAGCCGCACATCCGCTCCCTGGGACTGGAAGGCGGCGGCGAAGGCCTTCAAGTGATCAGCCATGGGCGGGATGTACAGCACCCGGTCCTTGCGGAAGCCGATGTTCGGCTTGCGCACCTGCTCCCGGGCCTGGTCCCCTGGCTGGGTGAAGTTCTTGATGCTGTCCAGAAAGGCTTCCAGCCTGGTGACCACCCCGGCGTCTGCGGTGTGCTCGTCGATCTCCAGCTCCAGGAAGGGGCGCTGGCCTATGGTCTGCTGGAAGAAGTGGAGAATAAAGGCGTCCGGTCCGCAGGCGAAGTTGGTGATGAAGATGGGGTGCAGATTGGAGTAGCGGCGCAGCAATTGGCCTGCGGCCAGGATCTTCTGCCCGTAGCTCCAGTACATGTGCTGGGTGCTCAGGCCTTCCGCCGCCTGCTGCAGCGGCAGGAAGTCCATGGGCAGGGTGTGCACCCCCAAGCGGCGAAGCTTGCGGGAGAGGTCCATGTTCATGCCCGGATCGAACGCGTTGTACGGCCGGCCCACCAGGAGCACCGCAGGCTCGCCTCGCTCGATGCGGGACAGAACTTCCCGGCCCCGCTCCTGCAGCCGCTCCTCGAAATCCTGCTTTACCCGCCAGGCCTTGAGAGCGGCCTGTCGAAGAACAGACAGGCGAGTGCCCAGCAGATCGGCAAGCTCCCGCCAGCCTTTGTCCTTGCCCAGCTTCTCCCGGGTGAGGCTGAGAACCGGGGACCAAAGCTCGGCCCCGTAAGCCTCGAAATCAACAGCCGCCCGCATGGTCCAGGGCAGGCCCTGGACAAAGGGGCAGATCTTGCCCGCCGGAATCTTGGGATCCAGGGTGGGGAGCTCCTGGATCTGGGGCAGGAAGATCCTTTTCTCCCGGCTGTGCAATAGGTCGAGCACATGTCCGTGGGCTGCCTTGAGCGGCAGGCAGGTCTCGGTGACCATGCAGGCCGAGCCCTGGGCGATGAGCTTCTTGCTGCTGGGATGGCTCAAGGAAACGGAAAAGCCGAGCTCCTGCAGCAGGGTGCTGAAAAAGGGCAGCCATTCCTGGAAGAAAAGGGTCCGGGGAATGGCGATGGGATGTTCTCTCTCCCGCCCCGGGGTCTGATCCGCGGTCGAGAACTGGGCCAGGAGGCTTTCGCGTTCCCGGATAAGGTCCGGAAGCTGCTCCTGCTGGGAGGAAGAGTTTTTTTCGTAGCGTTCGCAGCGGTGCCCGAAGTAGAGGGGCTGCTTTTCGCCCTCCAGGGTGATCTTCTGCACTTCGCAGCAGTTGGAGCATCCCTGGCACTCGAAGGTTTGCCTGGAATAGGAGCGCTGGCTGAGATCGAAGCCCCGGAAAAGGCTTGACCCTTGGTGCTCCCGGGAGGCAAGCAGGGCCGCGCCGATGGCCCCGGTGATCTCGTTGTGCCTGGGAACGGCCACCTCGCGCCCCAGAACCTGCTCAAAGGCGGCTACGATGCCCTTGTTCAGGGCGGTACCCCCCTGGAAGACGATATTCTGTCCGATCTCCCGCTGTTCCACCACCTTGTTGAGGTAGTTGTGCACGATGGAGTAGCAGAGCCCAGCTGCCAGATCCGGCTTGTCCGCGCCCTTTTGCTGGTAATGCACCAGATCGGACTGCATGAAGACCGTGCAACGCTCGCCCATCGGCGCCGGGGAATGGGCCGAAAGGGCCAGATCGCCGAAATTCTGGATTTCCAGTCCCAGGCGGTAGGCCTGCTCTTCAAGAAAGGAACCGGTTCCGGCGGCACAGACCTTGTTCATGGCGAAATCGGTTATCGTTCCGCTATCCATGCGGATGTACTTGGAGTCCTGGCCTCCGATCTCGAAGATGGTGTCCACCTCGGGGACGATGGCGGCAGCAGCAGTTGCCTGGGCGGTGATCTCGTTGTGCACCGTATCCGCGCCAACGAATCCGCCGCAGAGATAGCGGCCCGAGCCGGTGCTGCCCACGCCGGCAATGGCAATGTCTTCTCCGGCCTGGGATCGGAGCTCGTTCAGGCCGGTCTTTATCGCCTCCAGGGGGCGGCCGGCCGTGGCCAGGTAGCTTTTGGCCAGCACCTTGAAGGCCTGGCGGTCGGTGGATGTATCCGGAGGCTTGGTTTGGATCAGGGCCATCTTGGTGCTCACCGAGCCGACATCGATGCCCAGATAGACCGAGGCAGCTTCCGCTGCCGAGAGCTTGGCCCCGGACTGTTCCTCCGAGTCGCTGCTCAGCTCCAAAGTGTCCAAGCTTTCCGCAAGTTGAAAATCTTTGTGCAAATGGGGCTTGAGAAGATTGCGATCCGGACAGGGAGCCGGTCTGTCCTGTTTTCTGCCTTCCAGCGCAGCGCCTATGGCTCCCATGACCGAAAAGTGCTCCGGAATGATGAGCTCCTGGTCGCTGGCAACCAGAAGCTCGCGGATGGCCCGCCGCACTCCGAGGTTGGCCGCTACCCCTCCCTGGAAGACAAGCGGCGGAACAATGGTCTTGCCTTTGGCGATGTTGGTCTTGAGGTTGCGTACAATGGCGAAGCACAGGCCGGCTATGATCTCGTAGTCCGGGACCCCGTTCTGCTGCAGGTGGATCATGTCCGACTTGGCAAAGACCGTGCATCGCCCGGCAATGGAGGGGATGGTCTCCGCATCCAGGGCCAGCCTGGAGAACTCCTGGATGGAGTACCCGAGCCGCGCCGCCTGCTGTTCCAGAAAGGCTCCGGTTCCGGCGGCGCAGACCGTATTGAGGGCAAAGTCCTGAATGTAGAAGCTGCGATCCGCATTGGGCCTTACCAGAACGAGCTTGGCGTCTTCACCGCCGATGTCGATAATGGTCCTGGCCTGGGGATGGAAGAACTCCACAGCTTTGGTGTGGCAGATGACCTCGTTGATAAAGGGAACCTCAAGAATGGAGGCGATGTTCTTGCCCCCGGTTCCGGTACAGGTCATGGAGGCAATATTCGAGGTGGGATATTTCGCTTCCACCTCTCCCAGCAGATCGAAGGCCGTCTGCAGGGGGCGCCCCCGTGTCGGCTCATAGGAGGAGAAGAGGAGCTGTCCTTGTTCGTCGAGCAAGGTGGCTTTGGCCGTTCCGGAGCCAACGTCGAGACCCAAGAAGAGTTTCCTGTGCATAACCAGCCTCACATGCTAGTTCATCCGGAGCGTGGAAAAAGATGGCTTCAGATTTCTTTTCTTCAATGAATTGCCAATGAGCCCCGTTGATCTCCAAGTATCGTAATCAGTTTCAGGCAAATGTCCAACCCGTGATCCCCGGAGCCTTTGCGGCAAAGATTTTGCTAAACAATATTGCTCCCAGGCCAGCTAAGGTGCTTAGCTGGCCTGGGAGCAATATTGTGCTTGATTTTTCAACTCTTTTTGTCATAAATTTGACATGTTCGCCGCGGCCAGGAAAGCGGCCGTATTGTGACCTGGGCGCCAACAGCTGCATTTCGCTTTTGGAAAAAATGGGAGGTTCCCTCTCTGTTTGTTATCAACTCGACAGTCAAAACTTTTAAGTAACATATTGCTTTGATTGCTGATATTGACGAGTTGATTTGACTGTGCATGCTTTAGACTTATCTCTCTGATTTTTTGTCTTAACTGTAAACCGTGCACTATGAGCTGTGAACTCTTAAGTTATCAATATCCCACGGAGAACCAGGTGCTTTGACAAAGCAAAAAATACTCGGCCAGAGCAGGAAGCTGCGCAACGTCCTCCAGGTGGTGGACAAGGTGGCCGCTACGAACAGCACGGTGCTCATCACCGGCGAGTCCGGCACCGGCAAGGAGCTCGTGGTAAGGGCCCTGCACCAGCAAAGCCAGAGGGCGGAGATGCCTTTCGTGCCCATCAATTGCGGGGCCATTCCCAAGGAGCTCTTGGAATCCGAGCTCTTCGGCCACGAAAAGGGGGCCTTCACCCATGCCATCCGCTCCAGGGCCGGGCGTTTCGAGCTGGCCCACGGCGGGACGGTGTTTCTCGACGAGATCGGGGAGCTCGATCAGGTGCTGCAGGTCAAAATTTTGAGGGTTATTCAGGAGCGGGAGATAGAGCGGGTGGGCAGTACCAAGACGCAGAAGGTGGATGTGCGCATCGTGGCGGCCACCAACCGCGACCTGGAGCACGAGGTGGAGCAGGGCAGGTTTCGGGAGGATCTGTACTATCGCCTCAACGTGGTGCCCATCCAAATACCGCCGTTGCGTGAGCGGCGCGAGGACATCCTGCTGCTGGCCGACTACTTCCTGAGCAAGTTCTGCCGGGAGAAGGAGCGCAACAGGCTCGACCTGGGCCCGGAGACCAGGGATCTCCTGACCCGCTACTCCTGGCCGGGAAACGTCCGGGAGCTGGAAAACTTCATGGAGCGCATGAGCATCCTCTGCGACGGGGATACGATTACCCCGGAGGATCTGCCGGGCAAGATCCTCAAAGGGGTTGGCGCGGAAACGGAAAGCCCTGGAACGACTTCCTACTCGGAGCGGGAGTTCGCCTGGCCCTGCCTGAAGGACCTCCAGCGCATGGAGCTCAACCTGAAGGATTTTCTGGATACCGTGGAGCTTCGGATCATCCGGGAGGCCCTGGAGGAGTCCGAGGGCATCAAGAACAGAGCGGCCGAGATGTTGGGGATTAAGCGAACCACGCTCATCGAGAAGCTCAAAAAAAGGAACCTGGGCTGATCCGCGGCTGCCGGTCGGCCCGGATCCCTTTTTTCTGGGACCGCTGCGGGCCACCGCAGCCTCTGATAAAAGCTCCGCAGTCATCCGGAAATGTCTGATTCTCTATGCCTCGAGGTTTGCCTCAATCATTGAACCACTGCGTGACTCAGCTCGCTGTGACCATAATTCATGAAAGTGTTGCCAACCACCTCTAAGGACGCCTTGAGAGAATGGCGAGCGGGTCCGTTATCCGATCCCACTCCTTGCTCAGGAAGGGATAGGGGTGGCTGCTGCGATCTTTTCCTTTTGAGGCGCTTCAAGGCTTGCTGCCAGAGATTGAAGGATGCGTTGAGGAAATCTCCGGGCGGCATGCGAGCCTTTTGGGCTGCGCTTTTGTGCGCCGCAGCCGTGCTTACAGTTTCCAGTCCGGGATGGGCGCTTTCCTTTTACTGGGGAAGCCATCCGGACAAGGAGCGTCTCGTATTCCAGTTCAAGGCTTCCCTGCCGGCCGAATACGATCTCACCAGGACCGGTCGGCGCGAGCTCTCCTTGGTCCTGCCCTCGAACACGGTGCAGACCGAGCCTTGGCCGGAGCGGGAATCCCTCAACGGCACCGAGATCCTGCGGGCCATAGAGCCGGAGCCGGACCGGATTCTCATCCGCACCAAGACAGCTGCCTTCGGGTTCGTCCGCTTCGAGCTCCAAGGGGAAAACAAGCTCGTGGTGGATCTGTTTTCCGATACCATGGGGGCCTCCTGGGAAGAGACTGCCCCAAAGGGCTCTTCAGGCCGGACTCCCAAGGAGCCGTCCCCTGAAAACGGTTCCCGCCAGGAGGACGAGGGCCAAGCCAGCGTCAATCAGAGCTCCGGGGGGAGCTCTCAAGAGCGCCTGCAGGCAGAGCCATCGGATTCCGGGGAGAGCTCGACTGCCAGTCAGGCCCCCACCCGCAAGGCGGTCCAGGAGGAGGATCGAGAGACCGGCAACAACGCATCCAATAAGCCTCAAGCCTCGATCAGGCGAAGGATAAAGCCGGAGAAGGAGCAGCCGAAGCGCTCTTCCCAGCGGACCGAGCCGGTTCAGAAAACGGCCCCGCAAGAGGATTACATCAAGCACCGCTCCCCTGGAAACGATACCGAGTCCCAAGGCACCACCATCAGAAGGCGCGTGTCTCACACCCCGGCCCCGAAGGTGCGGAGCGATTCCGTGTTCATTCAAGAGATCACAACCTCCCCGCCCCCCCAATTAGAGCAGTCAAGCAACGAAACCCAGGAGACAGAACAGCATCCGGCCGGCGAGCCCCGGGAAGGCAAGCAGCCAAAGCCCGAGGCAAAAAGCTCCAAGCAGGAGGAGCAAAAAGCGCCAAAGCAGCGCTCGGGCCGCGGCAACCAGACAGCCGCTTCCTCCGCTGCCGAGCCCGGCAATGTCACAGAGGAGGTCGTCCCCTCGCCCTCTCTGGTTAGTCAGGGCAATGGAACCGGCCTGGCCAAGGTGCTGGCCCAGAACGCCACCCGAAAGGTGAAGTACGAACAGGTGATTCGGGAGGCCAAGGGGGCTATGAACAGCGGCGAGTATGCCAAGGCGGCCAACATGTTCGATGCCCTGGCATCGGACCCGCATCTGCCCCGGCAGCATATGGAGGAGATCCTCTACCTGCGGGGGGATGCGCTTTTTCAAAAGCACCGCCACAACCTGAAAGACAATTATCTCCAGGTGGTTTCCGCCCTGGAGGAGGCTATCAACTACCAGCCGAGCTCCAGCCGGGTGCCCCAG
Source organism: uncultured Desulfohalobiaceae bacterium (assembly GCA_964595165.1). GTDB lineage: Bacteria > Desulfobacterota > Desulfovibrionia > Desulfovibrionales > Desulfothermaceae > CAZQPF01. The sequence continues at coordinate 18,692 of CAZQPF010000016.1, forward strand.
GCTCTGATGCGGCTCTTCCTGGTCAATCTTGAAGTGGGCAATGTGCCGGAGGCCAAGGGGTACTTCAATCTCCTGCGCAGCGAGTATCAAGGCGATCAGAATATCCCCTCGGCCCATGTCTACTTGGGGAATTACTATCAGGAGCGGGGCGATTACCAGCAGGCGGCCAAGCACTATCGCACCGTGGTGGAGGACTTTCCCGGCAGCGCCCCAGTGGCCCAGGCCGCCATCGGCCTGGTCAGATCGCTCAAGGAAATGGAGCTCTTCCGAGAGGCCTGGGACGTGGTGCAGTACATCAACAAACGCTGGCCCAAGCGCTATCTGAAAGATCCGGATATCCTGAGGCTTTCCGGATACATCGCCTTGAAGCAAGGCGAGCTTTCCCGGGCCAAGTCCTTCTATTGGCAATACTACAATGTGGCTCCCCGGGTGCAGAACGAGGACCTTCTGCTGGCCCGCTTCGGCGATGTCTACCTGCGTATGGGCGAGAAAGAAGCGGCCAAGAAGATGTATACCAAGGCCGCCAATCGGTATCCGGATCAGGAGGGAGGGCTCATATCCAAGATGCGGCTGGCTGAAGAAGGGATTCACGACAAGCCGGGGCTCAAGGACATGTTCTCGGTATTCGATCAGCCGTATACCCTCAAGCCCAAGCAGGTCTATCAGCAGATCCTTAAGGAGCACGGGGATACTAGCCTGGCTCCCCTGGCCCAGCTCAAGCTGGCCATGTGGCGGCTGTGGAAGAATCAGCCCCTCAAGGCCCTGGAGAAAGTGGACAATTTCCAGAAGCGATTTTCCAGCTCCGATCTTGCCTCCAGAGCGAGACAGGTAGGGCGGCGGGCCCTGGAGCAGGCCCTCAGTCAGGCGGCGAAGCGGGAAGCATACGCCCGGGCGGCAAGGCTGTGGGAAGAGCATGAATCTTTGCGCCAGCCGCCGGATAAGCTGCAGTCGGATTCTGTTCTAGCCGCCGCCTTGAGCTTCTGGAAAACCGGGGAGCCGGAAAAGGCTCTGCAGCTGGCCAAGCCCTATTGGGGAATCAAGGATGCAGGAGAGACTTCGGAAAATGCGCTCAAGCTCATGCTCAACGTCTATCTGAGCAATCAGTCCTGGTCGGACATCCTTCGACTTACCCGGGAGGTGCGGACCGAAGCGCTGCAGGCCAAGCTGGCGGATCAGGTGCGCTATGCCAGGGCCCTGGCTCTGGAGCAAAAGGGAAAAGCCGCCAGGAGCGAGCCGCTGTGGCTGGAGGTGGCAGACAGCAAGCATCTGTCCCAGGAGCAAGTGGGCCACGTTTTCTATTTCCTGGGCCAGCACCGCATGGAGGACCGGGACTGGGAAGAGGTGTACACCTGTGCCCAGGAGGCCTTGTCCTCGCTGATGCGCACCCAAGGCAACCAGGAGAAGGTTCTGGATTGTATAGACATGCTGGTGGAGATTACCCGCCGCTCGGGGCGAACCCTGGAGGCCCTGGAGTGGACGCGCAGGTACGGAGACTATATCTCGCAGGACTCAGAGTATTGGCCGGCCTACCGCTACAAGCTGGCAGAGGTGTACAAGCAGGCCGGATACCTGAACAAGTGGAAAAACACCCTGCAGGGCCTGCAGAGGAATCATCCCCAGACCTACTTCGGCCAAATGGCTGCAGCGGATCTCGAGGAACAGGCCCTGAACCAGCAGGCGAACGATTTCCTCCAGTAAATCCGGCATGTTCAGAAAACGCCGCATTGGCTGTTCGCAATTGATGTTGACAAGACGCTGGGCTTGTTTGAGATGTATAGAGCCAAGCTCTCCAACTTGAGAGCTCACGGTTGTGCGCATAGCGCAGAGCGCATAGGAAGAAGGAACCTCGAAGAGATAAGCTAAAAGCATTCACAGTCAAGTGGGCTCGTAAATATCAGCAGCATAAACAATATGTTATTCAAAAAACTCTTGGCTGTCGAGTCTCCAAGAGGGTTTATCGTCTTTCAAATAAAAGCCAGCCTCTTCTTAGAAGCTGGCTTGGGGAGGGGTTATGAATCGCAAGCCTGTTGTTGCCGGCCAGTTCTATCCCGGAAGGTACGAGGAGTGGCTGCGTGAGGTGAGCGATTACCTGGCCGCCGATAGGCCCCAAGAGGATACCCGGGCCAAGCTGGCCATGGTTCCTCACGCCGGGTACATCTTCTCCGGCAAGGTGGCCGGTCGGACCATTGCCAGGGCCAACCCGGCAGACGACGTGCTCCTGCTCGGTCCCAACCATACCGGCAGAGGAGCTCCCCTGGCCCTGTGGTCCAGAGGGGCCTGGGAGCTGCCCGGAGTCTCGGTTCCGGTGGCCGAGGATCTGGCCGATCATCTTCTTCGGTCCCACCCCGGTCTTCAGTCTGATGAAGCGGCCCATGTCTCGGAGCACTCCCTGGAAGTGGTGGTCCCCTTTTTATGGGCCAGCTCTCAAAAGAGCCGTATCGTGCCCATCTGCGTCTCGGAGCCGAACCCCGAGCGCCTGGTGGAAGTGGGGCGCAGCCTGGCCCAGGCCCTTGGCGACTGGGAAGGCCCGGTTTCCGTGGTGGTCAGCTCGGACATGAGCCACTTCATATCTCTGCAGGAGGCCAAAGCGAAAGATGAGCAGGCCTTGCAGGCAATTTACGACCTGGATCCGGAAAAGCTCTACTCAACGGTGCGCAGCAACAACATCAGCATGTGCGGCGTGCTTCCCATGACCATCGGTCTGTCCATGGCTCGCAGCCAGGGGGCGGAGCGGGCCGAGCTGGTTGAGTACGCCACCTCTGCGGATATGACCGGAGACAGCCGCCAGGTGGTGGGCTACGCCGGGGTGGTCATCTATTGAGAGGTCAGCGCAGCTCCGGCTGCGCTCGCATGAACTTCATACAAAATAGCGAGCCGGGCACAGTTCTCTTGCGCTCAGACGCTTCCGGTTTCAGCTGCTGGAGAGCAGGAGCAGGTACTCCTGATTCCCTTTGGGGCCTTTGATCTCGGCCGGTACAGCTCCGTGGCTCATGAGCCCCAAATTTTCCTCGCAGAAGGCGGCAACCCTGCGCACGGCCTCTTCTTGCAGGCTCACATCGCGAACCACGCCTTTCTTGACCTCGCTTCGCTGCAGCTCGAACTGAGGCTTGACCAGGGCCAGGATCTTGCCCTTTGGCTTGAGCCAGGTGAGGCAGGGGGGAAGTACGTGTTTCAGAGAGATGAAAGAGCAGTCCACCACCGCCAGATCCACCGGCTCGGAAAGAAGATCTCCTGGTGCAGACCGCATATTGACCCCTTCCAGAACCACCACCCGACTGTCCGACCGCAGGCGGTAATGGAGCTGGCCGTGCCCGACATCCACGGCATAGACCCTGGATGCCCCCTCCTGGAGCAGGCAATCGGTGAATCCCCCGGTAGAGGCTCCTACATCCAGGGCTTTGATCCCCTGGACCTCAAGGCCGAAATGTCGCAATCCGGTGAGTAGCTTGAACCCTCCCCGGCTGACGAAGCGCTCGGGCTCCTTGAGCCGGAAAACGGTATCCCGAGGCATCTGCTGGCCCGGCTTGTCCACCCGTTCCAGGCTGTTGCCGGAGGTCTGGCAGAATACCTCTCCGGCCATGATAAGCCTTTTGGCCCGCTCCCGGGTCTCGGCCAGGCCTTTTTGCACCAGGAGCTGATCGGCTCGAATTTTAGAGACGGCCATACTTGAACTTGAGAGCTCAGTTCACGCTTCACAGTTATAAGAAGCTGATAGCTCACACACAGCAAGAGTGAAGAGCAGAAATCTGAACATAAGACGCACTGCGCATAGCGAAGAAGGAACTTCCAGAGTTAAGGCCAAAAAATCAAAGAGAGAGGCTAAAAGCATTTACAGCCAAGCCAGCTCGTCAATATCAGCAGTAGAAACAATATGTTATTCAAAAACTCTTGACTGTCGAGATACTTGAAATGAGGTGCTGGAAAATGGTATGAGCAGCAGGGTAAAGGCGGAGCATGCTCCGACTCCAGCCTGCCGCGCATCAGGCATGCGACTGCCAAGCGCTGCACGGGTTTGCCGCACAGGCAATCATGGTAGATTGTTTTTCGGGGCTAGGCAAATCCGCATGCCGGGCTGGCTGCGCTCGGATGAACTCCATACAATAAAGGAGGTTGAAGCATCATGGCTATTCGGATCGGCATCAACGGCTTTGGGCGCATTGGCAGATATGCCGCAAGGCTTCTCGCCGGACGCCAGGACCTGGAGCTGGTGGCGGTGAACGCCCGCGCAGACAACAACTCCCTGGCCCATCTGCTCAAATACGACTCGGTGCACGGAACTTTCTCCGGAAGCGTCAAGCCCAACGAGAAAGGATTCTTGCTGCAAGATAAGCAGGTGACAGTTACCCGTTACGGACCGGGGGAGTGGAACTGGAGCGAGGTAGGGGCGGATATCGTCCTGGAGACCACCGGCAAGTTCCGGGATCGCGAGAGCTGCCAGCAGCATCTGGCCGGAGGGGCCAAAAAGGTGCTCATCAGCGCCCCGGGCAAGAACTCCGATCTGACCCTGGTCATGGGAGTGAACGATAGCGACCTTTCCCCGGAGCACTCTATCATCTCCAATGCCTCCTGCACCACCAACTGCCTGGCGCCGGTCACCAAGGTGGTTCACGACAGCTTCGGCATCGAGCACGGCATCATGACCACCATCCATTCCTATACCATGAGCCAGCGCATCCTGGACGGCTCGCACAAGGACCTGCGCCGGGCCAGAGCGGCAGCCATGTCCATGATTCCCACCACCACCGGAGCGGCCAAGGCGGTGACCGAGGTCATCCCCTCCCTTAAAGGCAAGCTTGACGGGATGGCTATTCGGGTGCCGACTCCCAATGTCTCCCTGGTGGATCTGAGTGCCGAGCTGAGCCAGGATGCTTCCGCCGAAGAGGTCAACCGCTCCCTGAAGGAAGCTTCCCAGGGCGAGCTCAAGGATATCCTGGGCTACAGCGAGGAGCCGCTCGTGTCAGTTGATTATGTGGGCAGCTCCTTTGGAGGCGTTTTGGACGCTCCCCTTACGAGCTGCATCGACAAGCGCCTGCTGAAGCTCATCGTCTGGTACGATAATGAAGCGGGCTTCACCCATCAGCTCCTTCGCTTGGCTGAGCGGGTGGGGAAGTTTCTGTAGAGATGCAGAGCGCAGAGCGCATGGCGCATAGCGAAGAGAAGAAGCTGACAGCTCATGGCTCTTTCGGACTGGTTTTCCATTTGCCGGATTCTTGCCTGGGACCGCCGCGGGCCACCGCGGCCTCTGGAAGATCCGCTCGGCATGCCTCTTACAGCAATGGAGTCAATACGAAACTCCTATGGGAGCAGCCTGCTCCTCATCTGCAGTCAGTATGATCTCCCGGCTCGAACCATTCTGTTTCTTCGCCATGCGCTTTGCGCCATGCGCTCTGCGATGAGCGCCGCTCGATCGAGGATTGGGCTGTAACGGTACACAGGGCCACGTCAAACGTTTAGAAGCTGAAGAATATGTCCCAATTCGTTCATCTCCATTGTCACACCGAGTACAGCCTTCTGGACGGGGCGATCAAGATCAAGGATCTCTGCGGGCGGGCGGTGGATCTTGGCCTGCCTGCCGCGGCGATCACCGATCACGGCAATCTGTTCGGGGCCATAGACTTCTATACCACGGCCAGGGAGTTCGGCCTCAGGCCGATCATCGGCTGCGAGGTGTACGTAGCCCCGCAGCACCGCACGAAGAAGGACGGCGGGTCCGCCTCCGAGGCCGCCGGCTACCATCTGGTCCTCCTGGCCCAGAACAAGGAAGGCTACCACAACCTGGTCAAGCTGGTGAGCAAGGGCTTCTTGGAAGGCTTCTACTATAAGCCCCGGGTGGACAAGGAGCTGCTGTCCAAGTGGAGCTCCGGGCTCATCGCCCTTTCGGCCTGCCTCAAGGGGGAGGTGCCCCGGGCGCTTCTCGATCGGGGCAAGCGCGCCGCCCGGGAAAGGCTCGAGGAGTACCGCAATCTGTTCCCCGGCCGTTTCTATCTCGAGCTCATGGCCAACGATATCCCGGAGCAGGAGGAGCTCAACGCCGGCCTGGTGGAGCTGGCGGGCGAGCAGAACGTCCCCCTGGTGGCCACGAACGACTGCCACTATCTGTATCCCGAGGACGTGGAGGCCCATGATATCCTCCTCTGCATCCAGACCAACTCCTGCGTCAACGATGCCAAACGGATGCGCTTCGACACCCGGGGTCTGTACTACCGCACCCCGGAGGAGATGGAGCAGGCCTTCGGCCATGTGCCGCAGGCCCTGGAGAACACACAGGCGATCGCCAAGGAGTGCCAGCTGGAGCTTGATCTGGGCCGGCCCCATTTTCCGGTCTACTCGGTTCCCCAAGGCAAAAGCCTGGAGGAGGAGTTCCGTCGCATGGCCAGCGACGGGCTTCGCAAGAGGCTTGCCCAGCTGCCCTATGAGGTGGATGAAGATACCTACTGGCAGCGGCTGGAATACGAGCTGGACATCATTTGCCAAAAAGGCTTTGCCGGCTACTTTCTCATAGTTCAGGATTTCATCAACTGGGCCAGATCCCGGGGAATCCCGGTGGGGCCGGGCCGGGGGTCCGCGGCCGGATCGCTCGTGGCCTACTCGCTGTGGATCACCAACCTGGATCCCATCCGCTACACCCTTCTGTTTGAGCGGTTTCTCAACGTGGAGCGCGAGAGCCTGCCGGATATCGACGTGGACTTCTGCTACAACCGGCGGGAAGAGGTCATCCGCTATGTGAGCGAGAAGTACGGAAAGCAGAGCGTGGCCCAGATCACCACCTTCGGCACCATGAAGGCCAAGGCCGTGGTTCGCGATGTGGGCCGGGCCCTGGGCATGAGCTTTGCGGAGACGGACAAGATCGCCAAGCTCATTCCGGACGAGCTCAAGATGACCATCGACAAGGCGCTGGAGCAGGAGCCGGAGCTCAAGGAGAAAACCAAGCAGGATGAGCGGATCGCCAAGCTGATAGACATCTCCCGCAGGCTGGAGGGGCTGGCCAGACACGCCTCCACCCACGCCGCCGGCATCGTGATCTCCGATCGCCCCATGGAGGAGTACCTGCCGCTCTATCTGGGGAAAAAGGGCGAGGTGGTCACCCAGTTCGATATGAAGAAGGTCGAGAAGGTGGGGCTCATCAAGTTCGACTTTCTCGGGCTCAAGACCCTCACCGTGCTCAGCGATACCATAGAGCTGGCCAGGCAGAACGGCAAGACCGTGCCCGATCTGGACCAGCTCCCCCTGGATGACCAGGCCACCTTCGAGCTCCTCTGCCGGGGGCAGACCGATGGGGTCTTCCAGCTGGAAAGCTCCGGCATGCGCCGGGTGATGATGGATCTCAAGCCGGCCTGCTTCGAGGACGTGATCGCCCTGCTGGCCCTGTACCGCCCCGGGCCGCTGGAGAGCGGCATGGTCACGGACTTCATCAACCGCAAGCACGGCCGGGTGGAGGTCGAGTATCCTCATCCCAGCCTGGAGCCCATTCTCAAGGAGACGCACGGGGTTATTCTCTATCAGGAGCAGGTCATGCGGATCGCCTCGGAGATGGCCAACTACTCCCTGGGGGATGGGGATATCCTGCGCCGGGCCATGGGCAAGAAGGATCCCTCGGTCATGGCCGAGCAGCGGAACAAGTTTCTGGCCGGGGCTCGCGAGAACGACATCCCGGAGAAAACGGCCCACTACATTTTCGATCTCATGGAGAAGTTCGCCGGCTACGGCTTCAATAAGTCGCATAGCGCCGCCTACGCCCTTATCTCCTACCAGACGGCCTATATGAAGGCCCATTACCCTTTGGAGTTCATGGCCGCCCTCATTACCTCCGAGGTGAGCAACACGGACAAGGTCATCGGCCACATCAACGCCTGCCGGGAGATGGGCATTACGGTGTCCAAGCCGGACATCAACGCCAGCGAGCATTCCTTTACTGTGCAGGCCGACTCCATCCTGTTCGGCCTGTCCGGGGTCAAGAATGTGGGGGAGGGAGCCATTCAGGAGATCGTGCGGCAGAGGCGCAAGAACGGGCCCTTCAAGAGCCTGCTGGATCTCTGCCAGAGGATCCAGCTGCGGAAGGTGAGCAAACGGGCCCTGGAAAGCTTGATCAAAAGCGGTGCTATGGACTCTCTGGGAGCCTCCAGGGCTGCCCTCGTCGCCGGCCTGGACCAGGTGGTGGCCAAGGCGCAGAAGGCCTCAAAAGAGAAATCCGGCCGCAGGCGTTCCTTGCTGAGCATGGTCCAGGACTGCGAAACCCAGGAGGCAGAACAGACCGGGCTGGGGATGGATATTCCGGAAGCCGGGCTGGAGGAGTGGTCGGAGGAGGAACGCCTGAAAAACGAAAAGGAGACCCTGGGCTTCTTTTTGAGCGGCCATCCGCTCCTGAAGCACAAGGTGGACATGCAGCTGCTCGGTGTGCATTCCATTCAGGATTGTGCTGAGCTCCCCGCCTCCACCGAGGTCAAGCTCGCCCTCCTGGTCACCGGCTGCAAGGAGATCTTCACCAAAAAGGGCGATCGGATGGCCTTCTGCCAGGCGGAAGATTTGACCGGAACTGCCGAGCTGACCATGTTTCCGGACTGCTATCGCAAGATCAGAAACGAGCTCGATTTTGACCAGCCCCTGCTGTGTACTGCCAAGATCGATTCCAACAACAGCGAGGGGGGCTCCGGCGAAGAGGCCAGCAGACAGATCAAGCTTTTGGCCCGGGAGGTGCAATTGCTGGCCAATGCCGAGCTTTCCGGGGATCAGCCCTACACCCTGGAAGTGGACGGCACTAGGGTGCGCCAGGAGCATTGGACCCGGCTGAAGGATATCTTGCAGCGCTATCCGGGCAAGAACCCGGTCCAGCTCGCCCTGCGGCTCGATGAGGCGGTCTGCCGGCTGCAGCTGGGGCCCAATTTTTGTATCGCGCCTCAGGAATCGCTGTGGCAGGAGCTGGAGCGCTGGAATAGCGAGGTGAAGAGCGAAGCCGCCGCCTAAAGACGGTAGTCGGTTGTCGGTGGTCCGTGGTCAGAGGAAAAAGGTCCCAGCTGATACGTAGAGCGAATGGCGCATGGTGGAAGGAAGCTTGACAGCTCACGGCTGACAGCAAGAAGCGGAGAGGCTGAAGAGCTGAGCAAGAGCTTATAGCGCATGGCAAGCATTCAATTGTCAACGATCAACAGAATGGATCGGGCCTTTACGAATTCATTCAGTTGAAGGAGAATCGTAGAAAACATGTCCCAAAACAGAGGCCTGTTCAGGCTCAAGATCGGATCCCAGTTCAGCTCCTCGCATCAGCTGCGGAACTACGGCGGCAAATGCGAGTCGATGCACGGCCATAACTTCCATGTCCAGGCCGAGGTGGAAGGCGAGCATCTCGATCCGCAGACTCACATCCTGGTCGATTTCAAGGAGCTCAAGGCGGTGCTCAACGAGATCGTAGACAGGCTGGACCACAGGCATCTCAATGAGCTCGAGCCGTTTGCCGTGGACAACCCTTCCTCGGAGAACCTGGCCCGTTATATTTACACCGAGCTGCAAAAAGGGCTCGAAGATCGACCGGTGTGGGTGCATCAGGTGACAGTGGCGGAGAAAGAGGGCTCCCAGGCGAGCTACCGGGAAGTCCCCTCCGCATGAGGATTGTTCTGCAACGGGTCAAAGAGGCCTCTTTGCACATCCGCGGCGAGCGGATCGCAGCCATGGACGGCGGCATCGTGGCCCTGGCGGGGTTCAGCCGGGAGGCCGCTCTCGACTGGCCGCAGTCTGCCTGGTGGCGTAAGATGGTGGGCAAGATTCCGGATGGGCGCATCTTTCCAGACAGCGAGGGCAAATCGAACCGCAGCCTGCAGGATACGGCAGGGGAGCTCCTCCTTGTGTCCCAGTTCACCCTGTTCGCGGATTGCAGAAAGGGCAAGCGTCCCTCCTACTCCCGGGCCGCGCCTCCGGGGATGGCCGAGGAGCTGTTCAGCCGCCTGCGGCTTGATCTGGAAGGCCTCTGCCCCGGCCGGGTGCACAGCGGCGTCTTTGGCGAGGAAATGGATGTATTCCTCACCCACTGGGGACCGGTGACCATCATCCTGGACCGGTCTGATTTTGAAACAAGGCTGTGAGCCTCCATGCCGAGCGATCTCATCAAAATCCTGATCACCGACGACTCCCCGGAGTGGCGGGAAAGGCTGCAGCAGATTCTTCAGGACTGGGATATCCAGCTGCAAACGGCTGCCGACGGCGAAAAGGCCGTGGAGGGCTATTTGGGGTTCAAGCCAGATGTTATGATCCTCGATCTCAACCTGCCCTCCCTCCAGGGGACGGATGTTATCAAGTACATCCGCAATCAGGCCAACGACTCCGAGGTCTACATCCTGTCCCTCACCTCGGAGGACGATGTGGACAAGCGGACCCAGGCCCTGAATCTGGGGGCCAACGATTTTCTGCTCAAGCCCTTTGCCACCGAGGAGATCAAGGCCCGGATCAATGTGGCCAAGCGCCAGGTCAGGCTGAACAAGCAGCTGCGCTCGGCCTACCAGCGGATTGCCAGCGAGATCGATACCGTGGCCTCGCTGCAGCAAAAGCTCCTCCCGCGGGAGTCGGTCAACCTGCCCGGGCTGAGCGTCCAGGCCGTGTATCATCCCTCAGGCCGGGCCAGCGGCGATTACTACGACTTTTTCCCTATCGACGAGCACATCCTGCGGGCCGTAATCGCCGATGTTTCAGGGCACGGGGCCCGGGCCGCCTTTCTCATGGCCATAGTGCGGGCCTTGATCCGCACTACGGACAGCTACTACCTGAGCCTGGCCGACACCCTGGATCTGGTCAACCAGCAGCTCTGCGAGATTATCGGCAACGAACGGGATTTCGTCACCCTGTTCGTCGCGGATGTAGACATCGAGAACAAGGTCCTGAGCTACATCAACGCCGGACAAAGTCCTGGGGTATTGACCGATTCCGGCAAGTCGCACAATATTCTGGAACCCACCCACACGGTGCTCGGCTTCTTCGATCTCGACTTTGCCCCCCGGGAGATCGACATCAGCGACAAGAGCGGCCTCTTCCTGTTCACCGATGGGTACTATGAGTGGGAGATCATCCCCAATGAGCAGTATGGGTTGGAGAACTTTCTGGAGCTCATTTACAGGCTGCTCAATCAGGGTAATTTCAACATCGAGGAGCTGGAGAAGGAGCTCGTTCGAGACAGGGAGCTCAAGCCGTCTTTCCGGGATGATCGGAGCTCGGTGTGGATTCGGTGGGGCGCCAAGTGATACGCCAAGCCTTTCGCAGTCGAGCCACGAAGTGCGGAAGCAAGGAGGTCACTCAAAAGGCGGTGGACTGGCTGGCCCGGTACATCAGCTCCGACGAGCTGCTGCAGGATCTCAAGCTGGTGGTCCTGGAGGCCTGCTCCAACGTGGTTCTTCATTCCTACTCCGGCAGCGAGCACGGGGATATGGAGGTGCGGATCGCCGTGGAGCCGGGCTGCAAGGTGGTGATTGAGGTGCTGGATTGGGGCAAGCCCTATACCGGGCCTACGGGAGATGTCTTCGCCTTGCAGCAGGACAACGAGACAGGCCGCGGGATGTACATCATTGCCCAGCTGGTAGACCGCTACTATTTCGGGCACCAACAGAGTACGAATAAGCTGATCATGGAAAAGCAAATCGAGGAGAGCCTATGGAAACCTTGAACCTGGAACAGAAGGGCAGTCTTTGCATCATTCGATACAGCGGGGAGCTGACCCTGGAAGTGATCGACAAGCTCAAGCAGCAGCTGCAGGATTATCTGGCCACTGAAGAGTGCCCCAACCTGGTTATGGACCTCTCCCAGACAGTGTTTTTGGACAGCTCCGGGATAGGCTTTCTGGTTCACCTGAACAACCGCAAGAAATCGAACAACAAGACCTTCTACCTTCTCAGCCCCTCGCCGCAGGTGCGCAAGACCCTCAGCCTGGTCAAGCTCATCGAATACTTCAAGATCATCGACAAGGAGCAGGATCTGCAGGACCTGGAGTGAAACCTGCCTAGCGGCGCTACTTCCTCCAGAAATCCGTGAACAGGAGGATGATCACCGTGTAGATCTCCAGCCGGCCGAGAAGCATGCAGAAGGTAAGCAGCCATTTGCCCAGATCCGGAATGCCGGCGTAGTTGTCCGCCGGGCCCACCTGGCCGAGGCCGGGGCCGATGTTGCCGATGCAGGCGATGGCGGCGGCGAAGGAGGTGAGCACATCCACCCCCAGCAGGGAGAGGAGGATGGCCGCAATCCCGGTAAGGCCCAGATAGAGAAGGAAAAAGCCCCAGATGCCGGAGATGACCTCTTGGGGCACGATCTTTCCGCCCAGCTTGATCGGGAGCACCGCCCTGGGGTGGACCAGCCTCTTGAGCTCCCGCGTGGCCTGCTTGCTCAGGAGAATGATGCGCATGCATTTGATCCCGCCCCCTGTCGATCCGGCGCAGCCTCCCAGAAACATGCACAGCAGCAGGAGCACCTGGGCCAGAGGGGTCCATTGCTCATAGTCGGCGGTCACGTAGCCGGTGGTGGTCAGGATGGACACCGCCTGGAAGACCCCGTAGCGCAACGACTCCCAGATGCTGCTGTATACCGTCCCCCACAGGCTGAGGGCGATGCACAAGGTTACCGCCAGGACCGCACCCAGATAGAACCGGAACTCGCTGTTTTGAAAGTAGGCCCCGGGGCGTCCCTGCAGCATCCGGAAATGAAGGGCGAAGTTCGTCCCGGCCAGAAACATGAACAGGGTGATGACCATTTGGATGTACAGGCTGGAGTAGTGCCCGATAGAGGCGTTTTTGGGAGAGAACCCGCCGGTGGGCATGGTGCCGAAGGTGTGGCAAACGGCGTTGAAGAAGTCCATCCCGCCGAGCAGAAGGAGCAGGGTCTCGGTCACGGAAAGAAGCAAATAGACCTTCCAGAGCAATAGAGCGGTGTCCTTGATCCTGGGCCGCAGCTTTTCCGGAGTGGGGCCGGGGACTTCGGCCTTGTAGAGCTGCATGCCTCCGACGCCCAGAAAGGGGAGCACGGCCAGGGAGAGCAGAATGATGCCCATGCCGCCCAGCCAATGGGTCAGGCTGCGCCACATGAGCAGCCCCGGGGGGAGGCGCTCGATGTCGTTCAAAATGGAGGCCCCGGTGGTGGTAAATCCGGACATGGTTTCAAAGACGCAGTCTACAAAGGAAGGCAGCAAGCCGCTCAGATAGAAGGGCAGGGCGCCCATGAGCCCCGCCCCGATCCAGCTCAGGGTGACGATGGCCATCCCCTCCCTATGGGACAGGGTCACCGGCTGCTTGGAGCGGCAGACCAGAATGAGCAGCAGGCCGAAGCTCGTGCTCAGGCTGAGCGACTGCAGGAGGACGAGAGCCATTCCGTCCCCGTAGTAGAGGGAGAAGCCCAAGGGGAAGGCCATGGACAGGCCGACGAAGAGGACGACAAAGCCTGCCAGCTGCAGTGTGATACGCCAGCGCATGAAGGAGTGTTCCCGGTTCAGCCGGCCAAGGCCTTTTCCACGTTGGAGATGTTCTTGCTGCTGGAGAGGATCATGACCCGGTCGCTGGGCTGGATCACCGAGTCGCCGGTGGGGATGATGACCTCGTCCCCGCGGATGAGGCAGAGCACAATAGCCCCTTGGGGGAAATCAAGATCCTTGATCGGCCTGTTGACCAGCCGGGAGCTCTCCCTGGCCACTACTTCCATGGCTTCCGCCTCCTCCTGGATGGAGATGCTGGATATGACGGTTCCCTTGCGCACGTGCCGCAGGATGCTGTTGGCGGCCGAGAGCCTGGGGCTGACGATATGCTCCAGTCCTATGGTCCGCATGAGCGACATATAGGCGAACTTGTTGACCCGGGTTACGGTGAGCCCGGCCCCCAGGTTCTTGGCCAGAAGGGAGCAGAGTATGTTGTGCTCCTCGTCCCCGGTTACCGAAACCACCACATCCATGTCCCCTACATTCTCCTGCTGCAGAAGGTTCTGGTCCGAGCCGTCCCCCTGCAGAACGATGGTATTCTCCAGGTTTTCGGCCAGAAAGGAGCAGCGCTCCTTGTCCCGGTCCAGGATCTTGACGTGCACCCCCTTCTTGGCCTCCAGGGTCTTGGCCAGCTTGTAGCCGATATTCCCGCCGCCGATGATGAGCACGTTGTGCTGGGTGCGGGTGCGGGTTCCGAAGGCCTTCAGGATGCGGGGCAGGTCCTTCTGGGCGCAGACGAAGTAGATGAGGTCTCCGGCCTTGAGGATATCCGAGCCGGTGGGGATGATGATCTTCTCTTTGCGGATGATGGTGGCTACAATGAAGCCGTTGACCCCGATTCGGGACTTGAGCTGGGCCAGGTCCAGCCCGGTGAGCCTGCTTTCCTCTCGTATCCACATCCCGACGAGCTTGAGGTTGACATCGGAGAACTCGTTGATCTCGGCCGCCCCAGGAGTGCCCATGAGGCGCTCTATGGAGCCGATGATCTCCTCCTCCGGATTGACCACGATGTCGATGTTCAGCAGGTCCTTGGCCAGGATGTCCTGATAGCTGGTGTACTCCGAGTTGCGGATCCTGGCCACCTTGATCAGATTGGGGGCCAGGATGTTGGAGAAGGTGCAGGCGATGAGATTGATCTCGTCGCTGTCGGTGACCGCAAGGAGGATGTCCGCGCCCTTGACTCCGGCGGTCTCCAGGATCTTGGGGCTGCTTCCGGATCCGAGAACGGTTTCCACATCCAGCCTTTCCGCCACCCGGCTGAGAACCTCGGAGTTCTTGTCTACGACGACCACCTCTTTGTTCTCGGCTGTCAGTCGCCGGGCTATGTGGAACCCGACCTCGCCGGCACCGATGATGATAATGCGCACTGCGGACGCTCCTCATAAGTCAGCGCAGCCGGAGGCTGCGCTGACTTCTATTCCCCGATAATCTTGACCAGAACCCTTTTGCGCCGGCCGCCGTCGAATTCGCCGTAAAATATCTGCTCCCAAGGCCCGAAGTCGAGCTTGCCCTTGGTCACGGCGACCACGACCTCGCGGCCCATGATCTGGCGCTTCATATGGGCATCGGCATTGTCCTCGCCCACGTTATGCCGGTACTGCGAGACCGGCTCGTGCGGGGCCAGCTTTTCCAGCCACTCATCATAGTCCTTATGCAGTCCGGACTCGTCGTCGTTGATGAACACCGAGGCGGTGATGTGCATGGCATTGCAGAGCACGAAGCCTTCCTGGACGCCGCTCTCACGAAGGCAGTCCTTGACCCGGGGAGTTATGTTGATCAGCTCCCGTCGCTTTCTGGTCTCAAACCAGAGCTCCTGTCGATAGCTTTTCATGGCCTTCGCTCCTGTTGGGGTTTGAGCGCAGCTTCGAATGAAGCAAACGCTAGGCAGCAAATCTAGAGCAAGGACGGCAGTTCCGTCAAACATCAGAGGAGCCTTTGGCTGCTCTGGCAAGGCTTGACTTTGAAGAAGAGTTCTTTACGATGTCCTCTTTTCAAAAACCAACGCTCCGGGTATGACTCCAGGGTCGGATTTTGGTCCCAGTATATATAAGGTGGCTGGAGCCACAAGAGAAAACGTCCCCAGGCAGGAGCCTGGGGACGAAGAAAGAACATTTCTTCTTCGCTATGCGCCATGCGCTCAGCCCTAGGCGAATAAACAGTTAAAGCATGAATAATCGGAGTGACAGCTCCGGTTTGTGAGCAACGGAGGGATGCAATGGGATTGGATATGGTCGTTCTGGTCAAGCAGGTACCGGACACCACCAATGTTACCGATGAGGCCATGAAGCCGGACGGTACGGTGAACAGAGAGGCATTGCCCGCGATTATGAACCCTGAGGATCTCAACGCCCTGGAGGAGGCCCTGGCCATAAAGGAGCTGCTCGGGGGGAGCATCACCGCGCTGAGCATGGGGCCGCCCAAAGCGGTGGAGGTGCTGCGGGAATGCCTTTTCCGGGGTGCCGACCGCGGCATCCTTCTGTCGGACAAGAAGTTTGCCGCCTCGGACACCTTGGCCACCTCCTATGCACTTATGTGCGCCGTCCGGACCTTGGGGCGCTACGATCTCATTTTGTGCGGACGTCAGGCCATCGATGGGGATACTGCCCAAGTGGGGCCGCAGCTGGCTGAAAAGCTGGGGCTGAATCAGTTGACCAACGTTCTGGAAGTCACCGCGGTGTCCCCGGAGGCGATTACTGTCAAACGAGGTGTGGAGTCCGGCTTTGAAATCGTGCAGGGAGGGCTTCCGCTTCTGCTGACCGTCAATGCCAAGGCCAACGTCCCCCGTCCGCCCAGGGCCAAAAGGGTTCTGGCCCTCAAGGGGCTCGAGTGCGGGGCAACCGTTGCCTCCCAGGCGGAAGGGGGCTGGGCCTCACCTATCCTGGAGCATTGGGATCATGCCGCCATAGGGGCTGATGATGCCTTGTGCGGCCTCTCCGGGTCGGCCACCAAGGTGAAGAAGGTGGAAAGCGTGGTGCTCAAAGCACGGGACGTTCGCAGAGTGGACAATACTGAGCAGGGAATCGGCGAGCTGGTACAGGAGCTCATTCAGGATCATATCCTCGGCTGACCGGCATTACCCGTATCTCGAAAGGGGGATACCATGACTGTCTCGAAAAACGTGATGGTCTTTATTGAACAGCAGGACAACACCATTGCCGATGTGAGCTTGGAGCTCATGCATAAGGCGAGAGAGCTGGCCTCCGCCCTGGGCGGAGAGGTGGAAGGCCTTGCCGTGGGCGGCCCAGGCCTGCGGGAGGAGCTGGACCGGATCGGACAGTACGGCTGTGAGCGGATCTACTGGGTTACGGATGCGCGTTTGAGCCATTTCACCTCGGTGCCCTATGCCAAAGCTGTGGTGCAGGCCATTCGCAAGCAGCGTCCCAGAATCGTGCTCTTCGGGGCGTCCACTACCGGGCGCGACCTGGCGCCGCGGGTGGCCTCGGAGCTCAAATGCGGTCTCACCGCAGACTGCACCGATCTGCAGATCGGGGATCACAAGATCGGCCAGCAGGTCTACGAGGATATATTGCTCCAGATACGGCCTGCCTGGGGCGGCAACATTATCGCCACCATAGTTTCGCCGGAAAGCGAGCCGAGCATGGCCACGGTTCGGGAGGGTGTGATACCCCTGCCTCAGGCCGATCCTGACAGAAAGGCCGAGATTATCGAGCTCGGCTGCGATCTCCAGGAAGACGACTTCCCCACCCGGGTGCTGGAGGTGCATCGCGGCGAGAAAAAGGTGGATCTCAAGTCGGCTCGGATCATCGTCTCTGCGGGCATGGGGGCTTCCAGCCCGAAGTCTCTGCAGCTCGTCCGGGAGCTGGCCGAGGCTCTGGGCGGCGAGGTCGGCGCTTCCCGCCCCATGGTCGATGGAGGCTATCTGGGCAAGGAGCACCAGGTGGGCCAGACAGGCACCACTGTGCGGCCCACCTTGTATATCGCTTGCGGCATCTCCGGACAGATTCAGCATCTTGCCGGAATGAACGAGGCCAAGCGCATTGTGGCTATCAACCGCGATCCGGAGGCACCGATTTTCGATATTGCCCACTATGCCATTGTGGGGGATGTGAACGAGGTGCTTCCCAGGATGATCAAAGCATACAGGGAAAAGGCCTGAGCAGGAGGTGGACTGTGCCCAACTTTTATTTGGATAATCCGGACTTGCGATATCATCTCGATTGCACCAGGCATCCGGAAATGGCCCGGATCATCCGGCTGCAGGAGCAGGGCTTTCAGGATAAGGACCAGTTCGACTATGCGCCTGCGGATGAGGAAGACGCCCTGGAGGGATATGAGCGGATTCTGGAGATCGTGGGCCATGTGGCGGGCGACTTTGTAGCCCCCCTTGCCAGGGAGGTGGACAATGAAGGCGCCAGGCTGGAGTCCGGGGAGGTGCACTACGCCCGCGGCACCAAGGAGGCCCTGCACCGGCTCAATCAGGCCGAGCTCATGGGCTTTACCCTGCCCCGGCGCTACGGCGGCTTGAACTGTCCCAAGATCATCTACTCCCTGGCCATTGAAATGATCTCCAGGGCAGACGCTTCGCTGATGAATCTCTTCGGCCTGCAGGAGATTGCGGATACCATTTACCGCTTCGGCTCAGAGGAGCAGAGAGAGCGGATTCTGCCCCGCTTCAGCCGCGGCGAGGTAACCGGAGCCATGGCCCTGACTGAGCCGGACGCCGGATCTGATCTCCAGGCGATCCGCCTCAAGGCGGAGCAGGATGAAGCCGGACAATGGCTCCTCAATGGGGTGAAGCGCTTCATCACCAACGGCTGCGGCCACATCGTCCTCGTGCTCGCCAGATCAGAGCCCCAGACCAGCGGCGGCAGGGGGCTGTCCCTGTTCATCTACGAGCGGGAGGAGAACATGCGCATCAGGCGCATTGAAAAGAAGCTGGGCATCCACGGGTCGCCCACCTGCGAGCTTCAGTTCGACGCCGCCCCGGCCGAGCTTCTGGGACGGCGCAAAAGGGGGCTGGTGGAGTACACCATGTCTCTGATGAACGGAGCGCGTCTGGCGGTTGCGGCGCAGGCCGTGGGCATTGCCGAGGCCGCCTTTCAAGAGGCCCGGAAGTACGCTGGGCATCGCATGCAGTTCAAGAGCTCCATCCGCAAGTTTCCGGCTGTTTATGAAATGCTCACCGAGATGAAGATCGCTGTGGAGGCTGCACGAGCTCTGATGCTGGAAACCTCCCGCCTGGTCGATCTCCAGGAGAACCTGGAGCGTGAGCTGGAGATGCATCCGGAAAAGAAGAGCCAGCTCAAGGACGAGGTTCGAAAGTATTCGCGCTACGCCGCCTTTTTTACCCCCGCGGTCAAGATCTTCGCCACCGAGGCGGCCAACAAAGTTTGCTACGATGCCTTGCAGATCCACGGCGGTACAGGATATACTCGAGACTTCGAGGTGGAACGTTTGTACCGGGACGTACGAATCACCAACATTTACGAGGGAACTACCCAGCTTCAGGTGCTTGGAGCCATTGGAGGGCTTGTGACCGGCGTTCTTTTCCAACGGCTCGACGAGTACGAGCAGGGGTACGATTTTGGCCCGGTGCAGGATCTCATAACCCGGGCCAGGGGGCTGCGGGAAGATCTGGAGCGGGCGGTGTCCCTGGTACGCGAGCAGGAGGAGTCGCAATGGCAGCAGTACCATGCCGGAAGGCTCCTGGATATGGCAAACGATACCCTCATTGGCTATCTGCTATGCATTGACGCCTTGGACTCTAGGCGCAAGGCCCATATGGCAGGAGTCTTCCTGGTCAAGGCCGCAAGCCGCTGCCAAGGGGCGCTTCAGGTAATCGAGTCCGGGAACAGGTCGATACTGGACTACCACGAGGAGATCATTGATCAATAAGACTACAGGGAGGTAAAGTGTGTATGGGCACTTCCGATGATACCAAGGAGGGGATTATGTTTGAGTTGCTGAAAAAAAGCATTCTTGCCGGACTGGGCACCGCAGTGGTGACCAAGAGCAAGGTTCAGGAAACCATGCAGAAAATGGTGGAGCAGGGCCGGCTGTCCACTGAAGAGGCCGAGCGTCTGACCAATGAGGTCATAGATACCGGGGAGAAGGAGTACAACGATCTCCGAGATGAAGTGAACAAGTCCTTGAATAAGGCTCTGTCCGGGATGAACCTGGCCACCAGGCAGGAGATGGAAACCGTGCAGATGAAAGTGGAGAACCTGGAGAAAAGGCTGGAGCACCTGGAAGAGAAGATCTATCAGTCCGGACCCAAGCCCTCAGCGGAGCAGTAGAAGAAGCTGACAGCTTACAGCTGATGGCAAGAGTTGCAAGTCGCAGGGCGCATAGCGAAGAGAGATTGGCGAGGAAGAAGCTCGCCGCAATGCTTATGGCAGAGCCTAAAAGGCCGGGTCAGGGATCACCCATGAGGGAGGCTTAGGAAACCGGGAGACGGAAGCCTCTAAGCGCAAGAGAGCTCTGTGCCCGGTTCGCTATTTGGCATGATGGTTCATACGAGCAACTGCCAGGCTGAGAATTTAAAAAGCCCGGCTGTCTTATTCCGACAGCCGGGCTTTTTGTTTCCTTGCATCCACAAGGGGCTAGTCGAGCTCCCCGGTCATCCAGTACTTGACACGCTCCGGATGGTTTTCGATGTACGCCTCGCAG
Source organism: uncultured Desulfohalobiaceae bacterium (assembly GCA_964595165.1). GTDB lineage: Bacteria > Desulfobacterota > Desulfovibrionia > Desulfovibrionales > Desulfothermaceae > CAZQPF01. The sequence continues at coordinate 38,754 of CAZQPF010000016.1, forward strand.
GCATCCCCGTATGAGGACTTGCTCGCCTCGAGCATGACGGCTTCGAGCTCATCCAGGGGCATGAACATGCGGGTGAAGAACTCGAAGACCTCATAGGGCACATCCTGATAGAAGCCTTTGCGGGCCAGGGCGTGGATCCGCTCCTTCCCGCCGAGGACGCCCTTGGGGTCTTTCAGGTAGCGCAGGTCCCACTTGGCGAACTTCCAGTGCGGGCTCCAGCCGGTAACCACCACCCATTTCTCCCGCTCGAAGGCTCGGGCCAGGGCGGCGGTCATTCCGGCTCCGCTGGAAGCGATGAGCTCATAGCCGGCATCCTTGAGACCGTACTCGTCCATGGCCTTTTCCGAGGCCTGCATCAGGCCGGCTCCGGGGTCGATGCCGGTAATCTCGCCGTTGAGCTTGGAGACAAACTCCTCATTGGTCAGATCCTCGATGGAGTCGATCTTGTCTTTCGGGATGTAGTCCGGAACAACCCAGCCCAGACGGGCTCTGGTATACAGAGGGCCGAGATTGACCACATCCTGGGCGTACTTATTCCAGTAGTTCTGATGCGTGACCGGGAGCCAGGACATGAGCATGATGTCGATGTCCCCTCCCTTCAGGGCCTGATATTGTACTCCGATATCGGACATCACCAGCTTGACGTCATAGCCCATCTTATTCTCCAGGATCATTTTGGCGATCTTGGTGATGGCCTCGGCGTCGGACCAGGCGGTCCAGCCGATCTTGATGGGCTTGGTGGAGTCGGCCGCCTGGGCCATGGGCCCGCCGGCGATCATCAGAAGAGCAGCGACTGAGAGGGCCAGAAACAAGGCGCGCAGTTTGTGAAACATCTAAAACCTCCTTACAGTTTTAAGGATAAAAAAAGAAACGCAAGGGTTGAGTAGAAGACTGCAGACAGTCCATTAGCTCCAGAGAGCCCCTTTGGGTCTCAAGGGGGCCGAGCGGGAGCCAAGGGGATGATAATGTTCGCGGGCCGCCCGGGCTCTACCGGGCACGGCCCGCAAAAGAAAACGGGCTAGTCCATCTCGCCCGTCATCCAGTAGTTTATACGTTGGGGATTCTCTTTGATGTACTTGGCAGCAGCCTCTTCATAGGAGCTGTTCCTGGCTTCGAGCATGAGGGCTTCCAGATCATCGATGGGGATGAAGTAGCGGGTGAAGAACTCGACCACCTCATAGGGCACATCCTGATAGAAGCCCTTTCTGGTCAGGCAGTGGACTCTCTCGCGTCCGCCGAGGAGACCCTTGGGGTCTTCAAGGTAGCGGAGATCCCACTTGGCGAACTTCCAATGCGGGCTCCAGCCGGTGACTACCGCCCATTTGTTGCGCTTGATGGCCCGGGAAAGGGCCGCGGTCATACCTGCTCCGCTGGAGGAGAGGAGCTGATATCCGGCATCCTTGAGCCCGTACTCATCCATGGCCTTTTCCGAAGCCTGCATGATGCCGGCTCCGGGATCGATGCCGGTGATGCGGCCGCCCAGCTTTTTCTTGATTTCCGGATTCTTGAGATCAGTGATGGAGTTCAGCTTGTCTTCCGGAATGTAGTCCGGGACCACCCAGCCCAGTCGGGCCTGGGTGTAGATCGGGCCCAGGTTGACCACCTTGTCGGCGAACTTCTTCCAGTAGTTCTGGTGCGTGGTGGGCAGCCAGGACATGAGCATGAGGTCGATATCGCCGTTGGAGATGCCCTGGTACTGGATGCCGATGTCGGACATGACGAGCTCGACATCATAGCCCATCTTGTCTTCCAGGATCTGCTTGATGAGCTTGGTGTTCGCTTCAGCCGTAGACCAAGCGGTCCAGCCGATCTTGATGGGTTTGTTGTAATCGGCAGCTTGCACCCCGGGTCCGAACAGGAGCCCGAACACGAGAAGCGCGCCCAGAATCCAGGTTAGCCGTCGCAGTGTCTGTCGCATGTGAGTCCTCCTTGTTCAATAAGTTTACAATTCATTGGGGAAATTCGAAAATCCAGTTGCTTGCTGAGAGGTTCGGATTTCTTGTGCTTCGCAGAGCGCATGGCGCAAGGCGAAGTGATAAGGTATATACTAAACAATCCAGGGAAAGGCTTCCTTTCCCTGGATTGTTTAGCTGGAGCCCTGGAAGAGCTGCTTCAGCTTGGTCAGCAGGCTGGGTCCCCTTCTCTCCCCGAAGGATTGGGTAATCCGGTCCAGGATGATGGCCAGCACCACCACGCCGAGCCCGCCTTCAAAGCCAAGCCCGATGTCCATGCGCTGGATGCCGCTCAAAACGACGTTGCCCAGCCCTCCGGCTCCGATCATGGAGGCGATAACCACCATGGACAGGGCCATCATGATGTTCTGGTTAACTCCGGCCATAATCGAGGGCATAGCAATGGGTATTTCCACCCGCCGCAGAAGCTGCATCGGAGTGCAGCCAAAGGCCAGCCCGGCCTCGCGGAGCTCCTTTGGGACCTGCCGGATTCCCAGGTTGGTCAACCGGACAGCCGGTGGAGTGCAGAAGGTTATGGTGGCGATGGTCCCCGGGACCTTGCCCAGCCCGAAGAACATGGCAGCCGGAATGAGGTACACAAAGGGAGGCATGGTCTGCATGAAGTCCAGTATGGGCCGTACGATGCTCTCCACCGTATCGCTCTTGGCCATGATGATGCCCAGAGGGAGGGCGATGATGAGACTGACGATGGTGGAGGCGATGACCAGGGCGGTGGTGGAGACAGTGGCGTCCCACATATCCATGCCCACCAGAAGGAGGAGCGTGCCCAGAAAGACCAGGGCGTAGCGCCAGCCGATCCGCCACAAGGAAATGAGAGCCACGATTATAATGAATATCCAGGGCGGGATACCCAGCAGAAAGGATTCCAGGTTAGTGGCGATACTGCCCACTACAAGAGAAATAAAATCAAAAACTACGGTCAAATGATCCATCAAGAAGTTGACGAAGGATTCGACCCAATTGCCTACCGGAATGTCAAAGTTCATTGGTTAGCCCTCTCTTCGCAGTGTTTTCAGGAAACGGTTCTTGGAGATAGCGCCTTGGTAGACGTTGTTCTCGTCGACAACAGGCACGGGGTAATCCAGCTCGGTGATGATGGGCAGCATGTCCTGCAGGGGCATGTCCAGGGTTACGGTCTTCACGTCGGAAAGAAAGGCGTCGCTGAGGTCGCCGGTCTTTGTTTCGGATTCCAGAGCCTGGCGAATCTTGTCCGCTGAAATGACTCCCTTGAAGCGATGCTGCTTGTCCAGAACGTAGCCGAAATCCCGGTCCTGGCTCTGAAGCCGCTCCAGGGCGGTTCGGTAGCTCTCGCCCTCCTTGTAGACAATGGTCACCTGGTTATCCCGGACGATATCCCCGGCGCTGAGAACGTTCGTCGGATCCACGCCGCGGAAGAAGGCCCGGACATATTCGTCAGCGGGGTTCTTCAGGATCTCCTCCGGAGTGCCCACCTGAACGATGCGTCCGCCCTCCATCATGGCGATCCGGTCTCCGATGCGCATGGCCTCGTCCAGGTCGTGCGAGATGAACATGATGGTGCGGGGATCCTCTTCCTGCAGCTTGAGGAGCTCATCCTGCATCTCGGTGCGGATCAAGGGATCCAGAGCGCTGAAGGCCTCGTCCATGAGCATGAGGCTCGGGTCGCCGGCCAGGCCTCTGGCTAGGCCCACGCGCTGCTGCATTCCTCCGGAGAGCTCGCTGGGATAGCTCCTGCCGTAAGCCTTGAGGCCCACCTGCTCGAGAACCTTCGCGGAGCGGCGTTTGCGCTCCTCCTCGGAGTATCCGGCGATCTCCAAGCCGAAGGAGACGTTCTCCTCAACAGTCATGTGGGGCATGAGCGCGAAGGACTGGAAGACCATGCTCATGTTCTCCCGTCGCAGCTTGATGAGCTCTTCACGGCTCATCGTGGCTACATCCTTGCCTTCGACAAACACCTGTCCGGAGGTCGGCTCGATGAGGCGATTGATCATTCGGACCAGCGTGGACTTTCCCGAGCCGGACAGCCCCATGACCACGAATATCTCTCCGGTGTGCACGGTGAAGTTGGCGTTCTGCACCCCAATGGTCAGCCCGGTCTTTTCAAAGACCTCGTCTTTGCCCAGGCCCTGGTTGATGTACTCAAAGGCCCTGTCCGGATTGGGCCCAAAAACCTTGTACAGGTTTTTGACCACAACTCTTTCAGTTTGTTCTGTCATAAATTATACCCATTTGTATTTGGACGTTTAACAAGCTAGATTGATTGGCTAATCAAGCCAGGGAGGACGCACGCGGGCTGCAATTATTCAATCTTTACTCTATAATTCATCAAGTTGTCAACAGGTGATATGATTTTTCCTGCAAATAGGGCAAAGTATTCTTTAAGGACAGATTTTAAAGGGTAAAAGGATGATATAGAACCTTGATGCACTGAACAATATTCCAAGGAAGAATACAAGTTGCGCTGCAATGCATGATTTACCCGGTAAAGAAAGCATGTCTTCACCAACGGCATACAGAGACAGCGGTGCTTTCTTCCGCAATTGCTCTTCTTTGTTTCTGCGTAATAAAGCTGGGATTTGTGCAGCTCGTTGCGTTGGTTTTGCCCAGGGGAACAACTTTGTACGCACTGCTGAGATGGTTGCTATGAAATGTAAACCTCTTTGCTTGTTCAGTTTGGTGCCCTGATTTTTCAGGTTAGGAATCGGCAAGGAGAAAGGCGGGTTGAAGCAGCAAATTCAAACCACCTCGAAAAATGACTCTTATGCACAGAGATGTATTTTCCCGTTCATGAGGAATCTTCTTCCTGAATTTCCTGCTTGGAACAAAGCATGAGGCGCTTGGTCCAAAACTGGCATTTTTCGACCTGTTGCCGGAGCTCCTGCATTTCTCGCTCCTGCTTCTGTTCATGCTCTTTCTGTCTGCCCCACAGGGAGGCTAGTTCATTGTGCAGCTCATATAATCTTTCTTCAATATCTTGATAAATTGATGTCTGCTCCTCGGCTTGGGAGGCGTCCCTTTCTTGTTGCTTGTATTTTTTCCATAACAGGAGGAGGCCCTTTTTGATTTTTCGGTGCTCCTCCCGGAGATGATGCACCTCTTCCTCCAGCCTGCTCTTCTTGACGAGCAGATTGGCAAGGGAGGACAGGGTCTGGGCCTGGCTTTGCAGGATGTCTTGGGGCGTCTTGCTTGCTGCAGCAAAGGTTTGAACAGCAGTGGATACTCTGGGGGACTGGCTTTCGGCTTGCTGCGGGCTGCCTTGGAGCTGCTGCTGGAGAAGGCTCTTGATTTCTTCAGCGTTACGGTCGTTTTTATAGCCTTGAACTATGGTCCGGAAAATGTCCAGGGCCTGGCGCTTATATCGCCTTTTGCGGCCTTGCCCGCGAGCCGGGAGGTAGTCCAGGAAGCGGTCCCTGTAATACCGGATGCTGCTTTCAGGCACCTGGAGCCGGCGAGAAATTTCTTTGAGGGTCAGGAGCTCCTCGTTCATATCAGATGGGACCTGCGAGCGCCATGTTGGGATGCATATTGAATGTATTTTTTTCATACTAATGATAATCGCAGGCAACAGTCAACCTTGAAAGCCCGGTTGAAATCATATTGGCTTCAAGAGACAGATTTTCTATTGACATTGCTAGCAGGGATACGTACATTGAAATTTATGCGAAACGAAATCGGGTCCCCTTCTTCCGTGCTGCGCTCCTATTGGCAGTGGTTCTATTTTTGGGGAGAAGCGTGCGGCCCGTGCGGGATAGGAAGAGCTCTTTAGCTCCAGGAAGAACCGAGCTCCCAAAGGGCCGCAGGCAGCAAGCCGGCGGCCCTTTTTGTTTCTGGGCCCTGCGGCTTTGCTTCCCGGAAAAGCTCCTTGGGGCAGATAGGCGCCAGGGACCGGCAGTAGTCAAAAGTCGGTGGTCAGTTAGCAGTAAAAAGACAAAGAGTTGCAAATAATACCCACGCTTGAATCATTCAGGCAAGACTTTTTGCAGGTGCGTCAGATAAAGGGAACAGAGATGGCCAACGGGTCTGATACAAACTGTGAGCCGCGCGATGCAGGCAGCGAGCTGGAGGTGCTCCGCCGGGAGATCAACCGGATCGACCAGCAGCTGCTTTCCCTGCTCAACGAGCGGGCCGGGCTCAGCTTGCGAGTGGGAAGGCTCAAGTCCCGCAAGCAGGAGTCGGTTTTCAAGCCCTTTCGGGAAAAGGACGTCCTGCAGGAGCTGCTCCAGGATAACCCGGGGCCCCTTCCCCAGGAGCACCTGGCCGCGATTTATCGGGAGATCCTGTCCTCGTCCCGCAGCCTGCAGCGGCCCCAGCGCGTGGTCTATCTCGGTCCGGAAGGAACCTTCTCCTACTTCGCCGGGCTGCACTATTTAGGACAGGCCGCAGATTATCGGCCGCGCCCCGGCTTGGAGGACGTCTTCCGTACGGTGCGCAACAAGGAGGCCGAGCTGGGCATCATCCCCCTGGAGAACTCCCTGCAGGGCACGGTGGGGCAGAGCCTGGACATGTTCCTGCGCTACGAGGTGTACATCCAGGCCGAAATCTTCTGCAAGATCAGTCACAGCCTGCTCTCGGCATCCTCGGAGCTGCAGGACATCGAGGTGGTCTACTCCCATCCCCAGGCCCTGCAGCAATGCACTCTCTGGCTGAACAGCCACCTGCCGCAGGCGCGGGTGGTGCCGGTGGAGAGCACGGCTGCTGCTGCAAAGCGCATTCAGGGAAGGCCCGGAGAGGCGGCTATCGCCCACCCGGCCCTGTCCGGAGCCTACAGCCTGCAGGTCCTGTATACCGGCATTGAGGATCTGCCGGAGAACTGGACCCGGTTTCTGATTATCGGCGCGGATGTTCCGCCTCCGGGCAATCGGGACAAGACCTCGCTGTTGTTCACCCTGCCGGACCGGCCCGGATCCCTGGCCGGGGTGCTCAATCTTTTGGCCCGGGAGAAGGTGAACATGAAGAAGCTCGAGTCTCGACCGCTGCGGGGCGAGAAGTGGCAGTACGTCTTTTTTGCCGATCTGGAGTGCGATTTGAGCCGCAGCGAGTACTCCCGGCTCTTGAGCCAGCTGGAGGACGCCAGCCACAGCCTGCGCCTCTTGGGCAGCTATCCCAACGGCCCGCACCTCGACCTCCTGACGCGGGCTGATGTGGAAGCCGGCAGCCAGTGAGCAGAGCGCAAAGTGCACGGCATATGGCGAAGAGTGGAGAGGCATCATTTGAGCTACGTTTGCGGGCCAACCTTTGAAAATGCCAACAGGTTCATTCATTGTGAAAGGCGAGACATGATCCCTGCAGAATCGCTCGAAAGGTTAGTTGATAATCTCGATGATTTGTGCCGTCAGATTACGAACTTTCAGCAATCTCTCTGCGATTTCTTCGCCATGCGCCATGCGCTCTGCGCTCCCAACATGACAAAGGATCGATAACTCCATGATCATCCAGGCACCGCCGAGCAAATCCCTGTCCCATAGAGGGCTTATCGCCGCATCCCTGGCCCGGGGGGAGTCCGAGGTGAGCAATGTCCTGGACAGCCGGGATATCCATAGGACCAGGGACTGCCTTTGCGCATTGGGGGCCCGGATTGAGGAGCAGGGCTCTGCCTGCCGGGTCCAGGGGGCGCTCCTGGAGCCCGGGAGCTCTGACGAGCGGGAGCCCATTTCGCTCAATGTCGGCGAGTCCGGAACCACCTGCCGGCTGATTACGCCTGTGGCCGCCGCTCTTGGGAAGCGCTGCCGCATCTTCGGGGAAGGGAGGATGCATCAGCGGCCCATCGGCGAGCTGAGCCGCTCTCTGGAGCGGCTCGGCGTGCGGTTCACCTGGGAGGGGCAGGCCGGCTATCCCCCTTTCCTCCTGGAGGCAGAAGGGCTTTCCGGCGGTGAGACCGAGGTCAGCCTGGAGGAGAGCAGCCAGTACCTTTCCGGACTGCTTCTGGCCGCTCCGCTCGCCGCTTCCGGGACCAGCCTCAGCATCGGCGGACGCAAGGCGGTCTCCTGGCCCTATGTGGGGCTCACCCTGCAGACCATGCAGGCCTTCGGCGTGGAGCCGGGCATGGAAATGCGGCAGGGGAACCGCTGGCGGGAAGTGTCCTGGGAAGAGGTGACGGTCCTGCGGCCCGGCGAGGTCCGGTTCCGGATCCAGCCTGCACGGTACGAGCCGCAATCCTTCTGGGTGGAGGGAGACTGGAGCAATGCCTCCTACTTTCTGGCGGCCGGAGCCCTGCTGCCGCAGGGTCTGACCGTCGGTGGGCTGGGGGCGGATTCGGTGCAGGGAGACCGCAGGATGGTCGATATTCTCCAGAGCATGGGCGCCTCCGCGCAGTGGGAAGCCTCCGGCCTGAGGGTCAGTCCCGGAAGCCTCGGCGGTGCTGAGCTGGACATGGGATCCTGTCCCGATCTGGTTCCCACGGTAGCGGTTCTGGCCAGTCTGGCCGAAGGCCCGACCCGGATCAGCAATGTGGCCCATCTGCGGATCAAGGAGAGCGACCGGCTCGGGGGAGTGGCCGGGGAGATCGAGAAAGCCGGGGCCCGGACCACTATCTTCGAGGACGGGCTGAAGATCCATCCCCGGGAGGCGGGCTTGCCCTCCAGGCTTTGCTTTCGCACCTATGGGGATCACCGCATGGCCATGAGCCTGTCTCTGTATGAGCTGGCCGGGTGCGCGGTGGAGCTGGACGATCCGCAGTGCGTGGCCAAGTCCTTTCCGGGCTTTTTCGATGCCTGGGACAGGGTGCGGCAGATGGCCGGTGTGTCAGGAGCCGGCCCAAGCGATTAGCAATACGGCTTTACTTCAGCAGGAATACAGCGGCAATGTTTCGCACCATCACCATCATAGGCGGGAAAGGGGCCATGGGCCGCTTCTTCCAGCAGCGATTCCAGAATCTCGGCCTGGATGTGACCGGCTTGGACAAGCCCCTGGAGAAGAAGAGTCTTGAGGAAAGGGTCCCTGAGAGCGACCTCGTCCTGCTGGCCGTTCCCGCCGAGGCAGTGGAGCAGGTGCTGGGCAAGATGCAGGACCTCCTGCCGGCCTCCACCGTTCTGGCCGACATCTGCTCGGTGAAGGTCAACCCCCTCCGGGCCATGCTCCGCAAGCATTCGGGGCCGGTGGTGGGCACCCATCCCCTGTTCGGGCCCTGTCCCGAGGAAGGAGCCGGCCTTCGCGTGGCGCTGGTTGAGGGCCGAGACAGGCAGGCCTGGGCCCAAGTCCGCTCCCTGCTCGAGGACATCGGGCTTGCTCCGTTTGCGGCCGAGGCCGAGGAGCACGACCACGCCCTGGCCTTCATCCAGGGGCTCAACTTCGTTAGCACCGTATCCTACCTCGCTGCGGTCACCCACGAGCCGGCTACCCGGAAGTATCTCACGCCCTCGTTCGAACGGCGCCTCCAGGCGGCCCGCAAGATGCTGACCGAGGACTCCGAGCTCTTCCAGAGCCTGTTCGAGGCCAATCCCTACAGCCAGGACGCGGTCCGCTGCTATCGCTCCTATCTCAACCTGGCCGCTGCCGGCGAGCTCGATCTCCTGGAAAACAAGGCTGCCTGGTGGTGGTCCAAGGAAACATCCGGGGGAGGAGCGTCCGGCTGAGGCAGCAAGGGTAAAGGCATCAGTCATCACGGGCCGCATCCTCCCCCAGAGGTTGCGGCCCTTTTTTTTGTCAGCGCAGCCGCTGGCAGCGCTGGTATGAAACCACTTTCCAACCCCTCACCCGGCACTCAGTTTCGGGATGCATAGTTGGAGCTTATGCCATAAACCCATTATGTGACTCAACGGAAGCTATGAGATCTTTTCATATAAACTGAGTGCCGGGAGCTCCCCTTGGGAAGGGGAGCAGTTCAAAAAGAGTTTCTCCCTTTGATCAACCCGGCACTCAGTTTGCTCAGTCTCAGCTCGAGCTTGGAGAAAAGCTGCAGCTGCTGCGTTATCGACCCAAAATCGAAGAAGAATTCGATCAAACTGAGTGCCGGGTCAAACTGGCCAGGATGACCAATCAACAAATTGCTGAAAGATTTGGACCTTAGATTCTTTTCAATTCAAACCCCAATAAGTCAGCGTGGCCAGAGGCCACGCTGACTCCAGAGGGAGACGATCCGCTATGCGCACAGTACGCTTGCAACAACACGGGGACATCCTCCCGGCGGACACGCAGACCCCGATCAGCCTGTATCTCGATCTTGTGGGCGACGCGCCGGGCATTCTCCTGGAAAGCGCCGAGGTTGACGGGCGGTTGGGCCGCTACAGCCTCATCGCCTGGGATTTTCGCCTGCTGCTTTCCTGCCGGGAGGGAGCGCTGTCCCTGGAGGTCCTGGATTCGCGGCTTGAAAGCCTGAAACCGTACTCCAAAGCTCCATTTCTGGAGGGCCTCCGCGGTGTCATGGACCGCCTGAACCTGCTGCCTCCTCCGGAGATGGAGGGCCTGCCCCCAATCACCCGCTCGCTCATCGGCTTCTTCGGGTACGGATTGAGCGGCCTTTTGGAACCGAAGCTCTCCAAGGCGCTGCCGCCGGAGGAGGCTCAGTGCTGCCTGGCTCTGCCGGGCAAGCAGATCCTGTTCGATCATCTCCACCATCGGTGCCTCTCTCTTGGCCTGGAGGAGGGCAAGGGCATTCTGGAAAAACGCCTGGCCGGGAAGGACTCCAGAGCTCCGGAGATCGGCGCCCTGGAAACCAGTCCGGGCCAGGAGGATTTCTGCTCCGCAGTAGAGGAAACGCGGGAGCTCATCAACTCCGGAGAGGCGATTCAGGTGGTGCTGTCCACCCGCTTCCAAGCCCCGTTCTCCGGAGATCCCTTCCCGCTGTACCGCAGGCTGCGGCAGGCCAACCCCTCGCCGTACATGTTCTATCTCGACCTGCCCGATCTCAAGCTCATCGGTTCCTCGCCGGAGCTTCTGGTGCGCTGCAGCAGCGGTGTCCTGGAGGAGCGTCCCATCGCCGGGACGCGCCGGCGCGGCGCAAAGCAGAAGGAGGACACCGCCCTGGCCCGGGAGCTCCTGGATGATCCCAAGGAGCAGGCCGAGCACGTCATGCTCGTGGATCTCGGACGCAACGACCTGGGACGCATCGCCCGGCCCGGGAGCGTAGAGGTGGAGAAGTTCATGCAGGTGGAGCGCTTCTCCCACGTCATGCACCTCACCTCCTATTTGCGGGCCGTTCTGGAGCCGGGATTGGACAGCATCGATATTCTGCGGGCCGCCTTTCCGGCCGGAACGGTCTCCGGAGCGCCCAAGATCAGAGCCATGGAGATCATTTCCCAAATGGAGCCCTTTCCTAGAGGCCCCTATGCCGGTGCGGTAGGCTGGCTGGGCCTGGATGAAGGGGAGGTCAACCTGGATACCGGCATCACCATCCGGACCCTGTGGATCAAGGATGACCGGATCTTTTGGCAGGCCGGGGCCGGCATAGTCAGCGATTCGGTTCCGGAAAAGGAATGGCAGGAGTGTCAGAACAAGGCCCGCATTTTAAGCCATATACTCAGCCAGAACGGAGGCAGCGATGTTTTTGCTCATCGATAACTATGATTCCTTCACCTTCAACCTGGTGCAGGTGTTTCAGCAGATAGGGGCTTTCCCGCGGGTGGTGCGCAACGACCAGCCCGAGCTATTGGAGCTGCCAAAAAAGGAAGGCCTGGAGGGAGTGGTCATTTCTCCGGGGCCCGGAGGTCCCCTGGACAGCGGCTACTGTCTCGATTTCCTGGCCCGGCTGGGGACAAGCGTTCCGGTCCTCGGGGTCTGCCTGGGGCATCAGATTCTGGGCCATTTCGCCGGACACGAGGTGCGCCGCGCCGGTCGGATCATGCACGGCAAGACCTCGTCCATTCA
>CAZQPF010000017.1:0-46622 GCA_964595165.1 uncultured Desulfohalobiaceae bacterium
AGCCCTGAGGAGCTGGGCTTTTGCAAGCACCGCATCTTCGGTCGGGGCAAGGTCGTGGGCTTCATCCCCCCGAACAAGTACAAGGTGAACTTTCCCAACTTCGGGCTCAAGGTGGTGATCGGGGACTATATCGAGCTGGAGGGCTAGGAGCAGATCTCCCAGTCGCGGATGTGCAGATCGATGCTGATGAGGCCGTTGTAGGTGTTCAGCCGCGGCGTGAAGGCCAGCCGGACGTTCTTGCCGGCGATCTCCGAGCCGAGATTCTCCACCTGCCGCCAGGCCTTGCCGAGCATGGTCTTGCCGGCGGACTCGTCCCGCACCTCCAGCGAGACATGCTTGCCGCCGAAGACCTTGTGCTTCCTCACAGCCAGAGGGTTGGAGCAGAAGAGGGGCTGGGGGTTGCCTGGTCCGAAAGGCTGCAGAAGATCGATCTCCTTGATGAGCTGCATGTCCACCATCTCCAGGCCGAGACGCGCTTCGAGCTGCAGGCTCGGCTCGGGCAGCCTCTCCCCCAGCTGAGAACGTACCGCAGCCGAAAAAGCCACCCGCAGATCCTCGAGACGATCCTCGGAGAGGCTCAGCCCGGCAGCCTGGGGATGGCCCCCATAGCCGAGCAGTGACTCCCCGCAGTCCACCAAGCCCTGAAAGAGATCGAACTCCGGGATGCTGCGCCCGGAGCCTTTGAGCCGCTCCCCCTCCCGGGAGAGCAGGAGAACCGGGCGGTGATAGCGCTCGACCACCCTGGAGGCCACGATGCCGATGACCCCCGAGTGCCACTCTGGGGAGTAGAGAACGAGACCCGGGGCGTCCTTCTGCTCTTCGGCCTGCTGTAGGGCCTCGCCGAGGATAGCCTCCTCCTCGGAGCGCCGCTTCTGATTGAAGGTCTCCAGCTTGGCGGCCAAAGGCCGGGCCGTGCTCAGATCCGGGGCCAGCAGCAGCTCCAGCGCGGTGTCCGCCGAGCCCATGCGTCCGGCGGCGTTGATGCGCGGGGCCAGGCTGAAGCCCACCTGCCCGCTTCCCAGGGAGGAGGCGGGCGGAATGCGGCTCACCTCCTTGAGAGCGAAAATCCCCGGCCGCTTGGCTTCGCCCAGCAGCAGGAGGCCGTTCTTGACCAGGATGCGGTTTTCCGGGGTGAGCTGCACCACGTCGGCTATGGTCCCCAGAGCCACAAGATCGAGGTATCTCCGGATATCGTCCGCCGGACCGGGCAGCATCCGGTTCAGGGCGGCCATGAGCAGCCAGGCCACCCCCACGCCGGCCGCCTGGGAGTAGGGCGTGTCCTGCAGCCTGGGGTTGACCACCGCCCTCGCGTTGGGAAGGCTCCCTTCCAAGGCATGGTGGTCGGTGACAACCACGCTCAGGCCGAGCTCTCGGGCCCGCTCCACCGCCTCGATGTCGGAAACGCCGCAATCCACGGTGAGCAGACATTCGGCTCCCTGCGCTGCTAGCTCCTCCAGCCCTTCCCTGTTCAGCCCGTAGCCCTCATCCATGCGGTGCGGCAGGTGGGTGAGCACCTTGTAGCCCCGCCGTCTCAGAAAATCCGCTACCACAGCAGTGGCAGTTATGCCGTCCACATCGTAATCGCCCCACACAGCCAGGGTCTTTCCCTTTTGCAGCTCACCTGCCAGATGCTCCGCTGCCTGGATGAGCTCCGGCCAGCCTTCCAGAGGCGGAAGATGGCGCAGATTGGGCCCCAGGAATACATCCATGGCCTCCCGGGTGACCACCCCGCGGCGCCAGAGCATACGGGCCAAAAGCAATGAGATGTTCAGCTCCTCGGCCCAGGCCGCCAGGCCGTCCGGCTCCCGGCCGCCGCCGTTGTCTCTAAACCGCCAGGTGCAGTGCACAAGCACTTCCTTTTGAGCAATCCGGAGTGTTCAAGGGGCTAATAACAGCTAATAACAGTTGATTGCGCATGGCGAAGCTCAGGGTTAACGGTTCACAGTTAGAAGAAGCTGACAGCTTATAGCTCACAGCAAGAAAAAAGAGCAGAAATCTGAGCTTGAGGCGCAGAGCGCATGGCGCAGAGCGAAGCTCAGCTGACAGCTCACAGCTGATAGCCAGAGGAGATGCGGAGCGCAGATATAGAAAACTGAGGTCACTTGCCCACAAAACGAAAGAGTTATAAGAAAAAACAGAGTTGTGGTTTGCCAAACCTCAGCTCTGTTTTTTCTTTTTGAGGAACTGGAGGAACTTCTTGCCCTCTTCGAACTCCGGATTGAGCTCCAGGGCCTTCTTGAGATTGGTGGCCGCGGCCTTCATATCGCCCTTCTCGTAGTAGACCCGGGCTATGTTGTGGTACAGATGCTCGTCTTCCTCGGTGAGCTCCAGGGCCCGGGTGTAGTACTCCAAGCACTGGTCGAGCATCTTGTTCTTGCGCAGGCTGATGCCGAAATCGTTGAACAGGTGCTTGTGCTCCTCTTCAAAGGCGGCATTGAGCTTGACCAGGCGCTGGAAGATGTCGTCGGCCTTGTCCTTGTCTCCGCGGTCCAGATAGGTCAGGCCGATCCCGAAGTTGGCCCGGATGTTCTCCTCGTCCACCTTGAGGGCATTGTTGTACTCGTACTCCGCGCTGAAGGTCTCTCCCTGCTTGCGGTGCCGGTCGGCCCGGGCCACGGTCTTCTGCAGCTCGCGCATCTTGGGATAGACCGTGGAGACGTAGAACTCCGGCTCGGGAGAGAACTTGTCCAGGAACTCCTCCTTGGGCACTTTCCGCTTCGGCCCTGAAGGCACATAGTTGGTATTCAGGGGCTGGATCTCCACCTCTCCGCTATCCAGCTCGGCAACCATCCAGTAGCTCTTCTGGATGCTCTTGCGCTGGGTGGAGCCGGTACCCACCTTGCTGATGCTCTTGGTGGAGAAAACGCCATTGATCCTGCCCCTATCGTCCAGCTGCTGATTTTGGTTCTTCTTGGTGTCCTGCGAGTTGCTCACCGTATTCATTCCTGTGCTTGTTGGGTTTATCTTCCAGCGGTTTCGGCTTTGCTGTCCCAAGCGGCAAGAATGCGCCTGGAAAGATCCCTGAGCCTGACGGGCCGGCTGGCGGCCGCAAGGTAAATGCAGCGCAGGCGGCTGTAGGCTGTCTCGAGATCGTCGTTCAGAACCCAGTAGTCAAAGTCCTCCGCCGCCTGGAGCTCTATGGCTGCCTGCTCCAGCCGTTCCTGCATGGCCTCCGGGGTATCGCTGCCCCGCTTGCAAAGACGTTCCTCCAGGGCCTGCCTGGAAGGCGGCCAAATGAAGACGTACTCCCCGAGCTGCAGATTGCTTTTCAGCTGCCTGGCTCCCTGGACGTCGATGTCGAACAAGAGATCGCTCCCCTGCCGGAGCAGATCCAGGGTGGAGGTGAGCGGCGTGCCGTAGTAGTTGGAGTAGACCTTGGCCCATTCGGCGAAAAAGCCCTCCTCTACGAGCTCCAGGAATCGGGACTCGTCCACGAAGTGGTACTCCCGGCCGTCGACCTCGCCCGGTCTGGGGGCCCGGGTGGTATAGGAAATGGAAAAGGAGAAATGCGGAAACTCGCTAAGGAACCGCTTTACCAGGGTGCTCTTGCCGGTACCCGAAGGAGCGCTGATGATAAGGGCGATGCCTTGCAGGGAATCACCCGCCATGCTCCACTCCCTTGTCCGAAAACCTCTGGCCGATGGTATCGGCTTGCAGAGCGGAGAGAAAGACGTGGTTGGAGTCGGTGATGATGATGGACCGGGTCTTGCGGCCTTGAGTGGCGTCCACGAGCCGGCCGCCTTCGCGGGCGTCCTCCCGCAGCCGACGCATGGGCGAGGAGCCCGGATTGACGATGCCTATGATCCGGGAGATGACCACGTAGTTGCCAAAGCCGATATTGAGAAGGTTTTTAAGGGACATGGCTACTCCAGATTCTGCACTTGCTCGCGGCACTTCTCCAGCTCGGTCTTCAAGTCGACCACCAGACGGGAAACTTCCGTATCCTGGGCCTTGTTGCCGCAGGTGTTGATCTCCCGGAAGCACTCCTGCAGCAGAAAGTCCAGCTTGCGTCCCCCGGCGGATCCCCGGCGCAAGTGGTCCTGCAAGGTATCTATGTGGGCCCGCAGCCGGGTGAGCTCCTCGCTGACATCCACCTTGTCCGCCAGCAGGGCCATCTCCTGCAGGAGGCGTTGCTCGTCCGGCTGCGCCTCCTGCTGCACCAGGAGCTCGGCCATGCGGCTCTGCAGCCGTTCCAGCTTTTCCCTAGCCAGGCCGGAGGACTTCTCCTGCAGCTCGGCGTTCCAGTCGGCCAGGCGCTCCATACGCTCCAAAAGGTCGCTTTGCAGGGCCTCGCCTTCACGGCTCCTGGATGCGTCCCAGTCGCTCAGAGCCTTGCCCAGACCTGCCTCCATCCGGGAGCCCAGATCAGACTCCGAGGGAATCGAGGTCTCCTGCCAGAGCCCCGAAATGCGCAAGGCCTGATTAAGATCCGGAGTGAACGGCTGTCCCTGTTGCTCGGCGAAATGCTCCAGCTGATGGAACATGGCCTGCAAAGCCGGCCCGTTAAGCTGAAGCGGCAGCATTTCGGGACGCAGGATCTGCAGGCTGAGCGTGACCTCTACCCGGCCCCGCTCCGCGGCCCGGCGCACCTTCTGATCCCAGACCGGCTCCCAGGGGCTCAGCAGAGCCGGCAGGCGGAACTTCAAGCTGAGCTGCTTGGCGTTGACGCTCTTGATCTCCCAGATCTGGGCGCACTCCTTGTCCTGCTCCCGATGGGATCCGTATCCGGTCATGCTCTTGAGCATCGTTCTCGTCCTTAGATGGCGTATGAAGAGACGTTGCTGGCCAGGGGTGGCTCACCTTGCATGAAACTCCACTTTCCAACCCCGCACCCCGCATTCAGTTTTACTGGACCAATCGACGGTTTGATGCGCGCGCCCCAGGTTCGGATCCTTCTTTGGGTCCGAGCTTTAAGCTGGAAACTGAGTGCCGGGTCAACTCCGGCTGCTGATGTTCAACCATGGTGCTGAGAAGCCTAATTTTTTTCTTCAATAAATTGCCATTAAGTCAGATTTGCCGGTGGCAAATCTGACTTGAGCTTATCCTTGAAGCGATCCCGAATGCGGGTCAATATCTCCTGGACCAATGTACCTGCGTAGTCGGGATATGTCCAGGGAAGAGCCTTCCAGCCACCTTTTTGATAGATGAGGGTCACCTCGGCCCAGATGCCGCTGCGCAAGTAGATGCGCTGGGCAAACTCCTTGCCGGTGGCCAGAACAAGCCGCTCCAGCTGCAAGAGCCCGGGATCGAGATTGAAGAGCCGATTCCCGGCCTGATCGAGATTCCGTGCCTCAAGCTCATTGGTAAAAAGCTTCATTCCCGGCAGCTCTTCCGGATGCACCAGCTGCTCGAAGCCAAGGATCCGCCTTTTGATCGGAGTTCCCAGCTCTCGGTCGTAATAGCTGGTCTCGGTAAAGTCGAACCTCTCGGAGATGAAGTCCGGAGGCCCCAAGCGCTTGCTCAGGTCCTGGAGCAGCCCGGGCCAGAAAAGGTCCCAGCGGCTGCTCAGGATGGACAAGACCGGCTGGGCAGGTTTGGGCGGCTGGGGACGGCTCATATCTGAAGTTCACGGTTCACGGTTGAAGACGCAAAGCGCATGGCGCATGGCGCATAGCGAAGAAAGAAAAGATGCTCGCAGTGCGAAAGAAAAGTTCAAGTTCACGGTTCAGAGTTAAACTCGCATGGCGCATGGCGAAGAAGTCAGCGCAGCACACTGGCAGGCTCGTATAAAACAAAAAGTCAGCTTACCTCATGATTCCCACGTAATGTGCAGGAATAACAAGAGGATGTCCGGAGCCATAAGCGAAAGACGTCCCCAGGGAGGACCCTGGGAACGAAAAAAACATTGCCGGAGTTCACGCTTTATCAACCCGGCACTCAGTTTTGAAATTATCTCAGGGTATCAATGGAAGCACATAATGGGTTTATGGTATACCTCCAGCTGTTCAACCAGAAACTGAGTGCCGGGTCAACCTGGCCATTGCGACGCTCAGCACAGACATTAAAAATCAATAACTTGCCTCTTTTTAACCTATCCAACTGAGTCAGCTTTGCCTCCGGCAAAGCTGACTAATAGCCCCTTGTTTGAGGGCCTTACCGGTTCTGCCTCCACCAGATCCGAAGGCTTCCCGCCCTGCAGGGGCTCATCGAACCGGCAGACCGCATAGTGCTCGCAGAGACCCACGGCCGGGTCCGTATCCTCCAGCACCACGCTGAGCCTGGGCTCACCTGCGAGGCGATGCAGAAAAGCCTCTCGCTTCTCCTGAAGCAGCTCCCGGATGATGCGGCTGCGCTCCTTTTTCAGGCCGGGATCCAGCTGCCCGCTCATCTGCTGGGCTCTGGTGCCGGGCCGGGGGGAAAAGACGAACACGTGCCCGTAGCTGAGGGGCTGGCTGCGGCAAAAAGCCAGGGTGCGCTCAAAATCCGCTTCTGTCTCCCCCGGGAAACCCAGGAGAATATCCGCTCCCAGTCCGAACAGCGGCCAGCTCCGCCTCAGCTTCCCCACGAACTCGGAAATCAGGTCTGCGCTCCTTGGAGCGCGGCCCATGCGGCGCAGCACCTCCGGGCTGGCGCTTTGCAGCGAAACATGGAGATGGGGGCAGACGAGCCGCGACCGGCTAAGCGCCTGGAGACCCTTGTCCTGGAGCAGGCTGGGCCCCAGGGAGCTTATCCGCAGCCGGATACGTCCGGGTCGGGAGGCCTCGAGGCGATCCTCCAGCCAGGGGAGAAGGTCCCAGAAATCCTTCACCCCCTGGGAGGCCATGGCATACTGGCCGAGGTTGATTCCGGAGAGCACGAGCTCGCTGTACCCGGCTTGAAGGAGCCGCTGCGCCTCGGCGAGTATCTCCTGCGGAGCACGGCTTCTGGACGGACCCCGGGTGAGGGGGACGATGCAGTAGCTGCATCCCTGGGAGCAGCCGTCCTGGATCTTGAGCACCGGGCGGGCCCGGGGGAAGGCAGAGATATGAAGCTCCGGAAACCGTTTCGCTTGCTTGGCTCCGGGATGGGCATCCCGGAGCTCGGGAGAGGGCCAGCCGAGCTCCGGATCGTCCTGCAGAAGGGGCTTATCTGCTTGCTGCACAAAAACCGCCTGGCTCGGCAGGCTGGTCAGATCCTCCTTGGCCCGGGGCACGGCGCAGCCGGTGATGACGATCCTGGCTCGGGGATTGATCCGGTGCACTCTGCGGGCCGCCTTGCGCACGTCCTGTACCGCCCCTTGGGTTACGGCGCAGCTGTTGATGAGCACCACCTCCGCCTCCCGGGCCCGGTCCACCCAGCGCAAGCCTTTTCGCTGCCAGGCCTCCTTGAGGGCCTGGGACTCGTACTGGTTGATCTTGCAGCCCAGGGTCAGGATATGAAAGCGCCTTTCAGCCGCCACGAATAACCCCTCCGGCAAGCACCCTGCCTTTAGCGGAGTAGACCACGCCGATCTGGCCAGGCGCAGCCGGCGTTCCCTGCTGCTTGAAATACAGCTTCAATCCGGACTTGTCCGCCTGCGCCGCAGCGGGCCTTGGCTTTTGCCTGTAGTTGCACTGCACCCAGATCTCCTGCGGCCACTGCTCCCTAGGCAGGAGATAGTTCACCCGGCTAAGAGAGCAGGAGGAGCCGGCCAGCTCGCGTTTGGGTCCCACCAGGAGAGCGTTGTTCGCCACGTCCTTGCTCAGCACGTACAGCGGCTCGCTGTGGGCTATGCCCAGGCCCTTGCGCTGGCCTATGGTGTAGCGGTGAAGCCCCTGATGCTCACCGAGCCAGGTCCCGTCCGTTCCCAGAATGGGTCCCGGACCCGGCAGCTCCGCGGACTCCCTTTCCAGGAAGGCGCGGTAGTCGTTGTCCTTGACAAAGCAGATCTCCTGGCTTTCGGACGGAGCCGGCACCTCCCGGAACCTATCCCTAGCCGCAGACAGGATCTCCTCCTTGCGCCGCTCGCCAAGGGGAAGGCAGGCCCGGGACAGCCGGTCCGGCGGAACCAGGGCCAGGAAGTAGCTCTGCTCCTTGGCAGCGTCCCTGCCCCGAAAAAGGGCCGGGGGATGCTCGGCATTCCAGTCCAGCCTGGCATAGTGGCCGGTGGCCAGAAAATCGGCGCCGTATTCGCTGGCCCGGTCCAGGAGAGATCCGAACTTGATCCTCGGATTGCACAGGCTGCAAGGATTCGGAGTCAGCCCTCTGGCGTAGTCCCGGACAAAGGGTTGAATTATGGCCTGGGCAAAGGCCTGGCCAAGATGGACATGATGGAAGGGAACTCCCAGCTCGCGGCAAATCTCCTCAAGACCCCTCCGAACTCGCCCGCAGCCCTCCTCCGGAAGAAAGCTGGCATGAAGAGCGATGCACTCCCTGCCTTCCTCCAGGAGGTAGGAGAGGGCCATGAGGCTGTCCACCCCCCCGCTTAAGGCCACGGCCACAACCCCTTGGCTTGGGGAGCGGAGGACCTTTGATCTGTGCTTCACTGCCGGGGAGCTCAAGGAATCAGCTGACGCCCTGCATGGCCTTATCCAGACCGGTTGGCTGCGGCAAAGGGCCTCTGGCCTCCTCCAGCAAACGGCCCACCTGCAGGAGCAGGGGCTCGGAAAAGGAAGGGCCGAAGAGCTGCAGTCCGATGGGCAGGCCGCACTCCGGTCCCAGGCCGGCGGGAAGGCTCAGACCGGGCAAGCCGGTGAGATTGAGGGGATTGGTGAAGATATCGGTCAGATACATCTGCAATGGGTCGTCGGTCTTCTCTCCGATCCGAAAAGGAATGCCCGGTGCCGCCGGGCCGCAGAGGAGATCGCACTTCTCCAGCGCCCGCAGGTAATCCTCGCGGATGAGGCGCCTCACCTGTGCCGCCTTGCGGTAATAGGCGTCGTAGTAGCCTGCGGACAGGACATACGTTCCCAGGATGATCCGCCGCTGCACCTCGGGTCCGAACCCTTGGCTGCGGCTTTTGACATACATGTTGATGAGCTCGTTGGCTTCCTTGTCCCGCAGGCCGTAGCGCACTCCGTCGTAGCGGGCCAGGTTGGAGCTGGCCTCGGCCATGACGATGATATAGTAGGCGGCGATGGCCAGCGGCGAATTGGGAAGAGAGACCGGAACCATCTCGGCCCCGAGGTCTCCCGCCTGGTCCAGCATCTGCCTGCAGGCGGCCTCCACGTCGCCATCCAGCCCTTCACCCCAATACTCCTCTGGAACCCCCAAGCGAATGCCGCGCAGATCATCCCGCCCTTTCAGGGCGGCCAGGTAGTCCGGCACCTTCTCCGGGCTGGAGGTGGCATCCTTGGCGTCCTTGCCGGCGATGACCTGTAGCACCTGGGCTGCGTCCGCGACGCTCCGGGTCAGCGGTCCGGCCTGATCCAGGGAGGAGCCGTAGGCCACGAGACCGAAGCGTGAAACCCGGCCGTAGGTCGGCTTCAAGCCCACGAGCCCGCAGAAAGCGGCCGGCTGCCGGATGGAGCCTCCGGTATCCGTTCCCAGAGAAAACGGGGTTTGACGCGCCGCTGTGCTTGCCGCAGAGCCGCCGCTGGATCCTCCGGGAACGCGTTCCAGATCCCAGGGATTGCGGGTAATCCGAAAGGCCGAGTTCTCCGTGGAGGAGCCCATAGCGAACTCGTCCATGTTCGACTTGCCGATTATGACCGCACCGGCCTGCTTGATCCGGGCCACTGCCTCGGCGTCGTAATAGGGAACGAAATCGGACAGCATCCGGGAGCCGCAGGTGGTAGTGATGTCCTTGGTGGCCAGCACGTCCTTGACGATCACCGGGACTCCCCAAAGGGGCTGGCTGGGATCGGGTCCGGAGGCATCCATGGCTTGTGCCTGCTCCAAAGCCATGGATGCATTGACCTGGAGCAGAGACTGGATATGGGGCTCCGTGGCCTCTATTCGCTCCAGGCAGGCCTGCACTGCTTCGGAAACGCCAAGCTCCCTATCCGCTAGTCCGGCTTTGAGCCGGAGCAGATCAAGATCAGTTATGCGGCCCATGTATTGAAACCTTGTATCTTACGATTACCAATAAGTCAGATTTGCCGGAGGCTGCGCTGATTCTAGAACACCTTGGGCACGATGAAGAACTCTCCGTCGTTCTCCGGGGCGTTGCCCAGCACCTCCTCCCGGGTATACTCCTGCTCCACCTGGTCGTCCCGGTAGCTCGCCTCGTGCTCCACCGGGGAATACAAAGGCTCCACCTGGGAGGTGTCCACCTGCCCCAGCATTTCCATATACTCCAGAATATCGTTCAGCTGACCTGCAAACAGATCGAGCTGCTCCTCACTGAGCTGAAGTCTGGCCAGATCGGCGATTCTGGCCACTTCCCGCCGGCTGATTTTCATGACCCGCTCCTGGTTTGAGCCTATCCGACTTTTTGCCTTGCGTAGCGTTGCGCACGGCCTCCTTTCGTTCCTGCAGCGCGGTCAGCCGATGCCTTATCAGCTGGATATGCGCCCTTCGCACCCCTTGGTTGGAGGGCTGCAAAACGAAGAGATCCTGCCGGGCCTCTCCCTCCTGGTTCCATTTCAGGGGAGCCATGCTCCATTCGAATCCGGCCATATCGGCCAATAGGGGATTTATCCGTTCCGGATCCCCCCCCTCCAGGCTCTGGGCCAGATGGTATCCGAAACGAACGAAGTCGTAGCCCAGTGCGACCCAGAACTCCGGATCCCCCTGGGCCGTATTGTCCAGGCCAAGCTTTAGCTTTTCCACGGCCGGGGCTGGATTCTGCGGCCACCACCCTCCGGTCATCAGGGCCAACTTGTAGTACTGCTGATCCAGCTCGGAGATGGACTGCACATCCTGACTCCACAGCGCCGGTCCCAAAAACAGGAGATCGTTCTGATTGAAGTAGAAGAACTCCGGAATGAGGATCCTGGCCTGGGAGAAGCTGTCCGGGAGGAAGACCGCCTGAAAGTCCGGATCGGGTATGGTGGGCTCCTCCTTATCCTTTTTCTTCTGCTCCGGCTTTTCCAGAGAATCCTTTTTCTCTCTCAGGATCTCCTCCGGAACATGCAGAAACCCGGCCACCCTTTCCTTCCAGCCGGTGTGCTCCCCGGGCAGATACCAATCCAGCCCGGCGAGCTGGCATCCCTCATAGACCACCTGCTCCCAGAAAGCCTCAGCCATTTTTCGGCCGTACTCACTGCGGGGATAGAGTGTACCGAAGCGTTCGATCTCCAGAGCATCATGCACCATCTCCACCAGAGGCCGCACCTGATCCTTGGCGCTGGGGAAAAAGCGGTATCCATCCCGTCCTTCCGCTCCGGGCTGAAGAGAGGATCGAAAGGCGAAAACAGTCCTTTCCTCTGTCTGCCCGGAGCTGTACAAGGCTTGCCAAACCGAATGCCGGATTGGCCCGCCGACCAGATCGTAGCTTTGCGGCAGGTCTCGCAGCAGCTGCTGCCAATGCTCGGAATCGGTATTGACCAGCCGGACTCTGACCTCCAGACCCTGCTGGGTCATCTGCCACTGGGCGATATCCGCACCGCGGGCGATGCTCTGCCCAAGATCGGCGTAGCCGCCGCTCAAAGGAACCAGCAGGGCGAGGTCCACTCGAGGACGGCCGTACTCCTTGATGAGCTCGTCCAGCCTCTGGCGCAACGGCTCCGTCTCTGTCAGGCGGGCCTGCTCAATAATTCCCGCAAGCCGCTCCCAGGCCTGCTCCCACTCCAGCTCCCGGCTTTGAAAGCGGCGGAGCGTCTCCTCCCAGCCTACGAGGCAGTAAGGAAATTGAAGCCATTTGTCCTTAGGCACCTTTCGGGCCGCGCTCAGAATCGCGGCAGCCTCGGCATCCCGGAGAAGCTGCAGAAAGTTGGATTCCGCCTGCCGCTTGAGATCCCGATCCTTTGCAAGTCCGTACAGCTCGGTCTGCAGGGCGAACAGATCCTTGAACTGCTGCCGCTCGAGCAAATCCCGGCTGAGCATAGTAGCCGCACGCAGGCCGATGAACCAGGACCATTGAGGAGCGAGGAGCGAGCGCAGATGGCGTTCATAGGCCTTTATCCTCCCTGTGCCCTTAAGGACTTTGGCCTTGAGCCTATGCCAGGTCCAGGTCTCCCTGGCGCTGGAATCGATTTCGGCCCAACCCTGCAGGGCCTCGTCCGCCACCTGGAAGTGATTGCTCTTGACAGCGCTGATGGAGGCCCTTCTCCAGGCGGTCACCTTTTGACCCCGGGTAATCTCCGGCCGCTTCACCAGCTTGAGATACAGCTGCTCGGCCTGCTGGTGCTCGCTCCTGTCCCAGGCAGCCTGGGCCCTTTGCTGCAGCTCAGCCGTGCCCAGCTCCTCCACCGGGGGGAGCACCGGTTTCTTGGGCAGGCAGCCCAAAAAGCCCAGGCAGATCAGAAGCGGGATAAGCAGGGAAAAGGCCCGGCCGAGCTGAGTGCTCCGGGGGCTGAGGGATTGAAGGCTGCAAGGGTCTTTGCGGTAGCGGTACATATCATGACACTGGAGAGTTCAAGGTGCAGGGCCGAAATAAAAAAGGCCCGGTCCCTGTCGGGACCAGGCCTAGATATAGGAGGGGGTAACCTCTCTGTCAAGCTTCCCTGTGAGACAAGCCCGTGGGGAAGCTTACTTCTGCTCGGTGTACTCGGCGTCGACCACGTCTTCATCCTGTCCGGACTGGGCTCCACCGCCACCTCCGGCTTGCTCGGACCCGCCGGCGCCTCCGGCAGCGCCGCCGGCCTGGCCTTGGCTTTGCTGCTGATAGAGCTGCTCGGCCAGCTTGTGCGAGGCCTGGGAGAGATCGTCGGTAGCCTTCTTGATGGCATCCACGTCCTCTCCTTCCATGACCTTGCGCAGCTCAGAGATCTTGTTCTCGATATCGCTCTTCACGCTGCTGTCAATCTTGTCTCCGAGGTCACGCATGGACCGCTCGGTGCTGTAGATCAGGGTGTCGGCCTGATTGCGGGCCTCGATAAGCTGCCGCTTCTTTTCGTCCTCCGAGGCATGGGACTCGGCGTCCTTGACCATCTTTTCGATCTCTTCCTCGCTCAAGCCGCTGGAGGGCTGGATCTGGATGGACTGCTGCTTGCCGGTGCCCATATCCTTGGCCGAGACGTTAACCAGTCCGTTGGCGTCGATGTCAAAGGTGACCTCGATCTGGGGCACGCCTCTGGGTGCCGGCGGAATGCCCACCAGGTCGAAGCGGCCGAGGCTCTTGTTGTCCTGGGCCATCGGGCGCTCACCCTGGAGCACGTGAATGGACACCGATTCCTGATTGTCCGCCGCAGTGGTGAAGGTCTGGCTCTTGCGCGTGGGAATGGTGGTGTTCTTCTCGATGAGCTTGGTGAAGACGCCGCCCATGGTTTCAATGCCCAGGGATAGCGGCGTCACGTCCAGCAGGAGCACGTCCTTCACGTCGCCGGCCAGGATGCCGCCCTGAATGGCAGCGCCCATGGCCACCACCTCGTCCGGATTGACTCCCTTGTGCGGCTCTTTGTTAAAGAATTCCTTCACCTTCTGCTGCACAAGAGGCATCCGGGTCTGGCCGCCAACGAGGATGACCTCGTCGATCTCGCTGGTGGATATGCCGGCATCCTCCAGAGCCTGCTTGCAGGGTCCCATGGTCCGCTCCACGAGATTGGAGGTCAGGGACTCGAGCTTGGCCCGGGTGTACTTCATCTGCATATGCTTGGGGCCGGTCTGATCGGCGGTGATAAACGGCAGGTTGATCTCGGTTTCCATGGTGCTGGAGAGCTCCCGCTTGGCCTTTTCCGCAGCCTCCTTGATCCGCTGCAGGGCCATGCGGTCCTGTCCGAGATCGATGCCGTTCTCTCGCTTGAACTGGTCCAGGATATCGTTGACCAGGGTTTGATCGAAGTCCTCGCCGCCCAGAAAGGTGTCGCCGTGGGTGGCCTTGACTTCGACGACGTTGTCGCCCACCTCGAGGATGGAAATATCGAAAGTGCCGCCGCCTAGGTCAAAGACAGCCAGCTTTTCGTTGGTCTTTTTGTCCAGTCCGTAGGCCAGGGAAGCCGCCGTGGGCTCGTTGATGATCCGCTTGACCTCCAGCCCGGCAATACGTCCGGCGTCCTTGGTCGCCTGGCGCTGGCTGTCGTTGAAGTAGGCCGGAACCGTAATGACCGCTTCCTTGACCTCCTCGCCGAGATACTCTTCCGCGTCCTTCTTCAGCTTTTGCAGGATCATGGCCGAGAGCTCCGGCGGGCTGTACTTCTTGCCCTCGACCTCGACATAAGCGTCGTTGTTGGGGCCCTCAACGATCCTGTAGGAGCAGCGGCTCTTCCAGTTCTCGATCTCCTTGGCACTGAAATCGCGGCCCATGAGACGCTTGATGGAGTATACCGTGCGCTCGGGATTGGTCACGGCCTGGCGCTTGGCCATCTCGCCGACAAGCCGTTCCTTGTCGGTGAAAGCTACTATGGATGGAGTTGTCCGTCCGCCTTCTGGAGTGGGAACGCACTTGGATTCCTTCCCCTCCATGACATAGACGCAACTGTTTGTAGTCCCCAAATCTATTCCGATGATTTTTGCCATAACAGATCCTCCTCAGAAATGGAATTTTTCGTTAGTCTATATGTAAAACCTTTGAACACGTAGTAAAGAGGGGAGAACCCTTAATTTTCACATTTCTTGCTCACGATGACCTTGGCCGGGCGGAGCAGCCGGTCCTTGAGCTTGTATCCCTTCTGCATTACCTGACATACCTGGCCAGACTCCATGTCCTCGCGCTCCTCCTCGGCCATGGCCTCGCTCCAGGTGGGATCGAAGTCCTGCCCGGGCTCCACCTCAACAGGCTCCAGCCCGTGCTTCTTCAAGGTGTCCAGCATGACCTTGATGGTCATGTCCACTCCCTGAACCAGGTCCTTGCAGGCCTCCACCTGCTGACCGTGCTTCAGGGCAAGCTCCAGATTGTCGATAACCGGAATGATGTCCTGCAGCAGCTCTTCAGTGGCGAACTTGCAATACTGCTCCTTCTCCTTGGACATCCGCTTGCGGAAGTTGTCCGCATCGGCCTTAACCCGGAGAACCTCCTGGTCCATGGTCTGCTTCTCCGGGCAGTTGACGCAGACGTTCTCCCGGCAGAGCCTTTCCAGCTCCTCCTGGCTCATGGCTTGGGAGCTGTCCTGAGCCCCCTCTTCTGAAGCCCTTTCTTCGGACTCTGATCCGATGTTCACTTCTATCTCTTCATTCTCTTCATTGTTCTCTTCGGACCAATTCTTCTTTTCCGCCATAGGTTTCCTCCTCAAAATACGACGTTTTCCGCCTCGATTCGGCTAGAAGCGCGATTCAAGTATTTCACTAAGCATTCGTGCAATGTAGTCAACCATAGGAACCAATCTGGAGTAGTCCATATGTATGGGCCCGATGGTGCCGATGACCCCCAGGGGCTCGCCGCGTACGCGATAAGGCGAGGAGATGATGGACCATTCCCCGAGCTTGGATCCGGAGACCTCCTTACCGAAGGTGATGGTCAGCCCTTCGCGCTGGGAGATCTTGTCCAGGAGCTCAAACAGCTCGGAGCGCTGCTCCAGGAACTCGAGAAGCTCCCGCATGCTCTCCAGATCCTTGCCGTCCAGCTGGTCCCAAACATTGAGGGTGCCGTCCACATAAACCTGGCGCTCCTCCTGGTCGCTGCAAGCCGCCCGGGCCAGGCTGAGCGCCTTGGAGTAGAGCTGGTTGAACTCATTCTGCGCCTCCTGCATCTCGCGCAGAACGGTCTGCTTCACGTCGTACAGGGTGTGGCCCTGAAAACGCTCGTTCAGATAGTTCCGGTACTTGACTAGGTCGTCCGCAGTCACCTTCTCGTCCACACTGAGCAGCTTATGCTGGACGATGCCCCCCTGAAAGATGAGGATGGCCATGACTACCCCGCTCCTGATGTACACGAAATCGATCTGCTGCCAGCGGACAAAGTGCATCTGCGGAGCCACGGCCATACCCACCAGGCTGGACTGGGATGAGATGAGCTTGGAGGTGTGCTCCAGAATATCCGAGAACTCCAGACCGGCCTGGTTGAGGTACTCCTTGATCTTCTGCTGCAGGTTCTCCGGTAGGAGATCGGGGCGCACCATGGTGTCCACGTAGTAGCGGAATCCTTTGTCTGTGGGAATTCTGCCGGCCGAGGTATGCGGCTGCATGAGATAGCCCTTGTCCGAAAGATCGGCCATGATGTTGCGCATGCTCGCCGGACTGAGACTGAGCCTGGATTGCTTGGCCACGTAGCGCGACCCCACCGGCAGGGCGTTTTCGATATAGGATTCAACAATAATGTTGAGAACTTCGGCTTCTCTTGGAGTCAAGGACATAGGCCCACTCCTTTATCGGTTGCCCCCGGACAGGCCGAGGCAACCCGCATCCATCGTGCCGGGCGCGGGCTGCAAACCGCACCCCAACCCGGCCTGTATTGAAGATAACGGCCCGGAGGCTGCCCCTCCGGGCTTCACGCCCCCGCAGCGAGATCTGCTTAGCACTCTTCTCGATTAAGTGCTAAAACATGTAGCAACGCCAACCCCTGCTGTCAAGGACAGCAAGTGCGGCGAACCTGGCTTCAGGCTGGAAATGCAGTAGATTTGCAGCTGCTGGTCTGTTCACAGGAGAGGAAAGGAGGAGAACCCGGCACTCACGAGCGAAGTGAGTGCCGGGGAAGAAAGGAATGAGCTACCAGCCGATGGTCAGATAGTCGTGGATGGAATTGGATGCGGTTCTGCCGGCCCCTGCAGCCAGGATGACCGTAGCCTGGCCGGTGACGATGTCGCCTCCGGCCCAAACTCCCCGCTTCTTCGTCTTAGCGCTCTTGTCATCGGCCACAATGTAGCCTTTCTTGGTAAGCTCCAGCCCTTCGGTGTTCTGGGTCAAGACGGGATTGGCGCCTGCGCCCACGGCGATAACCGCGAGATCGCAATCCAGCTCGAACTCCGAGCCCTCCACAGGGACCGGGCGACGCCGGCCAGAATCGTCCGGCTCTCCAAGCTCCATCTGGAGGCACTCCATACCCTTGACCCGGTTCTGGTCGTCGCCCAGGAAGCGTTTCGGATTGGTCAGGAGATAGAACTCCACCCCTTCCTCTTCGGCGTGATGAATCTCGTCCACCCGGGCCGGCATTTCATCCCTGGAGCGGCGATAAACGATGCGCACCTTCTCCGCGCCCATGCGCAAGGCGGTTCTGGCCGAGTCCATGGCCACGTTTCCCGCTCCCAGTACGACCACATCCTTGCCGGCAACCAATGGCGTGTCGTATTGAGGAAACAGGTAGGCCTTCATCAGGTTGGCCCGGGTCAGATACTCGTTGGCCGAGTAGATCCCCACCATGTTCTCTCCGGGGATGTTCAGGAACCTGGGCAGTCCGGCTCCGACCCCGATGAACACGGCATCAAAGCCCATCTCGAAGAACTCGTCCACATCGAGCGTCTTGCCGATCACTGCGTCGTACTCGAACTTCACCCCCAGGCGCTCCAGGTAGTGGAGCTCCGAGGCCACGATCTCCTTGGGAAGTCGAAACTCCGGAATGCCGTAGACCAGCACCCCGCCGCCCTTGTGAAATGCCTCATACACCGTGACCTCGTGCCCTTTCAGGATGAGGTCCCCGGCGACAGTCAGTCCGGCCGGTCCGGAGCCAACAACAGCCACCTTCTTGCCGCTGGGCGCCGCCTTGGGTGGCAGCTCGCCCGTTCCGTACTGCCGTTCGTAGTCGGCGGCAAAGCGCTCCAGATTTCCGATGGCCACGGGTTTGTCCTTCTTGCCCAGAATGCAAAGCCCCTCGCATTGATCCTCCTGGGGACATACCCGGCCGCAAACCGCAGGCAGGCTGTTCTTCTCCCAGATCTTGCGGATGGCCTTGGTGAAATCTCCCTCCTGAATATGCTTTATAAAGGCCGGAATATCGATTTCCACCGGACAGCCCTCGACGCAGGCGGGCTTCTTGCATTGCAGGCACCTGGAGGCTTCCTTCATGGCCAGATCTGGGGAGTAGCCCAGGGGAACCTCGTCAAAGTTCTTCTTTCGCTGCTCCGGCTTTTGCTCGGGCATGGTCTGGCGGGGAAGCTTTTCCTTTTTGCCCTTTTTCTCCTCGGTCATAGTCTCCCTCCCTTATGAGCGCACCCCCTGGCTGCGCTGACTTTATAGCAATTTTCGGTACTAGCCGGCTTGGCATTCGCACTTGTACTTTTCATGGGCCTCCTTCTCCTGCTGCGTATAGGCCTGGAGACGGGCGGTCAGCTCGTTGTAATCCACCTGGTGGCCGTCGAACTCCGGTCCGTCCACGCAGGCGAACTTGGTTTCGTTGCCCACTGTTACCCGGCAGCAGCCGCACATGCCCGTTCCATCCACCATAATCGCATTCAGGCTGACCATGGTCCGCACCTGATAATCGGCAGTCAGCTTGCTCACAAACTTCATCATGGGAACCGGTCCGATGGCCACTACCAGCCGGACGTCCTTGCTATCCAGAATCTGCTTCAGGACGTCGGTGACGAACCCGTGGTGGCCGTAGGAGCCGTCGTCGGTGCACACGTGGAACTCATGGGAGGCGGCCTTCATCTTGTCCTCCATGATGAGCAGGTCCTTGGTCCTGGCCCCGATAATGGAGATGACATTGTTGCCGATGTCCTTAAGGGCCTTGGTAATGGGGTACATAACCGCTATGCCGGTTCCGCCGCCCACACAGACCACGCTTCCCTCCACCTTCTCGATGTCCGTAGGCCTGCCCAAGGGTCCTATGATGTCCTGAAACTTCTCGCCGACCTTCATGTCTCTGTACATGGCAGTGGACTTGCCCACCACCTGATAGATGATGGTGATCGTCCCGCGCTTTGGATTGGTCTCGGCCATGGTCAGCGGAACCCGTTCCCCGGTCTCGTTGGCTCGGAGAATCACGAACTGCCCGGGCTTAGCCTTCCTGGCGATCAGCGGCGCGCTGATCTCGTTCAAGACAACCGAACCGTCCGCCATTTCCTCCCGTCGTAGAATCTCAAACATGGTTACCTCCACCCGTTGGGATGCTTGATAGTGGTAAGGGACAAAAAAACGTAGCCCAAAAAAGAAGTGCTTTGTATGGCGCAGATGCAAAAATGATTTTCCTGCAAGGGCATATTTAAGGCTCTCGGCTCAGGATTCCTCGTCTGACGCATCCTGAGAGACAAGGGAGAGCTTGGGGTAGATGTTGTTCTCAATCCAGCTCTGATCCCACCATTCCACCGGATTGACCGGTATGCCGGAGATGAGGATCGAATAATGAAGATGATCCCCGCCGGCCAGCCCGGTAGCCCCTGTCCGGCCGATGCTCTGCCCCTTGGACACGGAATCATCCGCCTGGACGCTCACTTTGGACAAGTGCCCATACAGGCTCTGCAGCCCCAGACCGTGGTCGATGATCACCGACTTTCCATAGATCCCCATCCAGCCGGCGTGGACCACACGCCCGGAGTTGCTGGCCTGCACCTTGGATCTAGCAACCGAGGCGATGTCCACCCCAAGATGGGTCTGCTCGTCGATCTTCTCTTCCTGGTAATAATAGGCCCTTCTGGCTCCAAAGGCTGATTGCCTGGCTCCGGCCTGGCGCAGGAATCTTCCCTCCCACAGAGGCCGGCTCGAGGTCTGGCTTCCGATTTTTTGCAGCTCCTGCCGGTTTTGACTGCGCAGATCCCGGTTGACCTTAAGGAACAGGTCCAACAGGCTGTCTTCCTCCGGGTAGAGATCCTGGAACTGCATCATCTTGCGCTGCAAAAAGGAGTCGGGGATCCGGATCCTGGATTGGGGAAACCGCTTGTTGTTGACGTAGTAGTTGAAGCCCGCGCGCCCGATATTGCCTGCCCTGTCCTCGGCCTGGATAACCGGGTCCATCTGTCCCGGCTGCACATTGTAGGGAAAGGCGAACATGGCCAGATACATGCCGTTTGGCTGCTTGTATGCCGGAAAGAAGAAGTCCCCGATTTTCACCCCGATCCTGGCCGCCTGCTCATTGGTCTGGAAGCCCACCAGGCCGGAGCCTCCCTGATTGAGATTGTGCCGGTAGCTCTCCAGAGAGATCTGCGGCGGGGCGGTATCCAGAACATAGGCTTTCTCCACCTGGGAACGGTTCCCGCTCCAGAAGTCCACCCAGGAACGGTCCGTAGCCTCAATCCGCATAGAGAGCTCGGCATCCGCCAGCCGATTCCCTTTGAGCTGCAGGGAGGTGGACCATTCTGATCGGGCCTTGTCGAACCGTTCCTCAACCAGGGTGATGCTTCGATCCTTTTGCCTGACCTGGACAAGAATCCCGTCCAGTCCGGACTTGCGATCGGCAACCTCCACCTGGATAGAGGTTTCATCGGAGATGAAGCGCTTTTCCGGTTGAACCGAGATGGAGGGTTTTTCACCCTCGGCATAATAGAGATAGACGCCGGAAACACCGACAAGGAGGAGGATTGCCAGAACAAGAAGCAGCTTTTTGCCTTTGTTTTCCTGTGCCATAGATTTGTGGGTCCTACATAGCAGCGTTCAGCATAGACACTTGAGAGTGCAAAGCTCACTGCTCGGGTTGCACTCAGGTTTATCATGAGTTAGTCTTTTCTATTAAACCGGCTTTCGTGCCTCAATACCTAATCGGAAGTCGCAAATTCGATTGTTTCAGGAGGATTCATGACAGAAGCAAAGCAAGGCGATACAGTAAAAGTCCACTATAAGGGGACCTTGACTGACGGTACGGTTTTCGATTCCACCCACGAGCAGGAGCCTTTGGAGTTTACCATCGGCGAGGGCAAGATCATTCCCGGATTCGAAGAGTCTGTAGTCGGCATGGAGGAAGGGCAATCCAAAGACGTTGCCGTGACTCCCGACCAGGCTTACGGGGATTACAACGAAAACGGAGTGGTGAACTTCCCCCGGGAAAACCTTCCCGAGGATATCAATCCCGAGCTGGGCATGACCCTGCAAATGACCACCCCCGAGGAACAGACGGTCTACGTGACCGTGACCGAGATCGAAGACGAGACCATCACCCTGGATGCCAATCATCCCTTAGCCGGAAAAGATCTCCATTTTCAAATCGAGCTTCTCGAAGTCAACTCCGGCTCTTAAGCCATGACGACGGGCGGCTGAGGCCGCCCGTCAATCCTGTCCTGCTCTTGGTCTCGGGCAGATCAGCTTCCCCGTTCCCAGGCAAGAAGGACCAAAAAGATTTCAGGCTCACTTGCCAAGCTGGACCTGGGATGCGTTCCACTCCAAAACATTGGCCGGCATTCCCTTGCGAAAGACCGTAGCCGTCAGCCGGGCCAAGCGGTGAACGTGGCGCCGGGTGCTTTCCCTGTCCTGCTCCGGATACTTGCGAAAGCTCATGATCACACCCAAAAGCGAGGAGAAGAAGGCCTTGGAAAAGACGCGCACGTTCTCCGAGGAGCAGCCCATCCTGGTCAACACCTGGTCGAACTCCTCCAAGTAGTACTCCTGAACCTCCAGGAACTTGCCCTTGGCTTCCTCATCCAGATCATCGTTGAGCAAAAAGTGGCTGAGCATCTGCAGGGTGGACTCGCGCTCCAAAAAGAAGTCCACGATCCCGGCGGCGATATCCTCTATAGAAGCTGTATCGTCTTCCAGCCGCTTCAGCTGACGCTGCCTGCCTTCCATTACCTCCTGCCCCAGGATCTCGGCCAGAATATCGTCCCGGCTGGAAAAATAGCGATAGATCGAAGCCGGAGATATGCCGGCCTCGTCCGCGATATCCCGCATGCCGATAGCGTGAAAGGGGTGCTCGGAGAACAAGGTCATTGCCGCGTCCAGAATGAGGTCTTTCCGGTAAGCCCGCTCGTTCTCTTTGAGCTGGAGAAAGGTCGATTTTTTGCTCATGGTCGATACAGGTCCCTAGTCTCTTTTGTCCTTTTCCAGACGACGCGAAGATAGGCAGCGAGGGGCGGGAAGGAACAAGGGGATGCATCCCATCCCTTAGCTGCCACCTCTCTGCCTCGACATAGACCAACCAGCTCCAGGCCGTAATCCGGACTCGTCCGGATTACGGCCTGGAGCTGGTTGGTACTGTATATTTTTAGCCGATTTTGTCAACGAACTGATTGAACAACTATTTCTGAAGCTTAAGCTCCTGCACCGGACCGAGCTGTTCCAGCTGCCCTTGGAGCTTATCCTCGCTGCCCACCAGGAGTACCTTGAGCTCCGGGATTCGAACATACTCCCTGGCCACCCGGTGCACATCCTTGGGGCCGACGTTCTTGATCTCCTCAATGAGCCTCTCAAAGCTGTCTTGATCCATGCCCCAGTAGGCATAGGTCAGCCTTCGCTTCAAAACCTCCAGCGGTGATTCGTAGCGAAACACCAGCGAGTTGAGGAACTGATCCTTGGCCTGCTTGAGCTCCTTCTCTGTCACGCCCTGTTTTTTAATCCGCTGCAGCTCGCCTCGAACCGCCTCAACCGCTTCGGCCGTTCGGTCTGTTTTGGTTTCCAGCCCGATGAAAAACATGCCGGGATAGAAGAAGTTGCATCCGAAATCGCCGAACACCGAGTAGGCCAGCCCTTTTTCGGTGCGGATGGATTGGAATAGCCGGCCGGAGAAGCCTCCGCTGAGGACCTGATTGAAGACCTGAAGTGCTGCGTAGTCCGGATTTTGCCGATAGCCCCCCAGATGCCCCAGGAGCACGAAGGTCTGGTTCACATCCGGCTTGTCCACGAAGTAGACGCCGGGCTTAAAGCTGCTCTCGCTTTCCGGGAAGAGCAGCCTGTTCTCGCTGCCGGCTGGAAGGGAGGAAAAGTGCTTCTTGAGCAGGGGACGGATGGACTCGGTATCGAAATCCCCGACCAGGCCCACGATCATGTTGGACCCGGTAAAGGTTCTTTCCTGAAAGCGCTGCAGATCCTGCCTGCCGATGGCATCTACGCTGGAGTATTGCGGAACCCGGGAGTAGATGGCTTCCTGGCCGTAGACCAGCTCCTTGAACTTGCGAAAGCCGATCTCTTTTGTCTCGTCGTTGCGCCTGGAGATCTCGGTTTTGAGCTTCGCCTTGGCCAGGGCTATCTTTTGAGGGGGAAACGCGGGATGGCTCAGGACATCGATAAATACCGGCAAGAGCTTCTCAAAATCCCGGCTCAGACAGTTCAAGCTCGCCTGCCCGGAGGCGAGATCAAAGGAGATATTCATCCGGGCGGCACGATTTTCCAGAACGCGGTTC
This sequence comes from uncultured Desulfohalobiaceae bacterium, assembly GCA_964595165.1. Lineage (GTDB taxonomy): Bacteria > Desulfobacterota > Desulfovibrionia > Desulfovibrionales > Desulfothermaceae > CAZQPF01. The sequence continues at coordinate 23,073 of CAZQPF010000017.1, forward strand.
AGCCGGTCCTCCGGATAGCGCTTGCTTCCGCCGCTGCGCATGGCCTGGGCCGCCACCTTTGCCAATCCCTCCTTGCCCCGGGAAACCAGAGCTTCTCCGGATCGAAGCTTGACCACCAGCTTGGCCAGGGGGAGCTCATGGTTCTCGGCCACAAAGAGCTCCACCCCGTTGTCCAGGGTAAAGCGGGTCATCTCATAGCTCGGCCAGCTTAAGGTGCTTGGAAACTCGAGCTGCTCCGGAGAGGCGGGTGGTTTTGCGCTCTGGCAGCCCCCGAAAAAGAGCAACCCGAACAGCAGGATCCAGAGAGACATTGCCAGGGAAGGTAGGCGATTGGCAGCCGACATGATGCAACCTTAAAAGTTCGAGGTTCAGGGTTACTTGAGAGTTCAAAGTTCACGGTTCGCGGTTCACAGTTGGAGCGCAGAGCGCATGGTGCATAGCGAAGAATGAAGCAGCGAGTAGAAGCTTAAAGCTCACAGCTAGAATAAACGGTCTTTTGCCGAAGGCGATGAACGAATGTTCTCTGCGATGAGCAGAGAGCATATTCTCTTCTACATTCCTGTTCATTCGTGCAAATTCGTGGACCAAAATCTTTTATTCTTTGTTTGCTTTGCGACAGATCCTGAGCTCCGTGCACTATTGCTCCGTATTGGAGCTCTTCAGCCGACCTTCGGTCATATGCTGCTCCACAAGGTACTTCTTGGCCGCCTGCTGGATATCCTGGAGCCCAACCCGCTCCAAGCGGTCCAAGTGGGTGAACACGGCTCGCCAGTCTCCGCGCTGGGCTTCAGCCTGGCTGAAGGACCTGGCCAGGCCCAGGTTGGAATCAAGGCCCCGGATGAGCTCAGCCCTGAGCTTGGTGCGGGCCCTGTCGATCTCCTCCTGCTCCAGATCTCCGGATCGCACCTTTTCCAGCTCGCGATCTATGGCCTGCGAGAGCTCGTCCAGATCCACTCCTTTGTTGGGAATGGCGTAGATGGCAAACAGGGAGGGGTACTTGTCCCCGGGGAATCCTTCAAAGGCATGGATCTGTGCGGCCAGCCTCTCCTCTTCGACCAGGCGGGTATAAAACCGCGACGTGCGCCCGGAGGCCAGGATATCGGCCAGCAGCTCCAGAGCCGGGGCATCGGGGTGATCCTGGGCCACTGCGTGGTAGGCCCGGGTATAGACCGGTTGGTGGTGCTTTTCAAGAACGAGCTTCCGCGGTCCGAACTGATCGGGCTCCTCGGTGAGACGCTCCTTTGGCTCAGGCCCGGAGCGCTTGAAATCGCCGAAGTACTTCTCGGCCAGCTTCCGCATGCGGCGGGGCTGCACATCGCCGGCTATGGCCAGAGTGATGTTCCGGGAGGTATAATGGCGGTCGTAAAAGGACTCGATATCCGGCTTGCTAAGCGAGGCCAGATCCGACTTCCATCCGATGGTCGGATTGCGGTAGGGATGCGCGATATAAGCCACGGCCCGAAGATCCTGAAGCAGTCTTCCCGTGGGGCTGGACTCCACCCGCATGCGCCGCTCCTCTTGGACGACCTGCTTTTCGGTATAGAACTCCCGCCAAACCGGATTCTGCAAACGGTCGGACTCCAGCAGGAACCAGAGCTCGGCCCGGTTGGCCGGGAGACTGCAGAAGTAGACGGTGTAGTCCGCCGCGGTGCCGGCGTTGAGGTTGATGCCGCCGTTCTTTTCAATGATCTTGGAAAACTCGTTGGGCTCAACATAAGATTTGGCCTTTTCTTTAAGCTTGAGGAAGCGCTTTCGCAGCCGGGCCGCTTTCTTTTCGGCTTCTTGGCCCTCCTCTTGCCGGGCCCGCTGCCATTCGGCATGGACCCGGTCCAGCTTGTCCAGAATCTGTTTTTCCCGAGCCCAGCTCCTGGTTCCGATCTTTTTGGTCCCCTTGAAGGCCATGTGCTCAAACAAATGCGCCACCCCGGTCTTGCCGCAGGGCTCATTGACGCTGCCGGCATCGACAAAGGTAACAAAGCTGGCTACAGGGGCCTGATGACGCTCGATAACCAGGAAATGAAGGCCGTTGTCCAGGGTGAACTCAGTGACCCGGTTCTCGAAATCGCGGAGATAGGGATTGGTCTCATTGGCCTGAAGCGGGGCCTGAGATAAAAGGATGAGGAGGGCGGCCAGAAGGCAGAGAAAAATGCGCTGCATGATGAGCTTCTCCCTTATACTGAAAAGGCTCCGGATGAGGCGAGCCACAGCCCGGAACCGCTACTGACAGCGGCAGAAAATTCTACTATACCAAAACAGGGCTCGGACGCGCCTGGAACCAGCCGCGCCCAAGGCCCTGTTTTCAATGCGGGCCTTTGACCAGCAAGGGCCCTTACCTCTAGAAAGCATATAAACCACCCCGACGGTTTGAACCTTGCCGGACAACCGGCACCTACCGAGGCAAAGGAGTACTTTTTCGCTATGGCCCTGCGGTCAAAGCTCAAAAAAGCCCTGTCCATCCCATGGGCGGCATCGAGCCTGGCCTGTCTCTCCTGCTACCTCCTGCTGCTGGCAGGTCTTGGCTTGCTTGTCCTTCCGAAGCTGATCAACGAAAAGGACCTGCAAGCCATGATCAACCAGAGGCTGGCCCAAACCCTCCGGGCCGAGGTATCCATCGAGGCGATGGAGCTCGGGTTCCTCCCGGCGCCCAACGTCTCCCTGCAGGATATTGTCCTTAGCATACCGGAAATCGGACTGGCAAGATGCCAGCAGCTTAAGGTCTTTCCAGATCTTCCGGCCCTGCTGACCGGCCGATTCCGGCTGGAGCACATCCACGCCCAGGGGCCTGATATCCGGATCGACCGCTGGCCCGGAGGGCGGGCCTCCTCTAAAGAGCCCATGTCCTGGAACTCCCTGATGCAGCGTCTGCCCCGGATCAATGTAAGCATCCAGGGGGCCTTGGTCTCTATACAGGGCTCCCCCCTGGGGTATGTGGAGCTCAAGCCGGCCCAGGCCCGTCTCAGTATCGACAAGAACATCCGCTTGAGCATGGAAGGCGACTCCAACCTGGCCAAGCAAATCGACCTGGAAGTGGAAGCCGACAGAGACCTGGCTGCTGTGAGGGGCGAATGCAGGGCCCAGGGAATAGACCTGGGTCAGTTCAAGCCCTACCTCCCTTCCCTGCCTGCAGGAATACATCTCGCAGATTGCGAGCTCGACCTGGATGCCGCCTGGAGCCTCAGCCAAAGATCCGAGCTGCAGGCCGAGTTTCAGGGAGCCGTTCCCTCCTTGCAGCTGGGCAAAGGACCCGCGGCACATGAAATGGAAATCGGGCATTATCAGGGATCCCTGCACTGGATGCCTGACAAGGCCGGACTGCGGCTGGAGAAGCTCGTCTTCCTCGAGCCGGCAATGCACCTCAGCGGAGCCTTTCATCTGGACCGCAGCCAGGGCTCCTTTCAGCTGCAGGCCTCGGGTGAGGACATCCCCATCGAGCCGGTGCGGGCCATCTGCGGTGACTTTATCGGCCACAAGGAGAAGGTGGCCCGGGTTCTGCACATCGTCCGCGGAGGCAGGGCGGAGGTTACATTTTCCGGAGCCGGCAAAGATCTTAAGGACCTGGAATCGAGCCTCAAGATATCCGGCCGCCTGGAAGAGGGCCGAATTCACGTCCCCAAGCTGGACCTCGACCTGACAGAAGTCCAGGGTACCTACGTTATTCAAGACAAGTCCCTGCACGTGGTGGATATCGCGGCCGAGCTGAAGGAAACCAGAATCCTCAAGGCAGAGCTCGAGCTGGGTCTGAACGACGAGCTGCAGCCGCTGCGCTTGAGCTGCAATCTCCAGGCTGACTTGGCCCAGGGGCCGCCTATTATGCGCCAGGTGATTGAGCATCGCCCCTTTCTGCGGCACCTGAGCCGCATCTCGGAGCTCAAAGGCCGGGGCCGGGGCAGGCTTCGAATCATCAGAGACCAGGAGGAGCAAAGCGTCGAGGTCAGCTTGCAAGGGGTTTCCTTGCAGGCTAGATACAAGCTTCTGCCTTTTCCGGTGCGCATCAAGAACGGAGACCTGCACTATAAAGACCGCCTGCTTACGGTCCAAGGAGCGAACTTCTCTATCGGAAGCTCCTCCTTTCGCGCCTTTGACGGCTACATCCGGATAAATCAGGATTCTTTCCTGGAGATCAAGCAGGCCAGGGGCTCACTGGCACTCTCCGAGATCGTGCCCTGGCTGCACCGACAAAACGGACCCCTCTCCTTCATTGATAAGCCGGAGGCCATCAAAGGCAGGCTCCGCATCTCGAGCCTCCGCTTTCAGGGGCCCTTGTTCCGGCCGTCGGAGTGGGATTTCAAGGGCTCGGGCTCAGTGGATCAAATCCGCTATCAGCAGCCCATGCTGCCGGGGACCATCCGCATTCCCGAGGGAGGCTTTCAAGTCGACCAGGAGACCATTATCCTGAATGATATGCGCCTGGGGCAGCGGGGGTCTGAAGCGACTGTGAGCGGCGAGGTATCCCGCTATCTTCGGTTCCCGCCCTCACTGAAGCTCAATATGCGCGGCAGCCTGGACGCCGAAGAGCTGGCCTGGGTCTGGAACCGGTTTGCGCTTCCCCAGGAGCTGGCCCTGCAACCCCCGGTGGAGGTTAAGCAGCTGAACCTCTCCTGGAAGCCGAAACAGCGGCTTTCCCTCACCGGACAACTCAAAGCGGGGGGCTCGGTCAAGCTATCCGTCGATCTGAACAGCTACCAGCAGATACTGGCTCTCAAGCATCTCTATATCGAGGACGGGCAGTCCCAAGCCAGAATCGGGCTACAGGTCGGCCCCAAGGAGGCAAGCTTTCGATTCTCCGGCTCTCTGGCACCTCAAACCGCCGAGCGCCTCCTGGCCCGGAACACTCTGCTCCAAGGCTCGCTGCAGGGCAACTTCGAGACCGCAATGCACCTCCTTCCCTGGGCCATTACCTCGGCCCAGGGCAAGCTGGACATCAACGGCTTTAAGGTTCCAAAGTCCCTGATCAAAGATCTTAGCCTCCAAGACGTGGAGCTGCAGGCAACCGGGGAAAAGGTCGATTTCAAGAAGGCCAGCCTCGTATGGAGCGGCAGCAGCTTGGATCTCGACGGGCAGGTTTACCTGGCCAGGAAAGTCAACCGCTTCGATCTGATCATGCAAGGCGATAAGCTGCACTGGAAAACCCTGCAGGACATGGTGTCCACCCCTGGGGAGCAGGAAGATATGGGCCGGGTTCTGTCCAGAGTAGAGGGCAACCTTCACTTTGATATCGGCCGGTTTCACTGGCAGGGTTTCGAGTGGACCAAGGTGCAGGCCGATCTGGACATCCTCTCCGGCGGGAAGATCAATCTGTCCATCAACCATGCCGATCTCTGCGGCATCGACACCAAGGGCAGCATTCGGATGGCCCCCGCCCCTCTGAGCATGAGCCTCCGGGCTCAGGCCGAAGAGAAGAATCTTAAGGACAGCCTGTTCTGTTTGTACCAGGGGGAAAAAGAGCTTTCCGGCAGCTTCGACCTATCCTGCCGGCTTGAAGGCCGGGGGCAAAACGCCACAGCCATGGCCGGCAGCCTCAAAGGGCCGCTTCGCTTTACGTCCCGAGAGGGCCGCATCTACCGGCTCAACCTCCTGGCCAAGATTTTCGGAGTCTTGAACACCACGGAAATCTTCTTCGGCGAGATTCCGGATCTGGAGCAGGATGGCTTCGGCTACAATGCCATCGATATCGAGGGGAGAATCAAGCAGGAAAAGCTCCTCCTGAAGAAAGGCCTCATTGACGGAAAGACCATGGAGATCGGATTTCAGGGCGAGGTCCACTTGACCGAGCAGACCGTGGATCTCATTGTATTGGTGGCGCCTTTGAAGACAGTGGACCGCATTTTCAAGAGGATCCCACTCTTGAGCCATATCCTGGGAGGAAACTTGATTTCCATTCCCTTTCGCGTCTCGGGCGATCTGTCCGATCCGCGGGTCACGCCGCTTTCTCCCAAAGCGGTAAGCTCCGAGGTCCTGGATATCATGAAGCGGACCCTGGAGCTTCCGGTTAAGATCTTCCAGCCGTTTATGCCCGACAAAGAATGAGAGGTGCGCTTGATAAGCGCACCCTCTCATTCTTTGTCATAGTACAATAAAAGTCTACCAACAGGATAGGAAAAACGCTGGAGAGCGATGACAAATGGGCAAGTACTTCAAGGAGCTGCCGCCGCAATCGAAATGCACCCGCTGCCGGGAAAGGGCCAGAATCCCGCTGCCCTCGCACAATGCGAGATTCTGTCCGGACTGTTACCAGGCCTTTTTCCAGCGGGCCGTCACCCGGGCCCTGAAAAGACTCAGGGTCCCCCAGGAAGAGCCCCTTCTGGTTGCGGTCTCCGGTGGAAAGGACTCCCTTGCGGTCTGGGATATCCTGCATGGGCTCGGCTACACTACCCGCGGGCTGCACATCAATTTGGGGATCGACGATTTCTCCCGGGCTTCCCGGGAAGCAGTGGAGCGATATGCCGACAGCAAGGGGCTCGAATGGTCCGAGTACGCCATCAAGGACGTCTTCGGCTACTCCCTTCCGGAGGTGCGCCGGCGGTTCCGGGGCAAAATCTGCGCCGTATGCGGCCGCTTGAAGCGCCACTTCCTGAACCGCCTGGCGGTTCAGGAAAATATGCAGACCGTGGTCACCGGGCACAATCTCGACGACGAGGCCGGCCGCTTGCTGGGAAATCTTATAGGCAACCGCCAGGAACACGTGCTCAAGCAGCACCCCTACCTTCCCTCGCCCCACCCGCTCATTCCGGCCAAGCTCAAGCCCCTCTACCGGGTGGAGATCAAAGAGATCCTCATCTACTGCGAGCTGCGAGGCATCGAGCCGGCGGATATCAATTGCTCCTTCTCCAAAGGGGCCACCAGTCATACCTTCAAGCAGGCCCTGGACTTTCTGGAAAGCGAGATGCCCGGAACAAAGCGGAACTTCCTCTTTTCCTACGTCGAGGGCAAGCAGCCTCCGGCACAGCCGGAAAATGACTTCGGTACCTGCCGCGAATGCGGCCATCCGGCCTATGCCGATCTTTGCGGGGTGTGCAGCCTGCGCCGGCAGGTCGAGGAAGGCAGGCCCAAGAAGAGAAACTGAGCTTCTGCACAAAGCTCATTGTCGTTTTACCTTGACAGATCTTAGTATGAGTAATACAAGTAAGATTATTACTTTCTATTGAGGGGTCGCCATGAGGGTTACCAGCAAAGGGCAAGTGACTATTCCACAAGGCATCAGGGAAAAGTTAGGAATCACTTCAGCCGATGAAGTTGATTTCATTGAAGAAGGCGGAAGGGTTTACCTGGTCAAAAGTCAGGTCGATAAGGAGGCCCAAAGGAAGTTCCGGAAGCTACGGGGAGTAGGTACTGTCACCATGACCACCGAGGAGATCATGGCCCTGACCAGAGGGGATCGATGAAAGGCGTTCTCGTCGATTCGAATGTGATTCTCGATGTCTTTCTCAACGATCAAAAGTGGGCCGCTTGGTCGGAATCGAAGCTCATCGAGTACGACCGTTCCGGACCTTTGTACATCAATGCGATAATCTACTCGGAAGTTTCCATTGGCTTTGAACGAGTCGAGGAGATGGAACACGCCGTACGTCAGACCGGACTCAAGATGCTCGAGCTTCCCAAAGAGGCATTATTCCTGGCCGGCAAAGCGTTTTTGGGCTACAAGAAACGAAAAGGCACTAAACGAAGCCCACTGCCAGATTTTTATATCGGCGCTCAGGCAGCAGTTATGCGACTTCCATTGCTCACCCGGGATATATCCAGATATCGGCTCCATTTTCCGAGTGTGGATTTGATCCATCCATAGGAATAGAGCCTTTTGCGAAGCTGGCGGCTTCGCAAAAGGCTCTATATATGAAAAATGCCTGCCGAAGCAGAATGCTTCGGCAGGCATTTTAGCTCATGGCCGCTGTTGCCACGCCCAGGACGTTGAGGGCAAAGGGGAGCAGAAATTCGGAGATGGGCTCCTCGCCCCGGTCCCCGGCCGGCGAGGGCAGCAGCAGGAGATGGCTGATGGGATGGTCCGTCAGGGATCCGAGCCTGCCCTGCTCCAGGAAACTGCGCTGTGTGATGACCGTGAGACGGGCAAAACGGCACCCGAAGGTGGAGAGCTCGTCCACGGCCTGGCCGAGAAAGCGATCGCTGCTGGCATCCACCAGGATGAGGTTGTCCTCGCGCTCGTCGTAGTCCGGCCGAAGAACCGGAACATACCAAGCCCCCTCGGCGTAAAAGGCGGAGACGATCCCTTTCTTCTGCTTCTGCGGTGCGCGGAGGAAAGAATCCGTATCCAGTCCCCCCAGAAAACGCTCCTCCCAGCTGCGCACCGTCTCCTCACCATAGCCCGCAACCATCCGCTGCCTGGACTCCAGGCGGACGAACTTGCGGTCGGCCCGGTTGTCCACGGTAACCAGCGGCCCGTGAGCGCTCTCCCCGAAAGGATACCACTCCATAACCCGACGTCCGTTGCGGTCGAAGCGATGCACCCAGGCCAGCCCCGATCCGGAGCCCGGGCCAATGAAAAACCCCGTTTTATAGCCTGCGTTGTCCTCAATGCTGCGCTGCAGGCTTCGCCGCAGCTCGGTATCCTGAAGCATCTCAGCCAGCAGCAGACCGGTGAGCTGGAAATGGCTCTCCAGGATGCGGGCCCGATCCACGTTCTTCGTTCGCCACAGCCGGATAAAAAGCAGAGAGAGCCCGGCATAGAGGAGATCCTGCCTGCAGCTCAAACCCCTCGGCTTCAGGGTGTAGCAGCCCATGGAAGCGTTGAAGACCCGCTTGTAATCAGCAGGCATTTCAGGCCCGAACCACAGGATATTGCGGCCGGTTTCCGCCAGCAGGCAGTCCAGGACACGGGTTTCCGGCTCCTGCGAGGCGAGCAGGACGAGCAAGGAGCCTTCGGGATAGCGCGGGATCGCAGAGCCGGGGGAGTCCACCCGGATGGGGCAGCGCAGATAAAGGCTCCACTGCTGGGCCAGATTACGGGCTGTGGCATCGGCTCCTTTATCCAGGGGCAAAAAGACGATCTCCCCATCCACCGGAAGCTGCTCCAAGACAAGCTCGGCCAGGGAGCGAAAATCGTGCGGTACAAAGTCAAGCAGCGACTGCAACGGATCCTGGCCGGCAAGCAGACGGCACAGCTCAACCATGTCCGCATAGTACTGCCGCTCCCAGTCTTGGACCGCCTCCTCTATCCAGGGAAACCCGTTTTCTTGGAGGCGATGCTGCAGCCTTTCCAAGGGTCGCGGCTCGCTGGAGCTCCAGCTTCGGTTCTTTTGCTCCAGCCGCTTGACTGCGGCGGCGGGAGAGCTGACCCTCCGGGGGCGGCTTCGACTGGCGGTCACCGATTTGACTCGGTTTCTGGGAAGCTCTCCAGCCTTTCTGCCGTGGGCCAAACCGAAATGCAGCCCGAACTGATAGTAGAAGGCAAGATCCACAAGCGGCTGCAGGAGATCGTCTACCTTGGGCAGGACGATGCACCTCTCCCGGCTCAGCTGCCGCATAACTTGCAAGCGTTCCTGCTCAAAGGTAACCGTCCAGAAATCCACCCCTTGCTCGGCCAATAGCTCCATGGCCCGTTGCGCCTCTTCCAGGCGGGGCCGATAGGTGGCGTTGATCAGGGTCAGGAACTGCCCCTGGCTGCGCTGAAAGACGTTGGTTTCCAGATCCCGATAGTCGAAGGTCTTGCCCACGGAGGACCAGCTGTTCTCTTCCAGCTTGAGCCCGATCTCCCGGCCGGTTCCGGTGGAATGGTGGGCATCGATCACAATGTGGGCCGCGCTGTCCGCATGGCTGGCAGCCATATCTCTGGAAAGCTCTTGCAGCTTTCTATCCTGGAGCATGGCCTTGAGGGTAAGGGGCAGCTTTTTCATTTCCGGCAGCAGCAGCTCTGCGGCCTCGGTATGTCCCAGCTCGCCGGCCAGATGGATGCAAAAAAGCTGCAGCACGAACAGCAGCCCCAGAGTGCTCTTCACCCCGGTAATGGTGACCTCTTCGCCGCTGAGCACCGGAATCACGCCGCCGCTGTTTCGGATCACCAAGGCCATGTCTCCGAACGGCTTTTCAGTGATGCCGACCATGATCACATTGTGCCGCTTGAGATCCTGGGCGAACTGAACCATATCCGCGGTGGTGCCGGACCAGCTGAGCATGACGACCAGATCCCGGTCCGGACTGATAGCCCGCCCCACATCGTCCACATCCACCGGGCTGAGGACGACCACGGTCATTTCTGGAATGAGCTCCTGGATGACATTCTTGGCCATAGCGGCAACATGAGTGGCCGCCCCCATGCCCACCAGGATGATCCGGCGCAGGGAGGTCAAATGGTTGCCGAATCTGCGCAGCAAAACCCGCTTGCGCAGGTTGAGCTCCGGCCATTCGCCGTGTCTGTACTGTACAAGGTAATTGTCCAGGACATCTTGAAAGCGTTCCGGAATCTCCTGGAGATGGGTTTCGTAGAAGGTCTTGTTCAGATCCTTTTTCACGGGCAAGGGGTTGAGATTGGTATAGAAAGGCTCCACATCTGCCACCGCCTGCCCCTCGAAATCGCTTACCTCCAGCCGGCGCAGCACGCTTTTGTTCTCCAGCTCTGTCCTGATGCGCACCAGAAGGCGCTCGCCCTCCAGGGGGTAGACCAATACCCGGAAGTGCTCCAGGATGCGCGCCTCCTGTTCGCGGTAGGCCTGCTTGGCTTCCGCCTGGTTGCCGTTCTCCGGCTCCTGCTGCAGAAGCTCCTCCATCCGGCTCGACTTTTCCTGGATGAGCCATTGGGGGAAGAGCCCCAGAGCGGCGTTTATATCGGAGACCACCATGAACTCTTCGCTGTCCGGTCGCTTGACGATGAACAGCGGGCGGTTGTGGCTGGCAATGAACAGGCTGCCCGGCGACGCGAGGCTCATGCCCACCACTGCGACCTGTCCGCCGTCTTCGATCATGCGCTTCATGGTTTCCATGAAGGCGAGCTCGTCAATGCCCTCCGGGCCTTTTTTCTGCAGCCGGTGGAATACGTTATGGTCGATGGACTGGCTCCCCACGGCCAGCTCTTCCAAGCCGAGCTCCACCTGCCGCCGGATGGACTGATACCGTTTTTGCTCCTGCAAAAAGACATCGAAAAAGTGCCCCCAGAGAAGAGCGAAGAACTCGCTGGAGTTGTCGCTGCGCAGGGAAATACCGGCCACTTGGCGCAGGTAGTCCCGGAGCCGAGACTCGACACTGCCGCTGAACTGGCCGTTGAGCACAATGCTCCTCTCCCGGCCCCTATCCAAAAAGGGATGGGCATTGCCGAGATTTACCGGCGATTGGAGAGCCCAGCGGCCCTGGGCCAGGATGGGCTGGGACAGGAACCTCAAGCTCAGGGGATGGGTCTGGCCGGGAACATGGCCCGGAGGAAGCTCTGTACCGGAGCTGCCGGCGAAGGAAGGCAGATATTGCTCTCGCTGTAAAAAGGTGAGCGCGGCTGCCGCAGCCAAGCCGAAGAGATTGACCCCTTTCTCGGCCCGGTAAAGCTGACGCCACTGCTTCCCCTCATCCTCGGGACGCCCGATCAAGTTTGCAAAGATGGATTGGATCTCCGCTTCGAGAGCCCCGTTGTGCCTCATCCGGCTCAAGACCAGGGAATCCAGAAGTCGAAACACGCAAGCCACCCCGTCCAGGAGGTAATCCGGGGAGAGAAAGATCTTGGCTTGCTGCAGAATGTTCCACAGGCGCTCTCTTTCTCCGTCATCGGGCACAGTGATTCCAGGCGCGGCAGGTTTCTCTTCCTGAAGCGGCTCGCCGTTGACCGCCTCTTCAAATATCCTCTCCCAGGCCTGGAGCATTCGACTCTTTTCCGAGACCTCAATCTCTTCACCATACAGCAGGAGATCCAAGCGCTGCTCCAAGGCGAGACCCACGGCGGACTTGGCGGCCAGAGGAGGCAAGTCGTACTCCCGGCCCAGGCGATGCACCAGATCGCGGAGCTCTTCCGGGGAGGAGAGCGCAAAGGATATTCGGGATGCGCTTCCCACCATGCCCGGCACCAGCTGCTTGACCTGCTCCAGATCAAGCAGCTCCAGCCAGGAGCACGGCGCTATGCCGCCTACCCAGGCCCCTTCCCAGTGCTCGAGCCCCAGGCCTTCGAGCTCCAGGAGACGGCGCTGCGCCGCTGGCAGCGCATCTTCATCCGCCTCGCACCAGAGCTGGCGCAGCTCGTCTTCAGCATTGGGGAACAGAGGCTCCAGATGGAGCGTTCTTATGAGCTCGGCCACCGAGCCCAGGGCCTTCCTGGTTCTGATCGGCTCGCTGTCGTCGCCGAAAACGCCGACCCCGGTGCTGTCCGGAGCCCGGTAGATAATGGCCCACATGCCGGTGAGGATGCGGCTCAGCCGGTTGGGCGCATCTCCGAAGTAAACCACTATGCCGCACATGGAAGCATCCTAGAAGAAGAGTCGACTGCAAATACTTTCTTTTCCTCGTTCACAGGGTCCTCCCTGGGGACGTCTTTCTCTTATGGCTCCTGCCATCCTCTTATTTACCATGTAAGTCAGCTTGGCCTCTGGCCACGCTGACTACAGCTTCCCCTCCACAGCGTTCAGCAGCAGCCGACGCACTCTGCGCTCATTCAGCTCCAGGGGATTGGTCCCCAGGTTGACGTCCTCCAAGGTGAGCCGGACCAGATCAGGCACATCCTCTTTTCGCACTCCCAGCATCTTCAGCGAGCTCGGCATGCCCAGATCGCGGCGCAGCTCAACCACCCAGCTCAGCACGGCGTCGAAATCGTGGTGCGGCAGATCGAGGTACCTGGCTACATGGCCCATCTTGTCTCTGATCCGCGTCCGGTTCATCTTGAGAACATAGGGCATGATAGCTCCCACGGCTCGGCCGTGGTTGATCTTGAAGGACCCGCCGATGGCATGGGCGATGGCATGCATGGCGCCCAGGCCTTTCTCAAAGGCGATCGCGCCCATGATGGAAGCGGCCATGGTAAAGACTCTAGGCTGCAATCGTTTTCCCTGGGTGCAGGCCAAGGGAAGCCAATCCTTGATATAGGCGATTCCCTGCAGGGCCACGGCATCCAGAATAGGATGGAACAGCGGGCTGCACAGGGCCTCCAGGTTGTGGGACAGGGCATCCATGCCGGTTGAGGCGGTCAAATAGGGGATGAGCCCCCTGGTGAGCTGCGGGTCTGCAACCACCACCTTGGGAAGCAGCTCGGGATGGTACAGGCTTATCTTGCGCTGGCTGCCTGGATCGGTGATCACGGCGTTGGCATCCACTTCTGATCCGGTCCCGGAGGTGGTAGGCACAGCCACAAGTGGATGTATCCTCCGGCTCGTGGCCGGGGGATAGGGGTTGGTGGCCGCATAGCTCCAGATTCCGGAAGGGCCGACTGCAGCGGCCAGAGAAATGGCCTTGCCCGCATCGAGCGCGCTTCCTCCGCCAACTGCGATGATCCCGTCGAAGCCCCCTTTCCGGAAAAGGAAGGCCCCCTTGTTCACCGAGGCGGCGTCCGGCTCGGAGGCAAGCTCACAGAACATGCCCGTTTCAATGCTCTCCTCCCGGTTTCGCTTCTTGATCCGCTTGATGAAGGGAAGCTTGGCCACCCCGGCATCAGTTACCAGCAGCGGGCAGCAGATGCCCAGCTTCCAGCAGATATCGGGCAGCTCCTTGCTGCGGCCAACCCCGAAACGAATCTCGGTGGGATGCTTCCAGTCCGCGGTCAGCCCGTTGGCTTTGGTTCCCGGTTTCGGCCTCATGGTAGGCTATGCCTCCGCATCCAGCCCAAATCGAGCCGCTCGACGGCTTCCCGGGTGGGGATCCCAGTCTCGTCCCAGCTGCGGCAGGCGTAATAGTCGGCCAGCATTCTGCCCAGATGGGGGAGCTGTCCTGCGGCCTCCCCGCTCCGCCTGGGCCAGGTCAATATCCTGGGGGGGAGGGAATCGTCCTTGCGGCTCATGCCCAGGGCCACGTTGTACAGCCGCTTCAGGGTGAATATTCGCTCCCCGGCACGCAGCAGCTCTTCCTGATCCAGGTGACGGCCGGTGACCAAACGGTAGCAGTCCAGCAGATCCTGGATGCTGATGGCTCCGAGGATGAACTTGCAGACCTTGAGGGAGTCGACCGCGCCCATAAGATTCTGCATCAAAGCCACCATCTCGCCTTTGCCCTCCAGGCCGAACCGGTCCTGGATCTCCGGGTAACCGAGCTCCGGCATGGTCATGGAGGACTCCAGGCCGTGGGTGAACCCGGCCAGATGGCAGGCCCCTCGATTGGAGGTGGCATAGGACAGCGCGGAGCTGAAAAAGGCTCGCGGATCATGAGCCGGAAGCTCCAAGCCTTTGACATGGAGGGCGAACTCAGCCGCCCTGCCCCCGAGCCTCTCTGCGGCCTTGCGAACTCCCTGGCCGAGAATGGAGCCCATCCCGCTTTGCTCGCCTATGGAACGCACCATGGAAAGCATGGCCTCAGGATCTCCGAAGCAAAGGGACCGGCCCTCCAGATCCCCTGAATCGATGACCCCTTGCTCATAGGCCTCCATGCCGAAGGCCACCGCCGCTCCGGTGGAGATGGTATCCAGCCCGTAGCGATTGCACAGGTCGTTGGCCAGGCAGACCGCCTCCAGGTCGCTGACCAGACAGTAGCTCCCCAGCGTGCCCACGCTTTCGTACTCCGGCCCGGCTCCGGCCATATCCCCGTAGCGGCCGCCGGATATTTCGATATCCCGGCCGCAGCCGATGGGACAGGCACCGCAGGCGAAGCGGCGGGTCAGGTAGAGCTCGGCTATGACCTCCCCGGAGAGGTTCTCCACCTCGGGCCAGCGGCTCTGGAGAAAGTTTTTGATGGGCAGGTCGCCGTTCTCCTCCAGGGAGCCGATACCGCCGGCAGTACCGCAGGTGCTCAGGGCCCCGGAAGCCTTCCTTATGGCCTTGACCATATCTCTGGCTTTGGCTTTCATCCCGGCGGGATCAAAGGCCTCTGGCCTGCCCTTCCCGGAGGCCACCACTGCCTTGAGGTTCTTGGAGCCCATGACCGCGCCGAGGCCGCATCGCCCTGCCGCCCGGGCGTGGACCCCGTCGTGCATAATGGCGGCCAGAGGAACCAGGCGCTCTCCGGCCGGCCCGATGCAGGCGGCTTGAAAGGAGCCGTCCAGGTCCTCCTTGAGCGCTGCTTCGGTGTCAAAGGTGTCCAGTCCCCACAGGCTCGAGGCGTCGCGAAGCTCGGCCCCTTCCGGGCTGATGTACAGCAGGGCCGGAGACTGCGCCCGCCCGCGAAAGACGAGCCCCTGCACCCCGGTCTTGGCCAGCTCGGATCCGAACCGGCCCCCTATGTCGCTCTCCCCGAAGATGCCGGTCAGCGGCGACTTGGCTACAATATGGTGCCGCCCGCTGCAGGGTACGCGGGTTCCGGTAAAGGGACCCAGGGCAAAGATGAGCCGATTGTCCGGGCCGAGCGGATCGGTCCGGGGCCCGGTTTCCTGGGCCAGAATCTTGGCCCCCAGGCCGCTGCCTCCGAGATACCTCGCCTGGTCCTCTTCGGAGATGATCCGGGGAGCAATAGATCCGGTAGTGAGATCGACATCCAGAAAACGCATACTCTTCTTTCGCTTATCCGTTTGTTTTTGGCAGCAACAAACAAGAGGGGCCGGTAAGGGTATACCGACCCCTCTTGTAGCCTGAGCGCGGACACCAGCTTGCCGGTTCCGGAAACCCCCGGAACCGGCAAGCTGTTGTGTTACTCGCTGATCAAACCGTGCTCTACGAGGTATTCGTGGGCCACTTCGCGGGGCTGCAACTGCTCATTATCCACCCTGGCATTGAGCTCCTGCCAGACGGACTGGGTCTCGGCCACGAGATCCGTGGTGGCCGCCTTGTCGCCTCCGGGGAAGGAACGCACGAGCTCCAGAAGGATGTCCTTAACCTCCGGATACTTGTCCAGAACCTCCTCCCGGATGCAGGGAGCCAGATCATAGGGCGGGAAGAAGGACTTGTCGTCCTTGAGCACCACCCAGCCGTTCTCGGCAATGGCTGCGTCGGTGCCGAAGACCATGCCCACCTTGGCCTGCTTGTTCTTGAGGCCCAGGACGGAAGCCCCGGGGGCGCCGGTCTTGAGCTGGGACTCGGAGATATGGAAGTCGTAGTGCTCTTCCAGGGCCGGCAGTCCATCCGGGCGGGTGGAAAACTCGAAGTCGACAAAGGTGGAGACCTTGCCGTCCTTTTCCCGGCAATAGGCGGCGAAGTCGGACAGGGTTTCCAGGTTGTTCTTGTCTGCGAACTCCTGCCAGCAGGCCAGGGCGTAGGTGTTGTTGTTCCAGATGGGATGCAGCCAGATGTATCCGTTTTTCTTATCCACCTTCTTCACCTTCTGATAGACGTCCATATGATCCATCTCCGGCTTGTACTCCTTCTTGAGATGGGTCATCCAGGCGGTGCCGGTATACTCGGCGCAGATCTCCAGATCGCCCGACTCCAGGCCGCCGCGCAGGGCCATGGAGGTCAGGTCCGACTTGAGATCCACCTCAAAGCCGCGATCCTCCAAAATCTGCTTCATCATCTGGCCGATTATGTACTGTTCGGTAAAGTTTTTGCTGCCCACCACCAGTTTTTTCTTGGCCGAGGCCACACCTGCGGCGCCCAGGACCAAAAAGGCAACCACGCATGCCCAGACCACCATTTGACGCATTATACCAGACATAAGCCACCTCCTGGTTAAAGGTTAGACTCCTTTTTCAATCTTGAGCCCTCGCGGCGTCATCCAATCCTCCGCCTTTTCGAGAATAAAGCCCAGAATAATGGCCATGGCCGCTGTGGGGGCGGCGCCTTGGAGGATGAGGAGGGTTTCCCGGGCAAAGACCCCGGTGAGGGTGATCTTGCCCAGACCGGCTCCGCCCACCAGCACGGCAAGCTCGGCGGTACCCACGGTGATGACCGTGGATACCCGGATGCCGGTCATAATAACCGGCCGGGCCAGGGGAAGCTCGATCCTTCTGGCGATCTGGCTCCGGCTCATACCCATCCCTTTGGCGGCCTCGATGATGGCCGGATCAATGTTCTTGATGCTGGTGTAGGAGTTGCGGACTATGGGGAGCAGACCGTAGATAAACAGGGCCACAATGGCCGACTGGAAGCCGAATCCCAGGATAGGGGCCATGATGGCGATAACCGCCAGGCTGGGTATGGTCTGTCCGATATTGGCCCCGCCGATAACCGGCAGAGCAAGCCTGGTCAGCCCCGGCCTGGTGACCAGAACTCCCAACGGCACGCCGATGAAGGTGCCGATGAGCACCGCCACTACCACCATCTCCAGATGGGACCAGCTGCAGTAGAAGATCTGCTCCCAGGAGAAGGTGGAGTAGATGCCGATTTTGCCCAGGCTGGTTACCCAGATGGTTATGGCCAGAAGAATCACCAAGAAAACAACGAGGACAACTTCGCGCTTTATCTTCATAGGCGCACCTGCAAAAGGTCAGGGGTGGAATATTGTGGCCTGGTACCTTTCAAGGCCTGGTCTTAACTGTGAGCCGTGAACGATCAACTTTGACCTCCCAAGCTCACAGGGTCCCTCTGGATTGATCGGCTTCGCTCAGCGCCCGCTGGATGTCCGAGAAGGAGAGCACTCCCTGAAAATGGTGCTCGTTGTCCAGCATGGCCAGCATGTTCCGCTCCCCGCTGAGCATGACGGACAGGGCCTCGTCCAGAACGGTATCCACGGAAGTCGCGGCCTGCTTATGCTTGAGGTGCTCGGAAACCGGTCCGGTCCCGGCTTCCTCCAGCTTGACGAAACCGAGAAAAACCCCGTTGTCCTTGACCACCGGGATGTCCTCCTTGGCATGCTCTGGCCCGACCCGGCTCTTGAGATCCTCCACGCTCTCCTCCTCCGAGGCGGTGAATACCGACTTGCGCATGACCTCCTTGGCCCGGATGAGCTGGAGCCCTTTCAGGGCCCGGTCCCGGCCTACGAAATCGGCTACGAACTTGTCCTGGGGATTGAACAGGATATTGAACGGGGTATCGAACTGGATGAGCTCCCCCCGGTTCATGAGAGCCACCTTGTCCCCCATCTTGATGGCCTCGTAGATGTCGTGGGTGACGAAAACTATGGTCTTCTTGATGTGCTGCTGAATCTTGAGGAACTCGTTCTGCAGATCCACCCGGGTGATGGGATCGATGGCTCCAAAGGGCTCATCCATGAGGAGATACTCCGGGTCAGCGCCCAGGGAACGGGCCACGCCCACCCGCTGCCGCTGTCCGCCGGAGAGCTCCTTGGGATAGCGGTCCATGAACTCCTTGGCCGGAAGCTTGACCATCTCCAGAAGCTCGGCGGCTCTCTCTCTGCGCTTGGCCTTGGACCAGCCTCTAAGCTCCGGCACCACCTCTATGTTTTCAGCCACAGTCATGTGCGGAAAGAGGCCGATCTCCTGAATGGCGTATCCGATCTGCATGCGCAGCTCTGTGTCCTGGAAGCTCTGCACGTCCTTGCCGTCGATGAGAATCTTGCCTTTGCTCAAGGGCACCAGGCGGTTGATCATCTTCATGGTCGTGGTCTTGCCGCACCCCGAGGGCCCCAGCAGGACGCAGAGCTCGCCCTGCTCCACGGTAAAGCTGACGTCTTTGACGGCGGTGGTTCCATCGGCAAACGTTTTCGTTACCTGCTCCAGCTCAATCATAGCGCATCAACCCCTTTTGAGCCCTCGAGGCGTGATCCACCGCTCAAGCAGCGTCATGAACCCGTCAATAATGAGGGCGAAGATGGAAACAGTGACTCCTCCGATGACGATGAGATCATAGCGGGCTGTACGCAACCCGCGGAATATGGGCACCCCGAGCCCGCCTGCCCCGATGAGCGCAGCGATGGCGGCGATTCCGATGAGCAGAACAATGGAGTTGCGCAGACCGGCCAGGATAACCGGCAGGGCCAGAGGCAGCTCCACCTTGAACAGGATCTGCCAGTTGCTCATGCCCATACCCCGGCCGGCCTCGATCATATGGGGGTCCACCGATTTGATGGCGATATGCGTATTGCGGAGTATGGGAAGCTGCCCGTAGACGATGAGGGCGATCACCGCCGGCAGAAACCCGATCGCGGACAGGCCCAGCCCTCCCAGAATGAGCATCAGCAGACCGAAGAGGGCCATGCTGGGAATGGTCATCACGATCTCGGCCAGGTAGAGCACGCTGTCGGCCAGCGCCTCCCTCCCGGGTACGGAGATGAACACGCCCACGATGATACCGATGACCATGGCTATGGACAGGGCCACGCCGATGATCATGAGATGATCCACAGCCCAGGTGATCACCATGTCCGGATTCTTCATCAAGTAGTCCCAAGCCCTGATCATTGCATCACGCCCTTCTGGTTGCTCGTTATGCCCTGGGTGCCACACATGCGACTGCAAAAAATCGTTTTGCAGTCGCAGTGGTCAGAAGCCGGTAGTCAGTTGTCAGTAAAATCAAATAGTTATAAGAAAGTACTTGCGCTTGAGTCATTCAGGCACGACTTTTTGCAGGTGCGTCTTTCACGGGGACGACCCGCTCAATTTGTGGTATAGATTACTCTTTTTTATGAGCAATGGATAGCAAAATGTCAAACTGTTCCCGTATCTTTCGATCCGTTTCCTCCGGAATGCGGCTTGCTGCTTCCCTGTCCAGGAGCTTCTTGGCTATCCTTCGGGCCCGCTGCCTGGCATCCAGCCCTCCGGAGCTCTCCCAGGCCGATCTGTTTGCCCGGTCAGTTACCCCGTTGCCGCCGAAGTACTCGCTGTACATATGCTCCAAGGTATGATCCGCAGTCATGAACTCTCCACCGGGGCCGACCTCTGCGATGACCTCCAAGGCCAGCCGCTCTTCGTCCACCTCGATGCCGTCGAGCACCCTACAGGTCATGCCGATGATCTCGTCGTCGATGACGTACTGCTCTGCTGCAACGCAGATCATGGACTCCAGCATGCCGGCTGCATGGTGCAGATAGTTGGAACCGGCCATGGCAGCGAGCAGGGTGGTCATGCCCTTCTCCCATCCCGCCTGGGCATCCGGCAGCTTGGAATCGGACAGACCGGAAGAGTTGTAGTTCGGAACCTGGATGCGGTTGGCCAGCTGATGGATGGCCGCATTCATCATGCCGCACTCCACGGCACCGCCGCAGTAGTTCATGGTCCGCAGATCGGCCCGGCTGGGGATACCGCCGTAGAGAAGAGGCGCTCCCGGGCTGGCCAGCTGGCAGAGAACGATCCCGGCCATCTGCTCCGCGTGGGTCTGAGCCAGGGTGCCGGCCATGGTCAGCGGCGAGGTGGACCCCGCCATGGGGGCCCCGGAAAGGGCCACCGGAATATGGTTCCTGGCGCACTCGAGCATGATGTTCACCGAATGGGTATCCAGCTTGAGGGGGCTGATGATAAAAGAGGTAATGATGGAGAAAAACGGCTTTTCCCGTACCTTATCCCGCCCTCCGGCGATGGTTGCAGCCAGGTCCTCCACCTGGTGCAGCCCCTGGATGTCATTCACCCCGGCCATGACATGCTTGCCCGTGGCCTGAAAACAGGTATAGAAGACATTGACGTCGTAGCCGGACTCCGGGATGTCGGTGGGGATGCAGGGCCGGAGGAAAAAATGGATGTTGGGGAGCTGATCCACAAGTCGTCCCAGCTCATAAAGATCGCTCAATGTCGAGGATCGAGCCTCCCCGGTCTCCAGATCGAGAACCCTCACTGCGGCTCCGCCGGTTCCCAGATGAACCTGATCCTCGGTCAGATCCAGGTCGTTCTTCCCGTCCCGGCTATAGAGAAGGACACGATTCGGTGCCTTGGCCAGATGCTCCTGAACCATTGTCCGCGGCAGGATAATACGCTTCTTATCCCTATCAACCGAAGCCCCGGCCTGCTCCAGAAGCCGGACCGCTTCCTCCAGTCTGGGCTCGAACCCGATGCCCGTGGTTTCCAGGATCCTCAGGGCCGCCTGGTGCACGGTCTCCACCTGAGACGGTGACAATGGAGTGTACATTCCTCCGGTGCGGGGCCTGCTGGACATCATTTTCTCCTTGCAGAGATGCCTTGGATCTCTTTCCAGTTTATTTTGCCATGTTCTATTCCAACTCTACTCAATGAAGCGAATAACGTCAATTATGAAACAGCTGCTTCTTAGTCATTCAGCTTTCGTTTACAAGGAAGCAAAAAGCTGCAACAATAGCTTGGGACCTGCGCGGGGCAGGAGAGTCAAGGCCTCCAACTACTGGAGCAAGGAGTAAAAGCATGTCGGCGGCAGATCGCCATCCGGTGCTGCAGAGGATACGGGACCATCTGGCCGAACAGACCTCCAAGGGGCGGCTGCTTTCCGAATTTATCCTGGAGCAGCCGAAAAAAGTGGTCTTTATGACCACCAAGGAGCTCGCTTCCGCCAGCCAGGTGAGCGAGGCCACGGTGGTCCGTTTCGTGCGGCGACTGGGTTACGGCGGCTACAGCGAGTTCCAGCAGGAGCTCCGCGACCTTCTGGACGCCGAGATCAACCTTTTGGACCGCAGCTCGCTGAGCCATGTGGGGCACCCCCAAACGGATCGGCTCCACAGGGTGGTTTTCGAAGGCCTGGAGAATCTGCAGCACTTCTATGAGAACGTTGATGCCCCCAGCCTGGAGAAGGTTGTCCAGGAGCTTCAGCAAGCGCACACCGTTTACGTCACCGGGTCCCGCCTCTCCTATGCCCCGGCCTACCTTCTGGGCTGGGGGCTTACCAAGGTCCGCCCGGGGGTGCACATCCTGAAAGGAAGCGACAGCACCTGCATCGACTGGCTGACCAACGCGGGGCAGAAAAGCCTGGTAGTCGCCTTTTCCACCACCAGGTACCCCAACGAGCTCATCCGATTGGGCAAGGCGGCGCGACGGCTGGGGCACAAGCTGCTGGTCATAGCGGACAGCTCTTTCAGCCCGCTGCTCTCCTTTGCCGACCTCTCGCTGATCGCGCCTTCAAAGAACATCCCGTTTTACGGCGATCTGACCATCAGCAACTGCCTTATCCGCTACCTCGTATTGGAACTGGCCAGCCGGCTCGGGGACTCGAGCACTAGCTATCAAGAACGCCTGGAGCAGATGTACCTGGAAAACGATATCCTGTTCAACGTCCAATAGATGAGCCCGGTCTCCGAAGGCCGCGCTCATCTATTGGAATGTGAAATGGATATATAGCTTGAAAGTTCAAAGTTCAGCTCACGGTTCACAGTTAAACTCGCATAGCGCAAAGCGCATGGCGCATAGCGAAGATGGAAATTCCAGAGTTAAGATAAGCTGACTGAATGGGCTTGATTAATAAGAAACCCAGCCGCTGATTTATCGCATATCTGCTGAAGGCCGCTCTGGCCGGTCGAGATTGGGAGCATACGAGCCGCCAGACAACCGGGCCGCAGGCTATTGGAGCGAGTACCTTTCCAGAGCTCTCAGCCACTCCTGGAATTTTTTCTCCCCGGCCGGACGCAGCCCGAGCTCCGCTCCGGCCTCCAGGACCACCTCGGCCATATCCTGCCCATAGCCCCGGGAGCAGGTAAAGAGCACCATCCGGTGCTCCTTGTCACCCAGCACCGCGACCTGGGAGGGCACATGGGCTACCGGGCCCTGCAACAGTGCCGGACCTGTCCGCGCTGCAGCCTCAAGATCCAGCCCGCAGAGCTTCTCCAGGATAGGAAAGGCCTCCCGCCCCAACAGGGCCAGCAGAGCCAGGCCCTCGGTCACGTCGGTGACAGCGGGCTCATCTGGAACCTGCTCCAGTCCGCGCCCCAGATCCCAGACAGCTGCCTGGCGCTCTCCCTGCCTGCTGACGAGAATGCCCCGATCGAGCCGGCAGCGGTTAACCTTGTTCGGAAGATCGAGGCCCAGGGGCATGACTGCATCCAGGTTCGCATCCTGGACGTCGAGCTTCTTCCGATGGCTCAAATCCACCACATGGGGCCCCCTGCCCTCCTGCTCGTACTCCAGAACCACCGGCCAGCGGTCCCTCGTTTCCTTATGCTTCACCTTCGCGTCGAAGGAAACCGGTCCCTTGCGCTCCATCGTATCCATGCTGCATCCTTTTTAATTAAGCTAAGTCCCGATGCAGGATCAAGCACTGCGCCGACTGCAGACGGCGCAGTGCTTGATCCTGCTACATGCGCATCCGCTCGCCCCCGGGGTCGTAGAACAAAGGCCGGACCACCTTCGCGGGGAGCCGCTCTTGTCCGCCGTCGTCCTCGAAGACCTCAAGCTCTTGTCCTTCCCGGCTCCAGGGCTTTTCCACCAGGCCGAGACCGAAGGGCCTGCTGCTGGCTGTGCTCCAGCGGGCGGTGCACACCCAGCCCAGTATGCGGTCCTGGACAATAATCGAGCCGTCCTTCGGCGCCCGCTGCATTCCGGGAAACTCCAGCCCTACCAGAGTCAGCCGGTCCTGCTGCTCGGATGCCCTGCGCAGGGCGGGAAGGCCTACGGTCTTATAACCCGTCTTATTCCAGTCGCAGAGAGATCCCATTCCCAGATCCAGGAGATTGGTGCGTTGCTCGCTCTCAGATCCGATGATCACATGCCCCTTTTCCAGCCGCAGCACGCTCTGGGCTTCCAGGCCGAAAGGCTGGATGGAAAGCTCCCGCCCC
>CAZQPF010000018.1:0-43635 GCA_964595165.1 uncultured Desulfohalobiaceae bacterium
TGGACGGCCAATCCGGCCGGGAGCTGCGGATCGGGGATCGCATCTTCATTGAGCAGGCAGAGAAGCCTCTCCTTTTCATCCAGCCTTCGGACAGCCACTATATCCAAAAATTGAAAACAAAGGGCTACATCTCTTGATACCGGCTACTCCTTCCCCGGGAGCACACCCATATTCCAGTTTGTTCAGTCCAGTATCCAGAGACGATTGCCGGGGGACCTGCAAGGCCTTTTTATTCCGGCAGTCCGGACAGCCACCCGAGCCAGGGCGGCATACAATCCGCCCCTTAGTCCGTTGGCTGCTTCTTTTTATCCCGGCCCTGTTGCTGTTTTCCGGCTGTTACCCCAAGGTGGAGGTGCGCAAGGAGCTCTCCCCGGTTCCGGAAAAACGGGCAGAGAGGTTGGCCAGGGCCTTCAATCCTTCGGCACAGGGGCTTTCCTCCTGGCAAGACTATCGCCCCGCCCTGGAGCGAAGCCTGGAGTACGTCAGCTCCAGGCCGCAGGAAGGCACTGCGGTGAGGGTTTATAATCGGGAGATAACCTGGGGCCGGTTGCAGGCCACATTAAAGCGGCTGCTCCATCTTTTGCCCCGCCTGGAAAACAGTCCGGAGCTGCTGAAAAAGCATTTCACCTGGCTGGAGCTCAGGCCGGGCCCCTTGTACACCGGCTACTTCGAGCTGGCCCTGGAAGGCAGCCTGAAGCCGAGACCCGGATATCCCTACCCCATCTACGGCCGCCCGAGGGATCTCAAGGTGGCCGACCTTGGAGATTTCCATCCCCGTTGGGCGAAGCAGAAGCTCATTTACCGCCTTGAGGGCGAGCGCATAGTTCCCTACCACTCCAGGCGAGCCATCGAAGAGTCGGTTTCCCTGCGGGACAAGGCTCCGATTGTGGCCTGGGCCAAGGATCTCCTCGATCTGTTCTTTCTTCAGATTCAAGGCTCCGGCAAGCTCATCCTCCCGGACGGGGAGGCTAGGCATATCGGCTACGCCGGGAAGAACGGACGCCGCTACGTGTCCCTGGGAAGGGTCATGGTGGAGAGAGGCTATCTGGAGCCCGAGGAGGTCAGCCTGCAGCGTATCGAAACCTGCTTGCAGGAAAATCCGGATCTCCTGCCGGAGATTCTCTATTCCAACCCCAGCTACGTCTTCTTCAGCCTGCAGGAGGACGGGCCTTTCGGGGCTATGGGGCGCAAGCTGACCCCGTGGGTCAGCCTGGCTGTGGATCCCGGGGTAGTGCCCCTGGGATCGCTGCTCGCCTTTTCGCTCCCCTTGCCAGGCCAGGACAGTGGAGATACACTTCAGCTCAGCGGGCTGGGCCTGGCCCAGGATGTGGGTGGGGCCATTAAGGGACACCATGTGGACCTTTTTTGCGGCTCCGGCAGGCGGGCAAGATATATGGCCGGGCATCTCAAGCATCGAGGTGCCCTGTATGTTCTCTTGGTCCGGGAAGAAGGAGCCTCGTAAACTGTTTCCTATATATCGTCTTTATGGGAGTCTTGATGAGTGCCTATGAAGCTGTGATTGGGCTGGAGGTTCACGCGCAGCTCAAGACCGCATCCAAGCTGTTCTGCTCCTGCTCCACCGCCTTCGGCCAGAAGCCGAACACCAATACCTGTCCAGTGTGCACCGGAATGCCCGGAGCCCTTCCGGTTCCCAATAAAAGGGCGGTGGAGTTCGCGGCCAAGATGGCCCTGGCAGTGGATTGCACAGTCCGACCCAAGTCCTTTTTCGCCAGGAAGAACTATTTCTATCCGGATCTGCCCAAGGGGTATCAGATTTCGCAGTACGAGGAGCCCCTGGCCGAGAACGGCCGCCTGGAGATCCTGGTGGACGGAACCAAGAAGACGGTGAGCATTATCCGCATCCACATGGAGGACGACGCCGGCAAGTCGATCCATCTCCCGGCGGAGAACAAAAGCTACGTGGATCTCAATCGCACCGGCGTGCCGCTCATCGAGATCGTCAGCGGCCCGGACATACGTTCCGCCGATGAAGCCGTGGCCTACCTCAAGTCCCTGCGGAGCATTCTGGTCTACCTGGGCATCTGCGACGGCAACATGCAGGAAGGCAATTTCCGCTGCGATGCGAATGTCTCCTTGCGGCCCAAAGGGCAGGGGCCTTTCGGCACCCGTACCGAGCTGAAGAACATGAACTCCTTTCGCCACGTCCACAAGGCTCTGGCCTATGAGATCGACCGCCAGCAGGCCCTTCTGGAGGACGGGGAGCAGATTGTTCAGGAAACCAGGCTCTTTGACGAAAGCAAGGGCAGCACCAGATCCATGCGGGGCAAGGAAGAAGCGCACGACTACCGCTACTTCCCGGACCCCGATCTTGTCCCCCTGCTGATCACCGAGGAGGAGGTGCAGCGCTGGGGGAGCGAGCTGCCGGAGCTTCCCATGGCCCGGCTGCATCGCTTCATGGAGGATTACGGCCTGCCGGCTCAGGATGCCGAGGTGCTTACTGCGGAGCGCGATCTGGCCGACTATTATGAAGCTGCGGTCCGGCAATTCCCGGATGCCAAGACGGTGAGCAACTGGATGCTCTCCGAGATGCTCCGGGAGCTCAACGAGCGGGAGCTCCGGGCCTCCGAGGCTCCCTTGCAGCCGGCGCAGCTCGCGGATCTGCTGCAGCTGATCCATGAGGGCACCATCAGCTCCAAGATCGGAAAGCAGATCTTTCCGGAGCTGTTTGCTCAAGGCTCCGACCCCCGGCGCTACATTGAAGACAAGGGGCTGGTTCAGATATCCGATGCCGATGAGCTGGCCCAGGTGGTGAGCGAGGTGGTACGGGAAAATCCGGACGAGGTACAGTCCTATCAAGGAGGCAAGAAGAAGCTGCTCAGCTTCTTTATGGGCCAGGTGATGAAAAAGACGAAAGGCCAGGCCAACCCCAAGCTGGTCAACGAGATGCTGCGTCGGCAGCTGGACGGAGAGCAGGACTGAGCGGAGCTCGAAGGCGAAAAGGATTAGGGCACCATGAAAAGGCACATTAAGTATTCCGAGAGCGAGCAGGCCCTGTTCCTTCTGGATCAGCGCTATTTGCCCCACAAAGAATCCTGGTTCGTCTGCAGGCGGGTCAAGGACGTGGTCTACGGCCTGCAGAAGATGGTGGTTCGGGGCGCTCCGGCGATCGGGATAGTCGCTGCCTATGGATGCTGCCTGGCCACTCTGGGCATTGATGCCGAGGAGCCCGACTGGCAGGAGCAGCTCGAGGAAAAGCTCTACCGCATGGCCAATGCGCGGCCGACAGCGGTTAACCTGAGCTATGTGGTGCACAAGATGTATCAGGCCTGGGAGGCTGACCCGGAGATCGGCCTGGAGGATCTGCACTGGATGTGGCTCCGATTGGCCAAGGAGATCCATAGCGAGGACATTGTGGCCAATAAGGCCATAGGCAAGCACGGTCTGGAGCTCATCCGGAACAAGAAATCGATCATGACCCATTGCAATGCCGGCGCCCTGGCCACCGGAGGCTATGGAACGGCTCTCGGTGTGGTGCGGGCGGCCAAATCCGCAGGCCTGGACATCCAGGTCATCGCCAATGAAACGCGCCCCTTTTTCCAGGGGGCCAGGCTGACCGCATATGAGCTCCAGCAGGACCAGATCCCGGTTCGGGTGGCCTGCGACAACGCAGCAGCGCTGCTCATGCAAAAAGGGCTTGTGGATGCGGTGCTCGTGGGGGCGGACCGTATCGTGGCCAACGGAGACACGGCCAACAAGATAGGAACCTACAATCTGGCCCTCTTGGCGCAGCAGCACGGCATTCCTTTCTATGTCGCCGCTCCCAGCTCCACCTTTGACCTGGAAACTCCAAGCGGCGAGTCGATTCCCATCGAATCGCGGCCGGACTCGGAAGTGACCCACGTCAGGGACTACCAGATCACGCCCTCCGGGGTGCAGGTCTACAACTACGCCTTCGACGTCACCCCCAGCAGCCTCATTGATCGGATAATCTGCGAGCGAGGCATCCTCTCTCCACCGTTTGACCAAGACATCGCCAGAGTGATAACTGGAAGGTAGAATCGCCGGAACATGAGCGGGTAGCCCCTGGCTTCCCCGACTGAAAAACACAAGACCTCACTGCAGTGAAAAGCGAAGTTCGGATGGCATCTGGCGAGTCTGCGGCGCAAAACAGAGCGAGTCTTCTGCCCACAGTGGCCATTGTGGGCCGAACGAACGTGGGCAAGTCCACGCTGTTCAATCGGCTGCTGCGCCAGAACAAGGCCTTGACCCATGATCGCCCCGGTGTCACCCGGGACCGGATCTACGGCGAGGTCAGGGCTGCGCCGCGCCCTTACGCCCTTGTGGATACCGGAGGGCTCAATCCGGAGTCGCGGGAGGATATGGAGCAGGCCATCTTTGATCAGGCCCGGGAGGCGATGGAAGAGGCCAGCCTCATTCTCCTGATTGCGGACGGCCGAAGCGGCCTGACCCATCTTGACCAAGAGCTGGCCGGGTTTGTCCGCAAGTCGAACAAACCGACGCTCCTGGTGGTTAACAAGGTGGACGGCGCCGAGCTTGAAGAGCGGTTCCTGGCCGAGTTTCACGCCCTTGGTCTCGACCTGGTCGGGGTGTCTGCAGCCCACGGCTTCGGCATGCCTCTGCTCCAGGAGGAGATCGATAAGCGGCTTCCGGAGCTGTGGGAGTCGAGGCGCAAGGAAGAGCAGCTGCCGGGTTTGCGCATCGGCCTGCTGGGCCGGCCCAACGTGGGCAAGTCCTCCATGATCAACGCCTTTATCGGGGAAAAGCGGCTCATCGTCGCTTCCGAGGCCGGGACCACGCGGGACAGCGTGGATGTGGTTCTGGAGAAGGAAAACGGCCGCTACATATTCGTGGATACCGCTGGCGTGCGCCGCAAGAGCCGGATTCGGGATTCCCTGGAGCGCTTCAGCGTTCTGAGGGCCCTGACGACGAGCCAGCGGGTCCATGTATCGGTCCTCCTCCTGGAAGCGGATCGCGGGGTCATCGCCCAGGACAAGAAGCTCCTGGATTACTTGAACCGGGAGAAGGTTCCGTTTGTTGTGGCGGTGAACAAGCTCGATCTCATTGCCTCCAAGAAAAGGGGCCAGCTCAAACGCTCCTTCCAGGAGGAGCTCAAGTTCTGCTCCCATGTGCCCATTATCTACACCTCGAGCGTCACCAAGAGCGGTTTGGGCGGCCTGCTGCCGCTGTGCGAACGGCTGTGGAACGAGACCTCGAAGCGGATTCCCACCGGCGAGCTGAACCGCGGGCTGCAAACTGCGCTGCGCTCCTATCAGCCGCCGGTGGCCAAGAACCGAAGGCCCAAGTTTTACTACTTGACCCAGGTGGACACTGTGCCGCCGACCTTTGTTTTTTTCATGAACGATCATACACTGATAAAGCATCAGTACTCCAAGTATCTGGAGCGGCAGATCCGAAAGCTGTTCGGTTTGCATATCGCACCCATACAGCTCATCTTCCGAACCAGTGAGGGGTAGGCCGCAGCCTGCGGCCGGACAGTTAAAGGCAAGCAGGCAACCCGAGGTTGCCGGCCCGAACCCAAGAAACCGACCAAGCGCTCGGCGAGAGCTCTAGAAAAGCAACACGGCCCGGCCTGCCTCAAGCAGTTGGCTGCTCTCCACGGTCTTTTCCCGCAGCAAGGCAGCGATCGGCGCAGGGACGGTGTACAGGAACATCTTCAGCCAAAGGAGGGGATTGAATGGTTGAGAAATCGAGGCAGATCTGGTTCAACGGGGAGCTCGTGGACTGGGAAGAGGCCAAGGTGCATGTTCTGACCCACACGCTGCACTACGGCGACGGGGTATTCGAAGGCTTGCGCTGCTATCGCTGTTCCGACGGGAGCTCGGCGGTGTTCCGTCTCGATGAGCATGTGGCCCGACTGTTCGATTCCGCGAAAATCCTGAATGTTGAGATTCCCTTCACCCAGGAGCGGGTTCGATCGGCCATTGTGGATATTATGCGGGTCAATGGGCTCCGGGAGGGCTATATCCGGCCTCTGGTTTTTGTGGGAGAAGGGGTCATGGGGGTCTATCCAGCGGACAATCCGGTGCATCTCATGATCGCCGCCTGGCCCTGGGGCGCCTATCTGGGCGACGAGGGTCTCCAGAAAGGGATCAGGGTCAAGACCTCGAGCTTTGCCCGCCACCATGTGAACGTGATGATGACCAAGGCCAAGATCTGCGGCAATTACGTCAACTCGGTCCTCGCCAAGCGCGAGGCGGTAGACGGCGGCTATGACGAAGCCCTGCTTCTCGATCCCGACGGGTACGTATCCGAGGCCAGCGGGGAAAACATCTTCATCGTCAAGCACAGCGTGCTGAAGACTCCTCCTTTGGGATCGGTGCTCCCGGGCATCACCCGGGACTGCATCATCACCCTGGCCCGGGACATGGGCTACCAGGTCCTGGAACAGGCCTTTACCAGGGATGAGATCTACGTGGCGGACGAGGCCTTCTTGACCGGAACCGCAGCCGAGCTGACCCCGGTTCGGGAGCTCGACCAGCGGACCATTGGACCCGGCGAGGCCGGCCCGGTAACCAAGCTGCTGCAGCAGGAGTTCTTCAAGGTGGTCCTGGGGGACAACTTGAAGTACGCCGGTTGGCTGACCCATTTCGAGCTCTAGAGTCAGATTTGTCGGAGGCTGCGCTGACTAGCGAGTATTCATGGCTATCGGCCAGAGACATTTAAGCACCACCTATAGGCCACAGTGCTTTGCCCAGGTCCTGGGGCAGGAATCGCTGCGCACCATTCTGTCCCGCGCGGCGGCCGAGGGCAAGATCGCTCCGGCCTATATGTTCAGCGGCACCCGCGGGGTGGGCAAGACCACGGTGGCCCGCATTCTGGCCAAGGCCATCAACTGCCGCTCCGGCCCGGCGGCGGAGCCGTGCAACGAGTGCCAGTTCTGCAGGCAGATCACGCAGGGAACGAGCCTCGACGTCCTCGAGATCGACGGCGCTTCGCATACCGGCGTGGACCATGTGCGCAAGCTGAATGAAGAGGTGGGCTATTCCCCCATCGAGTGCCGCTACAAGGTGGTCATCATCGACGAAGCCCACATGCTCTCGCGCTCCGCCTTCAACGCACTGCTCAAGACACTGGAGGAGCCGCCCCGGCACGCAACCTTCATCCTGGCCACTACAGAGCCGCACAAGTTTCCGACCACCATAGTCAGCCGCTGTCAGCACTATATCTTCAAGCGGCTGTCCCAGAGCTCCCTGGAAAGCCATCTTCGAGACATCCTGCAGCGGGAGGGGGTGGAGTTCGATCCGCAGGCGGTATCCATCCTGGCCCGGAAAGGGGCCGGCAGCGTCCGGGACTCCATGTCCCTTCTGTCGCAGATACTCGCCCTGGGCGAAGGCGCCGTCCGGCTGGAGACGGTTCGGGATGTGCTCGGCGTAGCCGGGCAGGAGATGATGACCGACTTGCTCCAGGCCTTTGCGGATCAGGACTGCACCGGGCTCATGGAGCAGGTTCGGCAGCTGCTGGACAGGGGGCTTGATCTCGGTTTCTTCCTGCAGGAGCTGACCGGAGTCTGGCGAAACCTGTTCATTCTCAAGCAGTCCGGAGAAAAGGGCTTAGCCGTTCTCAACCAGCCGCAAGAGGAGGCCAGAGAGCTGCTCGGCTGGACCGATCGCTTTTCTCTGAGCCACATTCATGCCGCATGGCAGATGACCCTGGAAGGGCAAAGGCGGGTGCTCACGAGCGTGGATCCGGGCCTGGCCCTGGAGCTCCTGCTGATCAATATCGCCTACCTGCCGCAGCTGGTGCCTCTGCCGGATGCGGATCTGCCCCAGGCTCCGGATGACGGGGCCGCGGCTCCCGATTCCGGGGCAAGCCTTCAGGAATCAAGCCCGGAGCCTTATGCCGGTGAGGCTTCAGAGCCTTCGAGCCCTGCTGCTCAGCCCGTCCAGGCAGAGCCGGAATTGGCTGCGGCGAAAAACGAAGAGCCGGAGGAAAGCAATGAGGAGCTGGTTGACAAACCGGACAATCCCACCTGGGAGGGGTTTGTCGCCTATTTGAAGAACGGGGGCTTTTCCCCGCCCATTCCCGGAATGGAACAGTCCGTACAGGGCGAGGTGCGGGATGGGAAGCTGACCCTTCGCTGTTCCGGGTACCTGGCCAAGCGGATCCGGGAGCAGAGAGACAAGCTGGAAGCCATGAGGCATCTGGCCGAGGAGTACTTCCAGTGCTCCCTGGAGCTGGAGATAGAGCCCAAAAACAACAGGCAGGAATCGAGCGCCGACTTGCGGGATCGGGTCCTGAAGGATCCGGCGGTCAGAACGGCGATGGATACCTTCCAGGCCAGGCTGGTGGGCATCGAGACCAGGAAGAGCAAATGATGCGGTCTCGGCCGCGCTCGTATGAACTTCATACAGCATTGCGAACCGCTCAAAGAGTTTCTGCATTTGATCAGCCCGGTCATAGCAATGCGCAACATAAATACATAGAAATCAGTTAATTGTATTTTTCTTGATCAACCCCATGAAGTCAGCGTGGCCACTGGCCACCCTGACTTACAAGCAAGGAGATAGCCCTATGGGTATGCAGGAGATGATGCGCCAAGCGCAGCAAATGCAAAAGAAAATGGCTGAGCTGCAGGATGAGCTGAAGCAAAGGACGGTACAGGCTACCTCCGGCGGCGGCATGATTACGGTGACCGCCACCGGAGGGCTGGAGATCCAGAATATCGAAATCGATCACACAGTGGTCGACCCCAACGATGTGGGCATGCTCCAGGACCTTGTGGTTGCGGCCTGCAACGAGGCGCTTCGCAAAGCCAGAGAGATGATGGAGAACGAGATGTCCAAGATCACCGGGGGCCTGAAGATTCCCGGTATGGGCCTTATGTAGCCTAGAGCAGGAGTCGTTGTGCACCAGCTGCCTCGCGCCCTTCAACACGTGGTGGATCAGCTCGCTTCGCTCCCCGGCCTGGGACCCAAATCCGCTCTGCGCATCGGCCTGACCCTGCTGCACATGCCCCGGGAAAAGGCGCGCAGCCTGGGAGAGAGCATTGTAGACCTCAGGGAGTCCTTGTGCGTGTGCTCCCAATGCGGAAGTCTCTCCGACGAGGAGCCCTGCTCCATCTGCTCCGATCCTTCCAGGAGCGATACCGTGATCTGCCTGGTGCCGGACTGGGATTCCCTGCTCAGCGTGGAGGAGGCGGGCCTGTTCCAGGGCAAGTACCTCGTTCTGGGAGGGCTCCTTTCCCCTTTGGAGGGCATTCAGGCCTCCAGTCTCGAGCTTGATCGGCTGCGCAACCGCCTGAGCTCAGAAGAAGTGGAGGAGATCATCCTCGCCCTGGGCACCACCCGGGACGGAGAAACCACCGAGTCCTACATCAGGAACCTCATCCACAGCGAGTACCCCTCGATTCGGATTTCCAGGCTGGCCCAGGGTATTCCCGTAGGCTCCGATCTCAAGTATGTGGACCGGGAGACCCTCAAGCAGTCCCTCAACTATCGCCAAGCCCTGGATTGAAGAGCCCCATGGCTGCGTCCCTAACCGGAGAGGTCGCGTCCGTGGTTTTCCACAATCCGGAGAGCCAGTATCTCGTGGCCCGGGTACGCTCTCCTGAGGAGCCCGGCCTGGTGACCATCGTGGGCAACATCGGCCATGTGGTTCCCGGGGAGCGCCTGGAGCTCCAAGGGGAGTGGAAGGAGCACCCCAAGTTCGGCCGCCAGTTTCAGGTCACCTCCTGCACCCAGTCCCTTCCGGCAAGTGAAAACGGCATTCGCCGCTACCTGTCTTCCGGCCTCATCAAAGGTATCGGCCCCTCCTTGGCTGAGCGTTTGATAAAGGCCTTTGGCCGCTCGGTGCTCGATATCCTGGATGAAGCTCCGCAACGCTTGCTGGAGGTCGAAGGCATAGGCTCCAAGAAGCTGGAGCAGATCAAGGAGTCCTGGTCCCAGCAGCAGGAGGTCCGGCATCTCCTTCTCTTTTTGCAGAGCCACGACGTTCCGCCCACCTTCGCCGGCCGCATTTTCAAGCGCTACGGCGCCCAGGCCATAGAAAAGCTGCAGCAGAACCCTTACGATCTGGCCTACGAAATCCGCGGCATAGGCTTTAAAACCGCGGACAACATGGCCCTCAAGCTGGGCTTCGCCCCGGACAGCCCCCAGAGGCTGCAGGCGGCCCTGCTGTATGTCCTCACCCAGCAAAGCGAGCAGGGCCACCTTTTTATGCCTCACCAGGAGCTGCTCAGTCAGGCGGCCCCTGTTCTGGAGGATATGGATCCGGAAAAGCTCAAGCCGGCCTTGAGCCAGCTTGAAGAGCGAAAGCGGGTGCGGATCGCGGCGCTTCCCGAGCTGGAGGTGGATGCAGCCGTTTTTCTGCGCCATATGTATCACCTGGAGAGCGAAATAGCCTCCCGGCTGGTAGCCATGCTCCAGCATCCCGGGCAGCTGGAGGAGGCGAAGGTGCAGGGCCTGCTCGATGAGGCGGAGCGGCGGGTCGGCCTGTCCATCTCGGCAGAGCAGAGGGAAGCGGTCTTTGAGGCCTGTCAGAACAAGGTTTCCATCCTCACCGGAGGGCCGGGCACGGGCAAGACCACCATTACCAAGCTCATCGTGGTGGTGCTTCGCAAGCTGGGGCTCAAGGTCAAGCTGGCCGCTCCCACCGGCCGGGCCAGCAAGCGCTTGTCCGAGGCCACGGATTCGCAGGCCCATACCCTGCATCGACTGCTCGGCTTCGGTCCTGAAGGGGAGTTTTCCTATACCGAGGAGCGCAAGCTCAAGGTGGATGCCTTGATCGTTGACGAAGTCTCCATGCTGGACTGCAGGCTGTTCTTCCACCTGCTGCGCGCCCTGCCTTTGACCTGCCGTCTCATCATGGTCGGGGATGTGAATCAGCTCCCTTCCGTGGGCCCGGGAAACGTTCTGGCCGATCTCCTGGCCAGCGGAGTTTTGCCCAGCCGCGAGCTAAAGCAGATCTACCGCCAGGCCCAGGAGAGCCAGATCGTTATCAACGCCCACCGGATCAAGGGAGGGCTGTTTCCGGTAGCCGGGGACAAGAAGCCTCCGCAGGCCGATTTCTTCTGGGTGGAACAGGAGGATCAGTTCAAGGTTCAGGAGCTCATTGTGCATACCGTTTGCGAGCGCATCCCCAAGGTCTACGGGCTGGATCCCATCCACGAGGTTCAGGTGCTGAGCCCGATGCACAAAGGCCCGGTGGGCACCTCGGAGCTGAATCGGCTCCTTCAGGAGCGGCTCAATCCGCCGGATAGCCGAAACCCTCAGTCGAGCCGCACCATGCGGCGCGGGGACCGTGTGCTCCAGGTGCGCAACAACTACGAAAAAGAGGTCTTCAACGGGGATCTGGGCTGGGTGCGCAGCCTGGACGGTCCAAGCGGGGAGGTGTGCATTGAAGTGGACGGCCGGGAGGTGGTCTACGAGGCCGGGGAGCTGGACGAGCTCGTTTTGGCCTACGCCATCAGCATCCACAAGTCGCAGGGAAGCGAATATCCAGCGGTGGTGATTCCCTTGGTCACCCAGCACTACGTGCTATTGCAGCGAAACCTCATCTACACCGGGCTCACCAGGGCCAAACGGCTGGCGGTGCTCATCGGCAGCCAAAAGGCGATGCAGATAGGGATCAACAACAGGCGCGGGGAGCAGCGCAACACCTATCTCCGATATCAGCTGCGACACGCCGCAGCGGGTTAGTCAAGCTTATGCTTTTGAATTTGTTTGATTTTTGGTTCTATTGACATCACATGTCAAGCTGTTTAGTTTCACTCTGGTGTATCAGAATGGAGCGAGGGTGGCGGAATTGGTAGACGCGCTGGACTTAGGATCCAGTGGCCCAGCGCCGTGAGGGTTCGACTCCCTCCTCTCGCACCATCTACTGAAAAGCGTTTAAGACACCAAGACTTTTCAGAGCCCATTCTCTGAAAGGTCTTTTTTTATCTGATCCCTCCTGCCGGGGAAGCCGGATGCCGGGTCTTGGCTTGGGTACGGATTGGATACGAAAAAAAATGATGCAATATAGATAAGGAGGCAAGCTGAGCAATGGAGTATCATGTTGAAGATCTGAGCCCGGTTAAAAAGAAGGTCAGCGTCCAGGTTCCTGCCGAAGAGGTCAATGCCGCGCTCGACGCTACGATCGCCCTGCAGAAAAAGGACTTGAAGCTCTCCGGCTTTCGCAAGGGCAAGGTTCCGGCCTCGATTGTGGAAAGCCGGTTTAGAAAGGAGATCTATGAGCAGACAGAGAGGGATCTGCTCAACGTTCACTTCAATCAGATTTTCGGTGAGCTTGGAGTGCAGCCCCTGGCCGGTCTCAATCTGGACAACCCGGGTCTGGAACGGGACAAAGACCTGAGCTACAGCTTGAGCTTCGAGATCAAGCCGAAGATCGATCTGCCCGAGTACCACGGCTTGAAGGCCACCCAGAACAAGGTCGAGGTCGCCGAGGAGCAGGTGGAGCGGGTTGTTTCCCAGATCCAGCACAACTACAGCGAGCTTGTGCTCTGCAATGAAGACCGGCAGCCCCAGGACGGGGATGTTGCGGTCATCGAGTTCGCCGCCTATGAAAACGGGGAGCCCTTGGAGAACATCAAGTCGGACAGCTTTGAGCTTCCCTTGGGCGAAGGCCAGTCACTGCAGGACTTCGAGGCCATCGTCAAGGCCTTGCGTCCCGGCGAGCAGACCACGCAGCCGATCACCTTTCCCGAGGATTTCATCAATCAGGAGCTGGCCGGGAAAACCGTAGACATGCAGGTCGAGCTCAAGGTGATCAAGACGAGAGAGCTGCCTGCAGTGGACGACGAGCTGGCGGAAAAGATGGGGGCCAGCTCGGCGCAGGAGATGCGTGAGCGGATCAGGGAGAACCTCAGAGGCTACCGGGAGAACATGGAGAAGTCCGTCACCCAGAAGAAGCTCATAGATCAGCTCCTGTCCCAGTTGGAGGTCAGCCTTCCGGAGGCGCTTGTGGAATCCCAGCTGGAGTACCTCATCAACAACAAGCGCGATCAGCTGGAACGTCAGGGCAAGAGCCTGGAATCCCTGGGATCCGAAGAGGAGCTGCGGGAAAAATACCGCTCGGAAGCAGAGGAAAACGTCAAGTCGCAGCTCGTTCTTCTCGAGGTGGCCGAGCGCGAGGCTTTGAGCGTCAGCAATCAGGAGATCGAGCAGCAGATTATGCGTCTGGCAGTCAACAACGGGCAGGATCCGCAGCAGCTCAAGAAGTACTACGAAGAGAACAATCTCATGTTTGCCTTGAAGGATAGCCTGCTCGCGGACAAGGCCATGGAAAAGATCTACGAGTACGCCGAGATCGAGGAGCTGGAGCCCGGCTCGGGCTCTGAACCGGGAAGCGATGAACAGGCCGGAGGCGCCTCTACAGGCGAAACCGCAGAGGCTGAAGGCGAATGAGCAAGAAAATCAAAATATGATATACAATCAAAGAGTCGGGAACTCTTCAATCTAACCCAATAAGTCAGATTTGCCGGAGGCAAAGCTGATTAAGGAGGCCGTCATGCCCAATATACCCATAGTCATCGAAACCACTGGCCGCGGGGAGCGGGCCTATGATATCTACTCCCGGCTGCTTCGGGACCGGATCGTGCTCCTGGGCACCCCGATAGACGATTATGTGGCCAATCTCTTGTGCGCCCAGCTCCTCTTTCTGGAGTCCGAAGATCCGGAAAAGGAGATCAACTTCTACATCAACTCGCCCGGCGGCTCAGTAACCGCCGGTCTGGCTGTGTACGACACTATCCAGTACCTCTCGGCCCCGGTGGCCACCCTGTGCCTGGGGCAAGCCTCAAGCATGGGGGCGGTGCTCCTGGCTGCAGGCGCTCCCGGAATGAGATACGCCCTGCCGCACAGCCGCATCCTCCTGCATCAGCCTATGGGCGGATTTCAGGGCCAGGCCACGGATATTGACATTCAGGCCAGGGAGATTATCCGTTTAAAAGGAACGCTGAATGAGATTCTGGCCAGCCATACCGGCCAGGAAATCGAGAAAGTGGAGAAGGATACAGATCGGGACTACTTTATGTCCGCCAAGGAAGCCCGGGATTACGGAGTCATCGACCAGGTCTTGAGCTCCCGCAAAGAGCTGGAAAAATAGCTTCGGGACTTGCTATGCTCAAGTGCCCGTAATCGGCTGAGGGGTACAAAACGGCGAATCCCATCAGCTTGGAGGAATTGAGCCGAAAAAACCGCTCAATGAGGATGCAAGGTACATTATGAGCCAAGAAAAAAATGCCAATGCCGAGCTTAGCTGTTCTTTCTGCGGCAAAACCCAGGAAACCGTGCAGCGGCTCATCGCCGGTCCTGACGTCTATATCTGCGACGAGTGCGTAGGATTGTGCAATGAGATTCTGACCCAGGACAAGATCAATGAAGAGGTGGAGGAAGGAGGGCTCATTCCTCCTTCTGATATCAAAAAGGCCTTGGATGAATACATCGTGGGACAGGAGCAGGCAAAGAAGATTCTCTCCGTTGCGGTGTACAACCATTACAAACGGGTTCACTACCAGGAGACCTCCAAGAACGACGTGCGGCTGGATAAGAGCAACATCCTGCTCGTCGGGCCCACCGGTTGCGGCAAGACGCTCATGGCCCAAACCCTGGCCAGCATATTGAACGTTCCCTTTGCCCTGGCAGATGCCACCACCCTGACCGAGGCGGGCTACGTGGGCGAGGACGTGGAAAACATCCTGGTGCAGCTTCTGCAGAACGCGGATTACGATGTCGAGTCCGCCTCCCGGGGTATTGTCTATGTCGATGAGATAGACAAGATTTCCCGGAAGTCGGACAGCGCCTCCATCACCCGGGATGTTTCCGGTGAGGGCGTCCAGCAGGCCCTGCTGAAGATCATGGAGGGCACCGAAGCGAACATCCCTCCCAAGGGCGGGCGCAAGCATCCGCAACAGGAGTACATCCGGCTGGATACCAGCAATATCCTGTTCATTATGGGCGGAGCCTTCATCGGCCTGGACAAGATCATCCAGCTTCGGACCCAGGGTCGGGCCATGGGCTTCGGCGCGGAGCTGGGCACCCACAAGGAGAAGAAGCTGGGCGAGATTCTGCGCCAGAATCAACCGGACGACCTGATCAAGTTCGGCCTCATACCGGAGTTCGTGGGCCGGATCCCGGTTGTCTCCGCTCTGGACGAGCTGGAGGAGGAGGATCTGATCCACATCCTCACCGAGCCAAAGAACGCGCTCGTCAAGCAGTATGAGAAGCTGTTCGATATGGATAACGTGAGGCTGCGCTTAACCCATAACGCCTTGAGAGCCATTGCCCGCAAGGCAATGGAGCGCAAAACCGGAGCCAGAGGCCTGCGCAGCGTTATGGAGTCCATCATGCTGGATATCATGTACCGCCTTCCCTCGATGCAGGGGGTCAAGGAATGCGTGATCAACAGCTCTGTGGTGGACAAGGGTGCGGAGCCGCTTCTGTTTTACGAACAACAGGCCAAGACGGCATAAGGACGGATCTATGTTGATTTATCAAATATATTGCAGGACATAGATCTGGTGTAAAATAAATCCGAAATTACGAAATTCGAAACAAACTATGAGGATGCTACAATTTTCTCGTCCTGCTCTGAACCAGGAGGACGGGGAGCTCGAGGTGAAAATATATGACAGAATACGTATTGGAGTCCGAAAACACGATCACAGCCGAGCGCTTGCCATTGATGACCCTGCGGGATGTGGTCATGTTTCCCCGGGCTATTATCCCGCTGTACGTGGGGCGGAAATCATCCATCAAGGCAGTGGAACAGGCCTTGGTGGAGCACAATAAGCAGATTCTGCTCGTTACCCAGCGCAATCCGGATACCGAAGCACCCAACACGGACGAGCTGTATGACGTGGGGGTGGTGTGCAAGATACTGCAGCTGCTTCGCCTCCCGGACGGCACCATCAAGGTGCTTTTCGAGGGGCTGAGCCGGGCCCGCTGGAGCGGTGAAGACCCGCTCTTCTCCTCTGAGAACGTCTATCCCGTGGTCAGCATCGAGCTTCTTGAGGAGCCGGAGGTGGACAGCTCCGAGGCTGAAGCCCTCATCTCCATGACCAAGGAGTCGGTGAACACCTTCGCCAAGGACAACAAGCAGATGTCCAAGGAGGCGGTCAAGGCGATCAATGCCATAGAGAACCCGGGACATCTGGCCGATACCATCATGCCCCACCTCAAGGCCGGCTACGAAAAGAAGCAGGCCATCCTGGAGACCATCGATCCTCTGGCCAGGCTGGAGGAGGTTTACGGGCTGCTGGTGAGCGAGATCGAGTACTCCCAGGTGGAGCAGAAGATCAACGAGCGGGTTAAGGAGCAGATCGAAAGCAACCAGAAGAACTACTACTTGAACGAGCAGCTCAAGGCCATTCATAAAGAGATGGGCGTGGAGCAGGATCCCGGCGAAGAGATTGATGAGCTCATGGAGAAGCTCGAAGCCAAGGATATGCCGGAGGAGGCCAAGGAGAAGGGCCGCAAGGAGATCAAGAAGCTCAAGCAGATGCCCCCCTCTTCAGCGGAGTACACCGTAGTCCGCAATTATGTGGACTGCATCCTGGATCTTCCCTGGAACAAGCTCAAGGATACCGGCCTGGACATCGATCAGGCGGCCAAGATCCTTGAGGAGGACCACTACGGCCTGGAAAAGCCCAAGGAAAGGATTTTGGAGTTCCTGGCCGTGCAGCGCATGGTGGACAAGATGCAGGGACCGATCCTTTGCTTTGTCGGGCCTCCCGGCGTGGGCAAAACCTCCTTGGCCAAGTCCATCGCCCGGGCCACGGAAAGGGAGTTCGCCCGCCTCTCCCTGGGCGGTGTGCGCGATGAAGCCGAGATCCGGGGACACCGCAGGACGTACGTCGGAGCCATGCCGGGCAAGATCCTGCAGGCCCTGAAGCGGCAGGAGTACAACAATCCGGTTATGTGCCTCGACGAGGTGGACAAGCTGAGCACCGATTTTCGGGGCGATCCCTCCTCCGCGCTCCTGGAGGTCCTCGATCCGGAGCAGAATGTGGCCTTTAGCGATCATTACCTGGACATGGAGTACGATCTGTCCAATATCTTCTTCATCACCACGGCCAATACGCTGCAGACCATCCCCTGGGCTCTGCGGGACCGGATGGAGGTGATCAATCTCCCCGGCTATCTGGAGACGGAGAAGCTCAAGATTGCCAAGAAGTTCCTCTTGCCCAAGCAGATTGCCAAGCACGGCCTGAAGGAGAGCAATATTCATGTTTCCGACGGGGCTGTGCAGGAGGTTATCCGCAAGTACACCAAGGAAGCCGGAGTGCGGAACCTGGAGCGGGAGCTGGCCTCCATCTGCCGCAAGGTGGCCAAGAGGCTGGTGGAAGAGAACAACATCGAGAAGAAGGTTCAGGTCAACAAGAACAGCGTCTCCAACTATCTCGGCGTGGAGCGCTACCGCTACGGCGAGCGGGAGGATCAGGCGCTGGTGGGCCTGAGCACAGGGCTGGCCTGGACCGAGCTCGGAGGCGAGCCCCTCATGATCGAGGTGGCCCTGATGAACGGCAGCGGCAAGATCGAGGTCACCGGCAAGCTCGGTGACGTGATGCAGGAGTCCGCCCGTGCCGCCTTGAGCTACGTGCGCTCCAGATCGGAGATCTTCGGCCTCAAGCCGGATTTCTACAAGGATATCGACGTGCACATCCACGTACCTGAGGGGGCCACGCCCAAGGACGGACCGTCTGCCGGCATTACCATGGCCACCTCGCTCGTGTCGGCCTTGCTGAATATGCCGGTGAATAACGATATCGCCCTTACCGGGGAGATCACCCTGCGCGGCAGGGTTCTTCCCATCGGAGGCTTGCGGGAGAAGCTCCTGGCGGCTCACCGCGGCCATATCTCCAGGGTGGTCATCCCCAAGGAGAACAACAAGGATCTCAAGGAAGTGCCGGACGAAATCCTCAAGGATCTGGAGATCACCCAGGTGGAGCACATGGACGAGGTGCTTCCCCTGGCACTGGTCAACGTTCGCTCCAACGAGATCTTCAGGAATGCCGAGGAGTGCGTACCCCTGGTGCAGCAGCTGCGCAAGCAGGACAACAGGGTCCAGACAACCCAGTAGCCTGGTAGCTGCTGCGCTTCGCCATCTTACCCCCTAGCGGCAATAAAAAAGCCCGTTTATCTGCGTAAACGGGCTTTTCTTTTTTCAGGCGGGAGCCTGGCCGGAGA
Source organism: uncultured Desulfohalobiaceae bacterium (assembly GCA_964595165.1). Taxonomy (GTDB): domain Bacteria; phylum Desulfobacterota; class Desulfovibrionia; order Desulfovibrionales; family Desulfothermaceae; genus CAZQPF01. Next base: position 18,129 of record CAZQPF010000018.1, read on the forward strand.
ATACGGATCTGTAGTACTCCGTGAGCAGGGAGAACCGCTGCTGCTGGATGGACTCCCTGGCTTCGCGGATGAGGCTTTGGTAGAAGCTCAGGTTGTGGATGGTGTTCAGCCGGTAAGCGAGGAGCTCCCGGGCGGTATAGAGATGGCGAAGGTAGGCCTTGCTGAAGTTGGAGCAGGTGTAGCAAAAGCAGCGCGGATCCAGGGGGTCGTCGTCCTCCTTGTAGCGCTCGTTCTTGATGTTCACCTGGCCCTGGCTGGTGTACAGGGTGCCGTTGCGGGCATTCCGGGTGGGGAGCACGCAGTCGAACATATCGATGCCCGCTCCGATGCCTTCCAGGATATCCAAGGGCTTGCCCACCCCCATCAGGTAGCGGGGAGCGTCCTGGGGAAGGAGCGGTGCGGTGAAATGGAGCATTTCGCGCATCATCTCCTTGGGCTCCCCGACGCTCAAGCCCCCGATGGCATAGCCGTCAAAGGGAAGCGAGCAGATCTCCCGGGCGCTTCTGTGACGCAAATCCTTGAAAAAACCCCCTTGAACGATGCCGAAAAGGAGATTGCGGCCGCTTTGCTCCGGGTAGGCCTGCCTGGAGCGTTTGGCCCAGCTGGTGGTGAGCTCTACGGAACGTTCGGTGTAGGCATGATCGGCCTCAAAAGAGACGCATTCGTCAAGAACCATCATGATGTCCGAGTCCAGGTTCTGCTGGATGGCCACCACCTTCTCCGGCGAGAAGAAGTGCCTGGAGCCGTCCAGGTGCGAGCAAAAGGCCACTCCGTCCTCGGTGATGCGGCGCAGCTCGGAGAGGCTGAAGACCTGATAGCCGCCGCTGTCGGTCAGCAGGGGGCGTTTCCATCCGGAAAAGGCATGCAGCCCGCCCCGCCGGGCGACAAGCTCATCCCCGGGCCGAAGGTAGAGGTGGTAGGTGTTGCCCAGGATGATCTCCGCCCCGATGTCTTCCAGATCGTGCGGGCTCAGGCTTTTAACGGAACCGGCTGTACCCACCGGCATGAACACCGGGGTTTCGATCGTTCCCCGGGCGGTTTCAAGCCGTCCCCGCCTGGCCAAGCCGTCTGCACGGAGCAGCTTGAAGCGGCCGATATCCATGTTGCAAAGCTCCCAAAGGCATAGCCCGATAGCGGTTGAGGATGTTTGTCCCGGCAGCTGCGCTTGGACTTCAGGTACCTGGAAATCCTTCTGTTGACAATACCGGCCTGCCTGTTCAGGTTGGGTAGGCGTGCGGCTTAGCAATCGCTCTTATCAATAAGCTTTTGACTGTCGAGAGAGGAGGATATTGGTGGTTATGCAGACGGCGAGCGAGCTGAGGAAAGCGCTGCATAGGATCGACGGCAAGGGTTACAAAGCCTACAAGGACATCCAGGGGGCCTACAACCTGGGCGACTTCGTCCTGCACATCGACAACGTGCAGAGCGATCCCTTCGCGCCTCCGAGCCGGGTACGGATCAGCCTGAAGCAGGATGTGGCCGGATTTCCCAGTGCCTGCTTCTCCAATCGGATCCGCAAGATCGGGCTGGAGGATTACCTGACGCGCGCCTTTTGCCAGGCGGTCAAGGCGGGAAGCGAACAAGGAAAGTCAGGCCCTTCTTCCAGCCTGAGCATCGATTTCCCGGGACAGGAGGTCTTGGAGCGGACCTCGATGGAAGTCGACGCTCGTCGGGTGGAGGCCAGGTTCGCCGTGGGACTGCCCGCCAGGGGGAGAACCATTCTGGGGCGCAAGGCAGAGGCGGTTCTGCTGCAGGAGATCCCCGGGATAGCCCGCAGCGCCCTGTGCTATGAGAGCTTGGATCGCCGCGCCCTTTGGAGGCACATCTGCTGCTGCGAGGATCAGGAGGCGCTCCGGGGGCAGCTCGCCGAGCGCGGCTTGGTGGCCTTTGTGGGAAACGGGTCCATATTGCCCCGTCAGAGCGGAGTCAGCGACAAGCCGCTTTCCGAGGCCCGGGTCATACCCTTCTCCTCGCCGCAGGAGCTGGAGGTCACCTTCAATCTTCCCCACAGGGGGGAGGTGAGCGGAATGGGCCTCAGGAGCGGTGTGACGCTCATAGTCGGCGGCGGATACCACGGGAAATCCACTTTGCTCAAGGCCTTGGAACGCGGGGTGTACAACCATATTCCGGAGGACGGCCGGGATCTGGTAGTCACCGAGGGGAGCGCGGTGAAGATCCGGGCCGAGGACGGGCGCTGCGTTTCCGGAGTGGACATCCAGCCCTTCATCAGCGATCTTCCTTTCGGTGCGAGCACGGACTTCTTCTCTTCGGACAACGCCAGCGGCAGCACCTCTCAGGCGGCCAACATCGTGGAGGCGCTGGAAGCGGGGAGCCGGCTCCTGCTGCTGGACGAGGACACGAGCGCAACCAACTTCATGATCCGCGACAGCCGCATGCAGCATCTGGTGGCCAAGGAGAACGAACCTATCACCCCGTTCATCGACCGGGTGCAGGAGATGTCCACCCAGCTGGGGGTCTCTACGATACTGGTACTGGGAGGATCGGGCGATTACTTCGATGTGGCCGATACGGTGGTCATGCTCAAGGAGTACCAGCCCTATGAGGTGACCGGGCGGGCCAAGGAGCTTGTGGAGAAGTATGTCACCGAGCGGAAGACGGAGACCAAGGCCCCCTTGAAAGAGGCAACCCCCAGGAGCATTACCGGCAAAAGCTTCTCCAGGGGGCCTAAGGACAAGGTCAAGGCCAAGGGGCTGTCCGGGATTCTGTTCGGCAAAAAGGAGGTCAACCTCTCCTTTGTGGAGCAGCTGGTGGACGAGAGTCAGACTCGGGCCATCGCCGAGGTTTTTCGGCTGCTCGGGGAGGAGCTGCAGGGTGATTCGGCCCCGCTGGCCGAGCTGGCGGACCGCATCCTGTACCGCATTCAGGACAGAGGGCTGGACTGCATTTCCCCATTTGCCGGCAAGCATCCGGGCAATCTGGCCCGGCCCAGGAAGCAGGAGATCTGCGCCGCATTGAATCGGTGGCGCAACCTCCGGGTCAGGCAGGCAATAGGCTGAGGCAGCAAATAAGACGTCCTTTCGATTGTTCAGCTTCCGGCTACCTCAGAGGAGGTCGCTCTGCCGCATGCGGCTCGCGTTTTGCTCCTGCAAGCGCTCCATGAGCCGCTCTTGATTTTCGGGCACCAGGTAGCGAAGAAAGCTCGTATCCCTGTCCGGGCGGTGCCAGAAGATAATGCGCACCTTGCGGTGCCGCCAGACGTATTTCCAGGGTGCCCCGTCCTGCCGCTCCGTTTGCTGCGGCTCTCCGTACTTGGCCACCAGCCGGCGGTAATGCTCCGGCAGCGGATCCTCTTCTTCGGCTGTTCGGGGCGGGAAGCGATACTCCAGATGGGCCAGCCCGCCGTCCGGAGCATAGCAGATGCGGACCTGGTCGGCCCCTTTCAGCAGGGAGGAGGCGGCGAAACGGTCGCATCCGGGCGGATCGGCCGTTTCAAGCAAAGCAGCGCCTCGGCTCTCCAGGGCATAGCGGATGCAAAAGGGGTTGGTCCGGCGAAGAGGGACCTCAAAGAGGAGGAGCTCCTTCGCCGGATCTGCGCTTTGCAAGGGTCGCAGCTTCATGAGCGCGGCCTCCACCCCCTTGTCGGCCGCCTTGCGGTACCAGCTAAAGGCCTGAACAAAGTCCCGGGGAACATTTTTGCCATGCTCATAGGCCTGGGCCAGAAACAGCAGAGCCGGAGGATGGCCGGATTCCGCGGACCTGCGGAGCCATTTCAGGCCCTTGGAGGCGCTCTGGGGTGCCTGCTGCCCGAGAAGAGAGCGCCGGCCGAGGAGATACTGGGCCGAAGCGGTGCCGTTGCGGGCCCTTTGCTCCAGGATGTGCAGGGGGAGGGGCTTGTAGGAGCCGTCTTCAGCCTGCACCGCTTGAGGCGAAAGGAGAAGGAGAAGGCAGAGCAGGACGGCCGGAACTGCCGGTGAACAGAGGCGGGGTTGCAGAAGCTGGTAGCCTAAACGGGATTGCCTGTGTATCATGTCAGCGCAGCCTCTGGCAAAGCTCGTATAAACTCCATACCAAATAGCGAACCGGGCACCCGGCACTCAGTTTGACTGCAACCTTTTTTCATTGGGTGATTTGCACATGAGTAGCAGCTCTTATGCAAGCTCGAGCTGAGATGGGGCAAACTGAGTGCCGGGCTACAGTGTCTCTTAACCAATATGTTGAAAAAAATGATTTTTTCTTCAGTAGAATAGCCGTTAAGTCAGCGTGGCCGGAGGCCGCGCTCATGGAGCTATGCCCAGGAGGCGGGCGGCGTTGTCTCCCAGGATCCCCTTTTTGACGCTATCCGGGAGCCCGGAGGCTTCAAGCTCCTTATAGTAGCGTGAGGGAGGCAACAGCGGGTAGTCCGTGCCGAACAGGAGCCGCTCTTGGCCAATGGCCTCCGCAAAGGCCCGCAGGGACTCCGGCCGGTACAGAAAAGGCATGGCAGCGGTATCGAAGCAGCAGTTTTGGAGAACTTCCCCTACTTTGCGCTTCAAAAAGCCGAACAGGGGAAGCCCGCCTCCCAGATGGGCCAGAATCCATCTGGTGTCCGGGAGCTCTTTGATGAGCCTGTAGAGGTCGGCGAGATGCATGGGGCTCTTGCCCGGGTAGTGGTGCCCCACAGGCTCGTTAGTATGCAGCATGAGCAAGGCGTTTGCTTCCGCGCACAATCTGGCCAGGGGGGCCAGGGACTGTCTTGCCTCGGCGTCCAGTCCGGAGGTATAGAAGGCGAGCTCGCCGATCCCTCGGCAGCCGGACTCGAGGCAGCGCTTCGCCTCGGTCAGGGCCCCCGGAGCCTGGGGCTGAAAGCAGCCAAAAGGAATGAGCCGCTGGGGAAAGCGGCGGCAGGCCTCGAGGACGTAGTCGTTGTTCTCCCGAAAATGGGCCTCTTTGCGCCAGGGAAAGCCGAAGACCACCGCTCGGTCCACTCCTTCGGCGTCCATGGAGCGGATGAGCTCGCCAGCTCCGATGAGGGCGGCCTTGGGATCGCTGTAAATGGCTGCGAACTCCGGCTCCTCCTCCAGGTACGGATTCCTGTCGCTTCGGACAGCCGGGGGGCAGATATGGACGTGGCAGTCGATGATCATGGCGGTGCTTGTTTAAGAGATCAATCCCGCGAGCGGTTTTTGGGGTGCAAATGATGCTAGACCAAGTGAGCTTTCAGTCTACTGCAAACAATCTGTGGAGACAAGGACGGCATTATGCCTGAACTTCCCGAAGTGGAAACCATCGCTCGCGGCTTGAACGATATTCTGGTCGGAGCGCATATTGCCCGGGCCCGGATCGTGGACCCCGGCTGCCTGGCTCAAGGGGCTTCCAGATGCGGAGAGCTGATAGCCGGAAGAGCCATTGAGCGGGTCTGGAGGCGGGCCAAGCTTCTGCTCTTGGATCTCGAGGGGGGCTATCACCTGGCCTTCCATCTCAAGATGACCGGCAAGCTGTTCATCAAGGACAGCGAAGCAGATTGGCTTGACAAACATACCCGGCTTATTTTTAGCTTGTCCAACGCCAAAAGCCTTGTGTTTCAGGACGTGAGAAAGTTCGGCTACTGCCGGATCCTTAGCGGGGAGGAGCTCAGCGGGTGGCCTTTTTTCAGCCGGCTCGGCCCGGAGCCTCTGGAAATGAGCCCTGAGGAGCTTCAAGGCCGGTTTGCAAAGCGGCGGGGGCGCATCAAGCCGCTGCTTCTCAATCAGGAGGTTATCGCCGGGATCGGCAACATCTATGCCGACGAGGCTCTCCATGTGGCCGGCATCCATCCGGCCATCTCCTCCTCGCGCCTTAAAAGGCGCCACTGGGAGCGTCTTCATCAGGCGCTGCACCAGGTCCTCCAGGCAGCCATCACTGCAGGGGGCTCCTCGTTCAACGATTATGTGGACGGTCTGGGCAGAAAGGGAAGCTATCAAAAGGGCTTTCTGACCTACTCCCGCAATGGAGAGCCGTGCTATGGCTGCGGAACCGCCTTGGAGGGATTGCGGATCGGCGGAAGGAGCTCGGTGTTCTGCCCCGTTTGCCAGCCGGAAGAGGTGGAGAGTTGCTGAAGCGGGCTTTGCTGTGCCCGTTTGAACACCCCAAGCAGGAAGGAAAGGAAAAGATTCGATGAGCAACAACGTTCAATTGCCCAAAGGGTATGAATCGAAGCAGGTCGAGGAAAGATGGCTCGGCTACTGGGAAAGAGAAGGAACCTTCACCCCGGCGGCTGGGGAAGACAGGCCCCCTTTCTCCATAGTCATTCCCCCGCCCAATGTGACAGGCAGCCTGCACATGGGGCATGCCCTGAATCTCACTCTGCAGGACATCATCTGCCGCTCCAAGCGGCAGAAGGGCTTTAATGTGCTCTGGGTCCCGGGAACGGATCACGCGGGCATTGCCACCCAGAACGTTGTGGAGCGCTCCCTGGCCGCCGAGGGAAAGACGAGGCAGGAGCTCGGCCGGGAAGCTTTCGTGGAGCGGGTGTGGGAATGGAAGGAGGAGTACGGCGACAAGATTCTGAATCAAATCAAGCGCATGGGGGCATCGGTGGACTGGTCCAGACAGCGGTTCACCATGGACCAGGGCCTGTCCAAGGCGGTGCGGGAAGCCTTTGTCCAGCTCTTTGAGCAGGGCATTGTCTATCAGGGGAGCTACATCATCAATTGGTGTCCCCGCTGCCAGACCGCTCTGGCCGATCTGGAGGTGGAGCATGAGGAAATCGAGGGCGGCCTGTACCATATCCGCTATCCCCTGGCCGATGGAAGCGGTGCCCTGGTTGTGGCCACCACGCGGCCGGAAACGCTCCTGGGAGATACCGCTCTGGCGGTTCATCCGGAAGACGAGCGCTATGAGCATCTCATCGGCAGCACAGCGGTCCTGCCGCTTCAAAACCGGGAGATTCCGATCATCGGAGACTTTTACGTGGATACCGCCTTTGGCACCGGATGCCTCAAGGTGACTCCGGCCCACGATCCGAACGATTTCGACCTCGGGATGCGGCACGGCCTGGAGAGCCTCAAGGTCATAGACGATCTGGGCAACATGGCCCCTGCGGCAGGGGAGCGCTATCAGGGTCTGGATCGATTCGAATGCCGCAAGCGGGTGCTCAGCGATCTTAAGGACCAGGGGCTGCTGGTCAGCCAGGAGAGCTACCGGCACAAGGTGGGGCATTGCTACCGTTGCCAGACCGCCATCGAGCCCCTGATCTCCAAGCAATGGTTCGTAGCCACCCGTGAGCTGGCCGCCAGGGCCAAGGAGGCCGTGGAAAAGGGAGAGACGCAGTTCTTTCCGGAGAACTGGATCCGGCTCTACTTCGAGTGGATGAACAACATCCGGGACTGGTGCATTTCCCGCCAGATCTGGTGGGGGCACAGGATCCCGGCCTGGACCTGCACCGAGTGCGGCGAGATCACAGTTTCCCGGACCGATCCCGACAGGTGCTCCCATTGCGGCTCCCGGAGCATCGAGCAGGAGGAGGACGTGCTGGATACCTGGTTCTCCTCAGCCCTGTGGCCCTTTTCCACCCTGGGCTGGCCGGAAAGGACCCAGGATCTCGAGGTCTTCTATCCCACCTCGGTCCTGGTCACCGCCTTTGACATCATTTTCTTCTGGGTGGCCCGGATGATGATGATGGGTCTTCGACTCATGGAGGAGGTCCCCTTTCGGCACGTCTACATCCATGCATTGGTGCGCGACGAAGACGGCCGCAAGATGAGCAAGTCCACGGGCAACGTCATCGATCCCCTGGAGATGATCCAAATCTACGGCGCGGACGCGCTGCGCTTCACCCTGGCCGTATTCGCGGCCATGGGACGGGACATCAAGCTTTCAGAGGCCCGGATCCAGGGCTACCGCCATTTTATCAACAAGGTCTGGAATGCGGCCCGCTTCGCGCTCATGAACCTGGACCGGGTCCCGGATCTGGATCCCGGGGCCGAGCTCAGCTTTAGCCACCGTTTCATTCTCTCCGATCTGGAGCGCGTCAAGGAGGAGGTCTCCGCAGGGCTGGAGGAGTACCGTTTCAACGATGCGGCTCAGGAGCTTTATCAGTTTCTGTGGCACACCTACTGCGACTGGTATCTGGAAATGATCAAGCCGGAGCTGTTTTCCGAGGACCAGTCGGTCAGGGCCTGTGCCCAGGCCTGTCTGCACCGAACGCTGACCGAGCTGCTGACCGTTCTCCACCCGTTCATACCTTTTGTCACCCAGGAGATCTGGTCCTTTCTGCCCTCCATCCAGGAGCCCAATCTGGCCCGGGTTCCCTTTCCGGAGCCGAGGCCGGAGCGCAAGGACGAGCAGCTTGCCCGGGACATGGCCTTCTTCCAGGAGATTGTGGTCAGCGTCCGCAACATCCGCAGCGAGCTGAACATCAACCCCGGGCAAAAGCTGGAGCTGCTGATCAAGGCTTCCGGACAACAGGCCCGGATCCTGGAGGAGAACAAGGAGGTCCTCCTGCAGTTGGCCAGGCTGGAGGGTCTGCGGCTGGATCCTTCTCTCGCTCCGCCCCCTGCCTCGGCCTCCAGCGTGGTTCGCGGCTGCGAGATCTACGTTCCCCTGGAGGGGATCATCGATTTCGAGTCCGAGTCCCGACGCATGGAAAAGCAGCTCCAGAAGCTGGACAAGGAAAGGGCCGGCCTGGAGAGAAAGCTGGACAACCAGGACTTCGTGAACAAGGCCCCGGCCGAGGTGGTGGCCAAGGAGCGGGATCGGCTCCAGGAGCTGAGGGCCAAGCAGGAAAAGCTCACCCAGCTGCGGCAGAAGCTGCAGGCCTACCTCGACGAGGTGTCCTGATATGGAATCCACAAAGGGCAAGGTCTATCTCATCGGGGCCGGGCCGGGAGACCCCGGGCTTCTGACCCTCAAGGGGCGGGAGCTGTTGGGCCGGGCCGAAGTGGTGGTCTTCGACTACCTGGCCAACAAGGCCTTTCTCCAGTTCTGCCGCCGGGAGGCGGAGCTTATTTATGCCGGCAAGCAGGGCGGCGAGCATACCCTGAGCCAGGAGGAGATCAACGCGCTTTTGGTGGAGCGGGCCGGATCCGGGAAAAGCGTGGCTCGGCTCAAGGGCGGGGATCCCTATGTTTTCGGCAGGGGAGCAGAAGAGGTTGAGGTTCTGGTGGACTCCGGCATCGATTTCGAGGTTGTGCCCGGCATTACCTCTGCTGTGGCCGCTCCGGCCTACGCCGGCATTCCGCTCACCCACCGCCGCTTCGCCTCCTCGGTAACCTTCATCACCGGACATGAAGACGCCAAGAAAGAAAAGAGCGTTCACAACTGGCGGGCCTTGGCCGCGGGAGCCAGCACCCTGGTTTTTTTCATGGGGGTCAAGAATCTGCCCTCCATTGCCTCCAATCTCCTGGAGGCCGGGCTGGCTGAGAGCACCCCGGCAGCCCTGGTGCGATGGGGAACCACCTGCCGCCAGCAGAGCCTGGAGAGCACCCTGGGCCGCATTGCTGCTAAAGCCCGGGAGGCCGGTTTCAAGGCCCCGGCTCTGCTGGTTGTCGGCGAGGTGGTCGGCCTGAGGGACAGGCTGCAATGGTTCGAGAAGCGTCCTCTTTTGGGGCAGGGAGTGGTGGTGACCCGGGCCAGAGAGCAGGCCAGCGCACTCGTGGAACGCCTGGAAGAGCTGGGCGCCTGCTGCTTCCAGTTTCCGACCATCGAGATTCAGCCCTTGTCCGATACCGCTCCGGTCCAAGCAGCTATCGAAAGCCTGTCCGAAGTGGACTGGCTGGTGTTTACCTCGGTCAACGGGGTGAGTCACTTCTGGGCCGAGCTGTACAAGGCCGCACTGGACACCAGGGCCTTGTCCGGCTGCAGCGTTGCCGCCATCGGCCCGGCCACGGCGGATGCCTTGCGAGAGCGCGGCCTGGAGCCGGAGTTCGTGCCAGCCAGATATGTGGCCGAAGAGGTGGTTCAGGGGCTGCTGGACAAGGGGGTGAAGGGAAAGCGGGTGCTGATCCCCAGAGCGGAGCAGGCCAGGGAGGTTCTGCCCCGGGAGCTTCAGGAAGCGGGAGCCAGGGTGGAGGTCCTTCCGGTGTACCGAACCGTTCTGGCCGAGCAGGGTGCGGAGGAAATCCTGGAGGCCCTGGAGGAGGGAAGGATCCAGTGCATTACCTTCACCAGCTCCTCTACGGTGGAGAACTTCTTTCGGCTCCTGGATCCGGAAAGCCTGCGACCTCATGTGCAGGCTGGGCTCAAGCTGGCCTGCATCGGGCCGATTACCGCAGGCACGCTGGAAGGCTTCGGATACGAGGCGGCAATCATGCCGCAGGAGTATACCATTCCCGGTCTGAGCGCGGCCGTAACCCGGGGCTTGCAGCAGGACGCTCCCAAGTCAGATTTGCCTCCGGCAAGTCTGGCCTAATGGCAATTTTGCATGATGGTTCATACGAGTGCCAGGCGGGCACTATAAAGAGGAGGGGGGAATGAGCCTGCAACTCGGGGTGCTCCTTTCCGGAAGCGGCAGCAACCTCCAGGCCCTGATCGATCGTATGGAGCAGGGCGCTCTCCAGGCCTCCATCAAGCTCGTGGTTTCCGATAGCCCGCAGGCCTTTGGCCTGAAACGCGCCGAGCGCCACGGCATCCCTGTCCGGATTCTGGAGCCCGGAAAGCATCCCTCGCGGCAAGCACACGATGAAGCGGTCATCCGGGCCCTGCAGGCACACGGAGTACAGGCTGTGGCTCTGGCCGGCTATATGCGATTGGTGAGCCGGGTGTTTGTCGAGGCTTTCCCGGGGAAGGTTCTGAACATTCATCCGGCCCTGCTTCCCAGCTTCAAGGGCCTTGATGCGCAGCGACAAGCTGCGGAGTACGGGGTGCGGATCTCAGGAGCCACGGTTCATTTTGTGGATGAGCATCTGGATCACGGCCCGATAATCATCCAGGCCGCCATCCCGGTGGCCCAGGGCACGAGCGGAGAGGAGCTCAAAGAGCGCATTCTGGGCTTGGAACATCGCATCTATCCCCAAGCCGTGCAGTGGCTGGCGGAAAATCGGCTACAGATTTCCGGGGGAACGGTGTGGGTTCTTTCGGGGCGAAAAAAGCGGGGCAGCAGCGAAGGGCTGGGCCCCTGCCTCATCGAGCCGTTCCTGGAGGAGGGGTTTTAAGCCAGGCAAACAGTGCTGGCCAGCTGTCTGCATCGGCGCGAGCCATAAGGAGAGCTGAGATAAGGAAGCGCTGCGGAAGGGACTTAAAAGGGCGGATTCTTTAATTGCGGCTCAACTCGGGATCCACGTACACGACTTCTCCGTTTCGCCAAACAGGGACCTTGTTGCCGGCCTGCTTGTGCGTTTCCAGGGCTTCAAGAACCGCCTTGTTCATGGCTTCTTGCACACCGGTCTGATCCCGATAGCGTTTGATAATTACATTTTCCTGTACCTGCATCTGCATACCTCCTGAAAGCATCCCAGAGCCTTGGATCCATGACATCGACCTCGGTCTGGTAGTGACCAAAGGCGATGCATTGTGGCGGGGCGAGGCTCGAGTTGTCGTAGACCCTCCAGCTTGCGGCCAGAGGTTGATAGAGCTTGAAGAAATTTCTGATTCCGGCCCAGTACCTGCGCCGCACTGTCTCTTCCGGAACCTGATGACCCCCGACCTTTACCCGGGTCCGCACACGCTGGACCGCCAGCTCGGGGCTTTGCAGCCAAACATAGTGCAGTATAAAGTCGTAGCGATCTGCAGTCAAGCCTTTTATCCAATTGGCAAAGGATTTGGGGGCCAATGTCGTTTCAAAAGCAAAATCCATACCAAGCGTGGCCAGATTGCGGATGCGCCGGAGCATGATCTTGCTGGGGCGCACATCGTTGTTCGGGCAGTGATGGCCGTAAAGCTCCAGGGCGATGAGGTCCGCGTTGACGTATTCGTGAACCTCCAGAAACTCGTGCAGGAGGTGCCGGGCGCAGGTGGTTTTGCCAGAGCCGTTGGGTCCGGCGATGACTATGACTTGAGGCTTCATTGAAAGCTTAACCAATATTTAATGGATTTGTAAATTTTTTGTAACCTGGTTGTCCTAGGATGCAGCTTGTTTGGTCGGGGGTGGAAGATATTATCAATTTATCAAGGAGGTTGCCATTATGAAGTCCATTTGTAAAATCTGTTTCGCCCTGGTGGCGACTCTGATCCTCGGCCTGGGCACGGCTCAGGCTCGGGATCAGATCCGGATCGTGGGATCAAGTACGGTCTACCCCTTCGCCAGCTATGTCTGCGAAGAGTTCGGAGCCACTACGCAGTACCCCACCCCGGTCATTGAGTCCACCGGCTCCGGTGGCGGGCTGAAGCTCTTTTCCCAGGGAGTGGGGCTGGATACCCCGGACATCAGCAACGCCTCCCGGAGAATCAAGCACAGTGAGTACGAGCGGTGCATGGAAAACGGGGTCAAGAAGATCCATGAGGTGATCCTCGGCTACGACGGCATTTCCATCTGCGAAAACAAGGCCAATGAGCAGGTGAGCCTTTCCAGAGAGGAAATCACCCTGGCGGTGGCCGCGGAGGTACCCCAAAACGGCCAGCTGGTCAAAAACCCCTACAAGTACTGGGATGAGATCAATTCCGACCTGCCGCACCGCAAGATCCTCATCTACGGCCCGCCCACAACATCCGGGACCCGGGACGCCTTTGAGGAGCTCGTTATGGAAGCGGCCAGCGAGGACATGGAGGGCTACGGCGGGGAGTACACCACCATCCGCCAGGACGGTGCCTACGTTCCCTCCGGTGAGAACGACAACCTCATCGTGCAGCGCCTGAACCAGGACAGGGACGCCCTGGGGGTCTTCGGCTTCAGCTTCCTGGACAACAACCGGGACAAGATTCAGGCTGTCAAGATCGACGGCGTCGCCCCGAGCATGGGGTCCATCTCCTCCGGCGAGTATCCGGTCGCCCGGAGCCTCTACTTCTACGTCAAGCTGGACCACGTAGGCAAGGTGCCGGGCATGAAGGAGTATGTCGATCTCTTCCTCAGCGAGAGGATGATCGGAGACATCGGCTACCTCAAAGAGCTCGGACTCATCCCCTTGCCCGAAAAGATGCGCCAGGAGCAGCGGGCCCAGTGGGAAGAGCGGGAGCTGTTGAAGAAAGAGGACATCTAATCTCCGAGCTGCAAGCTCAACGGATAAGGGCGCGTCTGGAAGATTTTGTTTTTCTTCAATAAAATGAACATTGAGTCAGCGCAGCCCAAGGCTGCGCTGACCATTTACAAACCCGTGGGAAACATTTTATAGAATGCGCTTTCCTCGGAAGATTCCAAAGCTGCATTTTGCCAGGAGCGCAAAACCTTGACTCAAGGCTATTACTTTCTGCTCTTTCTGGGCGGGTTGCTGCCCCTGGCCATCATGGCCTACTTTCTGGGGCAGCGACGGGCCCTGGCCCAAGAGGCGGAAGGAAACAAGCTCCACTCCCAGCCCAACTTTTACGGCTGGTACGCCTTTGTCTGGATGGCCTTCCCCCCTCTGGTCCTATCGGTCATCTGCAGCTTGCTGCATATACTCCAGGTGCTGACCGTTCCCGCCCCTATGCTCGTAGCAGCCTGTCTCGCGGTGGCTGCAGTCGGGCTCATTATGGGCCTGCGAACCATTCAGCCCGGGCTCCGGGCCAGAAACCGGGTGGAGGAGGTTATCCGCTGGTTTCTGTTCACCGCCGCGGTCATCTCCATCATGACCACTATCGGCATAGTGCTCTCCATCATTTTTGAAGCCATCCGCTTCTTTGAAATGGTGGGGCTCTGGGAGTTCATCACCGGTACGCAGTGGTCCCCGGATGCAGCCTTTTTGGCCGGGGCGGGAAGAGGCGAGGAGGAAGGCGCCCGGGCGGCCTTCGGCTCGGTTCCCATTTTCGCCGGCACCTTCATGATCACCTTTATCGCCATGTGCGTCGCCGTACCCGTGGGCCTGTTTTCGGCCATCTACATGTCGGAGTACGCAACTCCCAAAATACGGGGCCTGGCCAAGCCGATCCTGGAAATTCTGGCCGGAATCCCCACGGTGGTCTACGGCTTCTTCGCCGCCATCACTGTGAGCCCGCTCGTGGTCAGGGCGGCCGAGGCTGTGGGCCTGCAGGCGGACTATACGAACGCTCTTTCCCCGGGGCTCGTCATGGGGGTGATGATCATCCCCTTCATCTCCTCCCTGTCGGATGACGTCATCAACTCGCTGCCGCAGAGCATGCGGGAAGGGTCCTACGCCTTGGGCACCACGCAATCGGAAACCATCAAAACGGTGCTGCTCCCAGCGGCCATGCCGGGGATCGTTTCCGCTTTCCTGCTCGGCGTTTCCCGGGCCCTGGGAGAAACCATGATCGTGGTCATGGCCGCCGGTCTGCGGCCCAATCTTACCTGGAACCCCCTGGAGGGGATGACCACGGTTACGGTGCGCATCGTGGACGCCCTGACCGGGGATCTCGCCTTTGACAGCGCGGAAACGCTCTCCGCTTTCGGGCTGGGCCTGGCCCTCCTGGTAGTCACCCTGACCCTGAATATCATTTCCACCATCGTTATCCGCCGGTTCAAACAACAGTACGAACTGTAATCCAAATGGCTTTATGAGCGACGAGAAGCAGCGATTGGAAAGGATGCGCAAGCGCTACCGAAAGGAGAAGCGGTTCCGGATCTACTGCATCTCCGCCTTGGTGCTGGCCTGTCTTTTTCTGGTCTTTTTCCTGGGCGACATCATCAGCAAGGGCTATAGCGCGTTTTGGCAAGCGGAGATCAAGGTACAGGTCTCCTACACCGAGCAAAGCCAGGAGATTCCTCTAGCCGCAGTGAACGCGGAGATGCGCTCCGTGGTCAGCCGGAGCTGGTTTCGGAACCTGCCCCGGCGCATCAGCCAGAACCCGGAGCTCCTGGGCCAGACAAAGACCAAATGGATTGTGGCCAAAGGGGACGTGGATCAGTATCTCAAAGACAAGCCCAACAGTCTGAAGCCCAAGGAAAAGGAGATTGTGGACCGGCTTAAATCCGAGGGCAAAACGCGACTCGTTTTCAACACCTACTTCTTTACCAACGGCGACTCGAGAATGCCTGAGATCTCCGGGATCAAGTCCGCAGTCATCGGCTCGGTCTACGTTCTCCTGGTGACCATGGCCTGCAGCTTTCCCATCGGAGTGCTCACCGCGATCTACCTGGAGGAGTACGCTTCGGACAACTGGCTGACCCGGACCATAGAGGTGAACATCAACAATCTTGCGGCCATTCCATCCATCCTCTACGGCCTCCTCGGTCTGGCCATCTTTATCAATACCTTCGGCGTTCCCCGTTCCTCAGCCCTGGCCGGCGGGCTTACCCTGGGCCTCATGAGCCTTCCGGTGATCATCATCAGCGCGCGGGCCGCAATCAAGGCCGTGCCTGATTCCATTCGGGAAGCGGCTTTCGGTGTGGGCGCCTCCAGGTGGCAGGTGGTCTGGCACCATGTGCTCCCCCTGTCCATGCCCGGCATCCTCACCGGCTCCATCATCGCCTTGGCCCAGGCCATGGGGGAGACGGCGCCCCTGCTCATCGTGGGCATGATGGCTTTCATCCCGGATGCTCCCTCTGGAGTCACGGACGCGGCCACGGTAATGCCGGCCCAGATCTACACCTGGTCCTCTGCGGCGCTCAGGCCCTATGAGTCCAGGACCGCAGCGGCCATCATCGTGCTCCTGGCCGTCCTCATCCTGCTCAATGCAACCGCGGTGCTGTTGCGGAAACGCTACGAGCGCCGCTGGTAAGGAGGCTCAAGGCCATGGAGGCGGAAAAGATCCTCATCGTGGAGGATGATGTAGATATCCTCAATCTGCTGCGCTACTATTTCCAGTATGACGGCTTTGAGACGCATACTGCCAAGGACGGGACCCAAGCCCTGGAGCTCATCAGCGCAGTCCAGCCGGATCTCGTTCTCCTGGACCTTATGCTGCCTGAAATAAGCGGCCTGGAGGTTTGCAAGCGGTTCAAGGCCAATCCGGCAACCTCCGACATCCCCGTGATCATGCTCACCGCCAAGGGCGAGGAGGAGGACCGGATCAGCGGGTTCGAGCTCGGAGCTGACGACTATGTGGTCAAGCCGTTCAGCCCCAAGGAGCTTTTGCTGCGGGTCAAGGCCGTACTGCGCCGCAAGGATAGAAGCCGGAAGGAAAATGTTTTTGAACAAAACGGCCTTCGGGTGGAGTACGACTCCTTCCGAGTCTTTATCCAGGAGCAGGAAGCAGGACTCACCGCAACCGAGTTCCATCTCCTGGCAGCTCTCATTCAGGCGGCCGGACGGGTTCTGACTCGGGAGCAGCTCCTGGACCAGGTCTGGGGCTATGAGTTCGTGGGCTATGCCCGAACTGTGGATACGCACCTGCATCGGCTGCGGCACAAGATGGGGCCCTTGGCCGATTGGATCGAGACGGTGCGCGGCATCGGCTATCGGTTTCGAAGCAGCTAAAGGAAATGGCAGCCTATGGCCTTTCGGACGAAGCTATATACCGGGGTGCTCCTGCTCCTTCTCCTCTCCCTGCTGGCCACCTTTTTCGGCCTGAATCGCTCCCTGCGCACCTCCATAATGAGTGAAGCGCGCGAAGACGGCCTTCGCCAGTTGCGGCTCGTGCAAGAGGTGCTTACCAAGCAGCCGGAGGTGGAGTCCATAGAAGACGTTCAGCAATGGCTGAAAGACTTGGCCACCAGAGCCAATGTCCGCCTCAGCTTCATCACTCGGGAAGGCATCGTGCTGGCCGATTCCGGATTTTCCCTGCCTCAGATCCCTGAGCTCGGCGACCACTCCTCCAGGCCGGAAATCCTTGAGGCCCAAAAACAGGGTGTAGGGGACAGCCTGCGCTACAGCAGCAGCAAGCATATCCGGTTTTACTATCTGGCCGTCCGGGTGGACCGTATCGGCGGCCTGGGAAGCGGCTTCCTTCGCTTGGCCCTGCCCTATGCCCAGCTAGAGTCCCGCCTGAGCGGCATGAGCTCCTGGTTCTATGCAGTTCTTCTGGGGGCTTTGGGGTTGGGAGCGCTCTTCTGCTGGGCGCTGGGCCGGCATCTCGTCCGGGAGGTTCAAGCCATTGCCGAGGCTGCGGAGCTGAGCCGGCAAGGAGATTTTGGCAAGCGCATCAACCTCTACCCCATGGCCGAGTTCGTTCCTCTGGTCCGGAGCGTCAACCGTACGGCCAAGCGGACCCAGGACTACCTGAGAACCATCTCCGAGCATGAGAAGGAGCTGGAGGCCATTCTCAACGGGATGCAGGAAGGGGTTCTGGTGCTCGATGAGCAGGGGAAGGTCAAATCCTACAACCAATCCATACGCTCCATATTCGGCCTGAGCAACAATGTCTCCGGCCGAAGGCCCATAGAGTTCATCCGCAGCACCGAGCTGCAGGACAGCATCGATGCCCTGAGGCAGAGCGATGAGCCCAAGCCGAAAAAATTGCTCCTGGCCATGTTTCAGGAACGCTACTTTAACGTCAATGTCATTCCGGTCTCTTTGAGCGGCGGAGGGGGGCAGCTCATCGTGGTCTTCCATGAGGTCACCGAGCTCAAGCGCCTGGAGCAGGTCCGCCGGGACTTTGTGGCCAACATCTCCCATGAGCTGCGAACGCCCCTCACCTCCATAAAGGGCTATGCCGAAACCCTGCAAAGCTCACCTCCGGAGGATCCGGAAACTTTGAAGGCTTTCATCGGGATTATTCAGCGCAATGTGAATAACATGACCCACCTCTTGGAGAATCTGCTCCAGCTGGCCAGGCTGGAATCGGCCGAATCCAGTGCCGAGCAGGCTCCGGTGAATGTCAAGACCGCCCTCGGCGTGGCCTGGGAGGTCTGCGAGCCCTTGGCCGGGCAAAGACAAGTCGGTCTGAGCAACGAGCTCCCGGACAGGGAAATGTTCGTTCTGGCCACCCATGAGCAGCTGGTCCGGGTGTTCATCAATCTTGTGGACAATGCCATCAAGTACAGCCCGCAGCAGGAGACCATTCGAGTCTGGGCCAGGGACGAAGGCGACACCTGGACCGTTTCGGTGCAGGACAAGGGACCGGGCATTCCGAGGCAGGAGCAAAAACGCATCTTTGAGCGGTTCTATCGCGTGGAGCGCAGGCATGACAGCGGCCATGTGTCCGGCACCGGGCTCGGGCTGTCCATCTGCAAGCACATCCTGCGCCGGCACGGGGGGTCCATCTGGGTGGAAAGCCCGGTCCCGGGCCGGTTGCAGGGCTCCATATTCCACTTTCGGCTCCCCAAATCGCGCTAAGACAAGGAAGCGAGCATGAGCGATCAGGTCAAGATGGCCACCTTGGGCCTCAACTTCTTCTACGACGATTTTCAGGCCCTCAAAGAGGTAAGCATCGACTTCTATGCGCATCAGGTTACAGCCCTCATAGGCCCTTCAGGGTGCGGCAAGAGTACCTACATCCGCTGTCTCAACCGGATGAACGATCTCATTGTGGGCAGCAAGGTGGAAGGCGAGATTTACCTTGACAATGAAAACATTTATGCTGCCAATATGGATGTGGTCGAGCTCCGGCGCCGCGTGGGAATGGTCTTTCAGAAACCCAACCCCTTTCCCAAGAGCATCTACGAGAACGTAGCTTATGCCCCCCGCATCCACGGCCTGGCCAGGAAGGGCACCCAGATGGATCAGCTGGTGGAGACCTCGTTGCGCAAGGCGGGACTCTGGGAGGAGGTCGGCGACCGCCTGCAGCAGCCTGCTACCTCGCTTTCCGGAGGGCAGCAGCAGCGCTTGTGCATCGCCAGGGCCCTGGCCATGGAGCCCGAAGTGCTCCTCATGGATGAGCCGGCTTCTGCGCTCGATCCCATCGCCACCCAAAAGATCGAGGACCTGATCTACGAGCTGAAGTCCAGATTGACCATCATCATCGTCACCCACAACATGCAGCAGGCGGCGAGGGTGTCGGACAGGACGGCCTTTTTCTACATGGGCGAGCTCATCGAGATCGATGAGACCGATACCATGTTCACCAGGCCCAACAAGAAGCAGACCGAGGAGTACATTACCGGCCGCTTCGGATAACCGGAATCTTAAGTCACGAGGAGTCGTTATGGTCGAAACCCACTTCCACCAGGAGCTTGAAGCCCTGGAAGTGATCATGATGAAGATGTTTACCTTGACGGAAAAGAGCCTGCACCAAGCGGTTCAGGCCATGCGGGAACGGGATGACGATCTCGCCCAGGCGGTTATCGAAGAGGACAAGGAGCTCAACCGCCTGGAGGTGCAGATCGAAGAACGGACCCTGAATATCCTCGCCCTCTGGCAGCCCGTGGCCCGCGATCTGCGGTTCATCACCGGATGCTCCCGAATCGCCAACGATCTGGAGCGGATCGGGGACCAGTCCACGAACATTGCCGAGCGGGCCCTGATGCTCAATCAGAAGCCGCGCCACTCCTCGATGAACAGCGTGGAGTCCCTGGCGGATCTGGCCATGGACATGTATCGCAGCGTCACCTCCTCCTTCTCCAATCTGGACTGCGATGTGGCCCTCAACGTCTGCAAAATGGACTCCCAGGCCGACGATATGAACATCAGGATCATGCGCGATCTCATCGATTTCATGGTCAATGAAAGCAAGCTCGTGGAGCGAGCGGTGCACACCATTCTCATTGCCAACGCCCTGGAGCGCGTGGCGGATCTGTCCACGAACATCGGCGAGGACGTGGTCTTCATCGCCCGAGGCATCAATGTGAAGCATTCCAACCAGTTTGATTCCCTGTGTCATGACTAGGGCAGCGGTTTTGAACTCGGTTCCGGGTTTGAGGTAATAACTGCTAAGCCGGGAGGAAGTATGAGCAAAAAACGAAAGGCCAAGACTGAGCTGAATCTGGATCGTTCCCAGACGAGTGCTTTTTTGCGTGCCCTGGCCGACAGCATTGACAGCGGCTCCACCTCGGTAGAGGGCTATGATCTCGACTTGAGGGATTACTACAAGCTGAAGCTCAGCTTAAAGCCCCTGCCGGAGAGCTGGGAGGTCAAGGTGAAGGTTTCCAAAACCGAGGCCCAGGAGGAAGAGGAGGACGTCCAGGCTGAAAAGTACAAACAGCTTAAGAAGCGCATGGAGAAGTACTTCCAAGAGCTCGAGGAGAACCTGGGACAGGAGGAGATGCCTTCCAGGGAGATCGTGTCCGTATTCTTGCGCGATTCGGAAAGCATGGTCGAATATCCCGGAAAAGGGGATGCGTTTTACCAGGATTTCCAGCAAGCCTGCTCCGCATTCCAGGAAGCCTTTGAGGGGGAGGATCTGCCCAAACTGAAAGAGATTGTCAGCCGGCTGGCCGCTCTGCGCGACAGCTGCCACGAACGGCACAAGTAGCTGCCGCTGGAGAGTGCTTATGGCCGTTCCTTTACGCAGAAGGCCGCAAACCGACCTTGTTTTGGAGCAAATCTCCGAGGAGGTTACCCAGCGGGACGAGGAGATATTCTTCCGCATCAACTCCACGCAATTGAGCCGGGAGCAGGCGGAGCGGCTCGCTGCACCGGAACGCGTCTATCCCCACCAGAAAGAAGTCCTGGCGGTGCATTGGCATCCGGAGTTCATTCCCCTGGAGCTCATCGAGAAACGCCTGGAGCGGATGTTTCCCAACCAGGAGAGGGCGCTGGTCATTCCCACCCAACACAACGAGTTTCTCTCTTTCTCCGGCTACAGCGGAGCCGAGGTGGATTGCTACTCCAGAGGCTTCAATCAAAAGGTCCAGCTTTTGCTGCATTTTCGGGAATCCGAGCTGCAAGGTGCCCATATTCTTAAGTCCATGCTGGAGCACACCCGGCGGTATCGCGCCTCGCAGCTGTTCGATTTCATCCGCTCCATTACCCAGCCCCAGGAGGAGAGGCTGGAGTGGGCCGCGCGGGAAACCGGGGCGGATGAGGACCTCGTCCGTTTCGTGCAGCTGTATGTCAAAAAGATCCAGAAGCTCCTGGATGACCATCTGGACTCCCTGTCCCAGGAGATGATCAAGAACAAGATGCTGCGCAACTTTTTCGACGAACTGCGCAGCGAGTACGGGAATCAGCTCATAGATCGAGCCCAAACCTTTCTCCGGGCGGTCAAGTCCCTGGTTAAGGCCAACTTTTCCCTCTCTTTCTTCTACCGAACCTCGGAGGTCATCGAAGAGGCCAGAAAGCACTGTGCAGGCATTGTTGTGCCCCATCCGGAGCAGTTCTGGCCCATCCTGCTCGCTGATTATGATGTCGACGGCTATGAGGTCTGGAATCCTCAGTCACAGCGATACACCGAGTTCCTCATTTCCGCTGTGCAGCGAAAGAATCGCGCTTTGGAGGACTCGCAGCGAACCCTGCTTGTTTTCATGGGGGACGACACCCATATGGCCGAGAAGGCAAAAAGCATCCCGGAGCAGGAAGCGGACAAAGCGCAGCGGGAGATAGGCCTGCAGCCGGCCTGGGCGGATCCGGACATCCAGAAGGCCTTGATCAAGGCTGGAATGGGCCGGAGGCGGGTAATCGACGAGTATCTGGCCCGTCTGGACGGCTAGCCGGGCCTGCCAAAAAGATTGAAGGAACAGCAAGCCATGAGCAGCGACGCTAAATTCAGCCACGAGTCCCTTCAGGACAAGGAAACCATCAAGCAGTACCTTGAGGCCGTTCTGGATGGTCTGGACCAGGGCAGGATCGTCCTTTCCTCCCGGGAGGACGAGATCGAGCTCCAGCCGGAAGGATTGCTCAAGCTGACCCTCAAGGCTCGCCGCAAGGGGGAGAGCAGCAAGCTGCAGATCAAGATTCAATGGGAAGATAAGCCCAGCAGGGAAGAGGCTGATGATGCCCGGATACGCATCGCTTCCTGAGCTTCTCCTGTGGCCGGGCCGGGCCAGCTGCGCACAGGGCTGGCTTGTTCCAATGCGGCGGATCGGCCGAAGGGCAAAAGAAGGGATTCATGATAGATTTTGAGGGGCTTCGGGAAAACTTTCAGTTCCTGGTCATCGCGGTAAAAAACCAGGTCAAAAAGACCCAGGATTACCTCAACTCACCGGAGCCGGATCTTTTCGAAGCCATTGTGCGCCGGGACGACCACATCGACAACCTGCGCAACTCCATTGAAAACAAATGCTTCCTCAGGACCTTCTCCTCCTCCAGCCTTTCCCGCGAACAGCTCAATACCCTGCGGGCCATGCACATCATCGCGGTCAATCTCGAGCGCATCGCGGACTTTTCCGTAAACATCGTCAAGCAGCTGGATTACCTCTCGGATTATAAGTATCTCTACTCCTATGACTACGAGGAGATGTTCCAGGAGGTATTCACCGGGCTGGGCGAGGTGGTCAGCGCCCTGGAAAGCAAAGACCTGTCCAAGACATTGGCCATCTGCCGCACGGAAAACCGCTTGGATCAGCTGTACAAGGCCCATTTCGACCGCATCATGGAGGAGCTGAAAACCGTCTCCCATTCGCCGGGAGACCATATTACCATCCTGTTCATCGTCCGCTATCTGGAGCGGATAGGCGACTCGCTGCTCAATATCGGGGAGGCCATCCTGTTTGCCATCATCGGGGAGAAGATCAAGATCAATCAGTTTCAGGCCCTGCAGGAGACTCTCAGCAAGTCCGGCTTCGAGGGGTCCTTCTCCAATGTGGATCTGCAGTTTTTCTGGGGCACGCGTTCCGGCTGCCGCATAGGGCGATTGGAGAATCGGGAGGAGAACAGGAAGAAGGCCCAGAACAGCGTCTTCAAGGAGGGGAACCTCAAGAAAATCCGGGCCGAAAGGGACAACCTGGAGCGTTGGCGGCAGATCTTTCCGGGCCTGGTCCCTCGGGCCTTCAGCTATCATGAGGAGAGGGCCGAGAACAGAGCCTCCCTTTTGCTGGAGCTTCTTCCCGGCTGTACCCTGGACGAGGCCCTGCTCAGCGTGGACCGGGAGACCCTGGAAAACGCCAAGTTCATTTTGCAGGAAAGCTTGACCGAGATCTGGAGGACCACTCAAGAGAGCCTCCCGGTGCACACGGATTACATAGGCCAGATCAGGAAGCGGTTGCCGGCCATCAAAGAGGTCCATCCGGGCTTGGAGCGCCGGGAGCAATGCATCGGCCGCAGCAGACTGGACTCCACTACCGATCTTCTAGACCGCCTGGCCGATATAGAAGCCGAGCTTCCGGCTCCGTTCTCCGTATTCATCCATGGCGATATGAACGTGAACAACATCGTCTACGATCACAGCAACCAGAAGATTTACTTCATCGATGTGCATCGTTCCAAATACTTCGACTATGTACAGGACATCTCGGTTTTCCTGATTTCCAACTTTCGCATGCCGGTCTTCGAGCCTCGGTACAGAAAACGGCTTTCCAGCCTCACCCTGGATATGCTTTCCTTTGCCAGGGACTTCGCCGAGAAGAGCGGCGATGAGACCTTCTGGGCCCGGCTGGGCCTGGCCGTGGCCCGCTCGCTATATACCTCCACCCGGTTTGAGCTGAACATCGGCTTTGCCAAGGAAATGTTTCTCCGGGCCCATTTCCTTATGGACAAGATGGCCAGCCATGCCGGCAAGCCGTGGCAGTCTTTCCGTTTTCCCCTGGAGGTGCTTGTCTACCCTTAGGTCAAGCCATGCGGCGCTACGGAGGGGATTCTCTATAACCCCTGGAAGTCTCTATGCTTAAGATTGGAGTCATCGGAACCCGGGGCGGCTGGTCCTCCGAGAGGCTGTCCCAGGCCCTGTTCGAAAGGACGGGTTTCCAGCTGCTGGTGGATATGGACCGCACCAGCTTCGATCTGCATCAAGGCAGGGTATGGTTCGGCGATCTGGATTTGGGATCCCTGGACGGCCTGGTGGTCAAGAAGGTGGGGGCCAAGTACTCTCCGGATTTGCTGGATCGGCTGGAGCTTTTGAGCTATCTCGGGGCACAGGGGGTGCGCATCTTCTCCGAACCGAGCCATATTATGCGCGTCCTCAACCGCTTGAGCTGCACCCTGGCCCTGCGTCGAGCCGGCATCCCCATGCCGCCGACCACCGTTACCGAGGATGTAGCCGTGGCCCGTGAAACAGTGGAAAAGTACGGCGAGGCCGTATTCAAGCCCTTGTACACCTCCAAGGCAAGGGGGATGTGTCTCATTCAATCCGGGCCCCAAGCAGAGGAGATGATTGCCGACTACTATACCGAGAACCGCATCATGTACATTCAGAAGCGAATCAACCTCGAGGGTCGCGATTTGGGCATTACCTACCTCGGCGGCGAGTATCTGGCCACCTACGCCAGATGCAACCAGGACTCCTGGAATACCACCACCGCCAACGGCGGGCGCTACGCCAGATACACCCCGCAACCGGAAAGCATCGAGGTTGCAACCCGGGCCCAAGCCCTTTTCGGACTGGACTTCACCAGTGTGGATGTGGCGGAGACCGCATCCGGGCCTATGGTTTTCGAGGTCTCTGCTTTCGGAGGCTTCCGAGGTGTGCTCCAGGCCTGGAACATAGACGCCGCCGGACTCTATGCGGATTATGTCCTCAACAAGCTGCAGCATGGATAGGAGAGCAGCTTCGACCCTCAAGTCCTGGGGCGGCTGGCTGAGATCCACCTATCCAAGGGTGGCCAGCCTGCTGCTGCAGTTTGACGACTGCTGCATCGAAGTGCAGGTCAACCGGCGGGAGCTCCTTGATCGCCTGACCGAGTACTTCTCTCCGTTTGTCGCGACGGCAGGCCAGCCGGGGGCCACTGTTTCGGTCCATGAAGGGAAGGTGCCCGAGATTCCGGGTCCTTTGCAGGCCCAGCCCCCCGGCCCCGGCAAGAGGAAAGTCAAAGAGGAGTACTGCGACCTTCCGGACGGCCGCTTGGTTCGCAAGCGGCAAACTGGATTGGTGCTTGCTTTCAATGGAAAGGATCATTTTGTCGTCGGGCCCTGCCTGGATAATGTGAACCAGGTGGTCAACTTCATCAATCATCTATTCATCGCCAGCAAGCTGCGGCAAGGCGGTCTGCTGGCTCACGCTGCAGGCGTGGAGCTGCAGCAACGCGGCCTGGTCCTGGCCGGGGCTTCCGGATCCGGAAAATCCACGCTCGCCCTGCAGCTTCTCGATCGCGGGGCCAGCTATGTGAGCAATGACCGGTTGGTGCTCCTCGAGGCACCATCTCGCCCGCTCATGTTCGGCGTAGCCAAGTGGCCCCGGGTCAATCCGGGAACCATTCTCCATGCGCCGCAGCTGCGCGCCCTGATGAGCAGGGAGGAGCTGAGCCGCTATGCCCGAATGGATTCCTCGGAGCTGTGGTCGCTGGAGCGCAAGTTCGACGTCTATCCGGAGCATCATTTCGGCCCTGGAAGGATCACCCTGCACTCTGAGCTGTACGGAGCGGTGCTCCTCAACTGGCGTCTCGGAGGCGGGGCCTGCCGGATTCGACAGGTGGACCTGGCAAGCCGCCCGGATCTTCTGGCCGTGATCAAGAAAAGGCCCGGGGTGTTCTTTCGGGAGCAGGAGGCTGTGGACTGCGATTTCTCGGACAGCGCCTATCTGCGCCTGCTTCACTCCTGTCCCTGCTTGGAGCTTTGCGGCGGGGTGGACTTTGAGGCTGCCGCAAAGGCCTGCGGCGAGCTGCTCCAAGTCAGCTTTGCCTCCGGCAAATCTGACTTATGGGGTTAATTTAAAAGAATTC
>CAZQPF010000019.1:0-43242 GCA_964595165.1 uncultured Desulfohalobiaceae bacterium
CTTTCAGTATATTCTCATTAAAATCAAGGGATTGAATTCTTTTAAATTAACCCCACAAGTCAGATTTGCCGGAGGCAAATCTGACTTGTGATCTATTTTCCCACCGGACAGCTCAACTCACATTCCCGGCAATACTTGACGCAATACGGAGGTGTATGCTCGCCCTGCCGGGCTCCCTTGATACCTTCTTCGAACGCATCGATCGACTGGCGAATTTCCTGGCCCTGTTCATCGTTTGTCCGCATGGCCGCAACTGCGTCATCGATATCCTGTCCCATCTTCATGTTGCAGGTCACCCGGTCATAGGCGCCATCGGTGCCCGGCAATATGGATTGACCCAGCTCATCGACCGAGTAGACCGTGTTTTCAAAAGCGCTTACGGGGCAGGCCATGCGGCAGGGTTGCTTGCAGTCGTCGCAGGGGTGGAATGACAGCTGGCCGGTGGCTACTGCTTCCCTGTTGAGCAACAGCGCTCTGAAACGGACTCGAGGGCCGTACTCAGGAGTAATCACCAAGTTGTTCCTGCCGATGCAACCCAAACCAGCCATCACGGCTGCATCCTTTAAGAATATGCCACCTTTTTCAATCAAGTAAGGCAGCTTATAGGTTGTGCAGCCGCATGTGTCTTCGATCCACTCGGAGAGCTCCTTGTTGATGCGCATAAGGATTCGATTGCCGGGCGTCCCTTTGCCGTCCCACCAGTCGAGCTCAGGGGCATCGGCGCTGTGCGCAACGCCAATAACCACGACAGATACTGCATCGGTCGGCCAATCCATCCTGTACGATCCAATGCCGCCTTGTGCGTCTTGCCAATGCACATCGAGATCCATGCCGACTTTCGGGTAGAGGAGGTGTGAGGGCGACGCTTTCAATGCCTCGACCTCGGCAACCCCTGCCAGGGTTGCGCCCAAGGACTTGGCTTTTTCCAGGATGTTTTCAGTAAGCTGTAAGCTTGGCAGCATATTTCGCATCGGCTCTACAAACCCTTGATTTAATGAAAGTAAAATGCGTAATAAAATGAGAAATGAATGAGAGCCACGGCGACGATGCCCAGAAAGGATCCGATGCAGGGCCAAATGACTTCCGGAAGGCTAACCCGGGGCTGGCTGGCTCCAGAAAGAGCTGTATACCATGCGCTCGGCTCGCTGTTTTTGATCTGTATCAAATCATCTTTGGAGATCATGGTTTAAGGTGAGGGCGCAGAGCGCATGGAGCATAGGTGCGTGTCGATGCATCTTGAGTCGGTCTCCGGAAGCAATTCTGCCACACCTGCAGTCAGCGCCTCGGTTGGTATATGTTCATAGCTGAACAAGGATGCATGCCTATGACCAGAAAAGCATATCGCATCAAGCTCTGCTGGGGAATAGAAAGTGGAGAGTGCCCCAATCTCCTAGCAGCTGAACCATACCTGAAGCAGGACCTTGAATCGGTCCTTGAGCACTCCGGCTGGCCGGAGCTTCTGGCCGGCAGCCTGACCCGAGACATCAAGCCCTTGGACCAGTTCTCCGTCAGCGTCTCCGGATGTCCCAACGGGTGTTCCAGGCCTCAGATCGCTGATTTCGGGCTCCTGCAGGCCAAGCATCCAAAAGTGATCGAGGAGGCATGCACCGGCTGCGGTGAGTGCGCCCAGTCCTGCCGGGAAGGGGCAATATATACCCGCAACGGCCTGGCCAGAATTGATCCCCAGCTCTGCCTGTCCTGCGGGGTATGCATCCGGAGCTGCCCGGAACAGGCCCTGTATTCTTCAAGCCAGGGCTACAGGGTACAGGTAGGGGGCAAATTGGGCCGGCATCCGCGCTTGGCTGACGAGCTCCCCGGAATTCAGCCCCGGGATGAGATGCTGCATATCCTGCATCGATGCTTGCAGCTGCAGCAAAAAAACTACCGTCCTGGTCTCCGGTTCGGTCAGCTGGTGGCTGAGCAGGGAGCACAGCTGTTTGGACTTTTCCTCTGAGAGATCGTTCAGAGTCCAGTCATACCGGTGGTCGCCGATGCTGTCAAAACCCTGCAGCTTTTTCTTCAGCTCCGGCTCGGCGTACTGCCTGAGGTGCTCGATGAGCCCGGCATCACTTCCCCCGAAGTCCTCCTGGAACCACTCGTAGATGGAGGAGACCACCAGCTCGCCGTCTTGGATGCTCACTCCCCGGGAATGGTAGACTCAGTCCCTGTTTTTCTTGTAATACCTGACCAGGGCCAGGACATTGGCCGCCTTGAGCCTTCCGATGGGGCCTGAGCTGTAGCTGGCCACCTCAATATTGCCGTCGGGGCGAACAACAAAGCCAGCAGGCTGGAGAAACCGCTTCTCCTGATGAAAAAAGCCACCCAGGGTGCGGGCTATGGCCTCCAAGTCCAGGCCATAGGCCACCGGGAAGGAGAGGCCCTGTTCGCTGACGGTCTTTTGCGCCTTGGGCCGGGCATCCACTGAGCCGGCCAGCAGGCCCATGTTCTCGGCCTTGAAGTCCTCAATGCTCTGCTGGAAATCAGCCAACTGCTGATTGCAGAACGGTCACCAGTGCCCCCGGTAGATGAGGACCACCCCGTATCCCCGGGAAAAGCTCTCATCAATGTGGACCTGACCGTGGTCCACGGTCTCAAAGGTCAAGCTCGGGAAGCTGTCTCCTGTGTCCAGCAGGACGCCTTCTGCTCTAGCCATGAATACCTCCTTGCAGGTTTTATTATTTCAAGCGTTTTTTTCATCGCCGGGGATTTCTTTTTCCGGCACGATCTTGCCATGGCCTGTCTTGGCGCGGACAAGGTTGACGACTTTTTTCACCGCCAGGGGGAAAATGCCCAGCAGGACAAAGGAGATGATCAGGCTCGGGGACAGGATGTCGGACATCTTGCTGATCTGGCCCAGCTCTCTGCCCGCGTTGACGTATACCGCAGTGCCGGCCAGCATCCCCACCTGGGAAACCCAGTAAAAAGTGATCAACCGCATCCGGGTCAGGGCCATGCCCAGGTTGATGACAAAGAAAGGGATGGCCGGAATGAGCCGCATGGTGAACAGATAAAAGGCCCCTTCCTTCTCTATGCCGGCGTTTACTTTATCGTACCAGGAGCCGAGCTTGGCCTGGGTCCAGTCCCGCAGGAGGTATCTGGCCACCATGCAGGCCAGGGTGGCCCCGATGCTGCTGGCAAAAGAGACCAGCACCAGGCCGACCCAAAATCCGAACAGAGCGCCTGCGGCCAGGGTCATGACCGCAGCACCGGGCAGATTGACCGCAACCACGACAATGTAGATGATAAAAAAGCTCAACAGCACCAGAAAGGTATGTTCGGCATACAGGGCCTGGAAGGTTTCCCTGGATTGCTGCAGGTAGCTCAGGGTAAAGTACTTTTGCAGACCAAAGGCGAAAAAAAGGATGATCAGCAGGACAATAGCCCCGACGATAGCCAGTTTTTTATAGTTGGGCAGGTGAATCGCGAGGCTCATATACTCTTTGCTCCTTTCTCCTCTGCCCCGCCAAGCCGGAGCTCCCGACTGCCCGGGAACGATGGAAAAAGCGGAAGCTTCGCTTTTTTGGGCTCGTGTTTTGGCATATCTCAAATGTCGCAATAAAGAACCCTCCCCTGACCCCTCCCTCCCGCCTGGAAGACAGGCGGCAAGGAGGGGAGCCGGAGAAGGACCTTTCCTGATATGCAAGGATTTATATTTGACAGGTCACTGGTCTTCCTCGGATACTGCACCGCAGGCCCGGCCCTTGAATCCGAAAAAGAAGCGCAATGTCTTTTTCACCCGGTCCGAGAAAATCCGTTCACTGAGATGCTTGCCAGCCACTTTCTTGTTGATCTCCGCCAGCGTGGGATAGGGATGCACGGCGGAGATCATGCTGGACAGCTTGATATTGGCGTTGAGAGTTGCCACCCATTCCGAGAGCAGCTCTCCGGCCCTGGGGCCAACGATCTGCACTCCCAGGGGCCTGTTTTTCTTGTCCAGCAAGAGCTTGATCCTGCCTTCGCGCTCCTCCTCCGCCAGGCTGCGGTCGTTATCGGCAAAAGCCTCGCTCCAGACCGTGTATTCCAGGCCCTGCTTCCCGGCCCGGGTCTCATTGAGCCCCAGGCCGGCAAACTCCGGATCCGTGTAGGTACAGGCCGGCATCCAGGTATAGTCCGCTTTGCGGGGCAGGTGAAACACGGCATTGGTGACCACTACTCCGCCTTCGTATCCTGCGGCATGGGTAAACTGGTAAGCCCCTGTGGCATCTCCACAGGCATAGATATGCTTCTGGCTGGTGCGCAAGCGGCTGTCCACGTGGATGCCCTTGGGGTCATAGTGGACTCCGGCATTTTCCAGGCCCAGGCCGTCTACGCTGACGCTGCGCCCCAGGGCCACCAGCAGGGCGTCGCCTTGAACCGAAGTCTCCCGGCCCTCGCTGTCCTTGAAGACCACTTCCCGCTTCTGGCCCAGATCCCGGACGCGCATGAGCTCCGTGCCCAGGTGAAAAACGACCCCCTCCTTTTCCAGGAGAGACTGGACCAGCTCGGCCATATCGGGGTCCTCTCGGGAGAGAATCTGCTTGCTGCGCTGGATGACCTGCACCCGGGAGCCCAGCCTGGCAAAGGCCTGGGCCATTTCCACGGCAATGGGGCCGCCTCCGAGGATCACCAGGGAGGAGGGCAGCTGCTCCAGGGAAAAGATTTCCCGGTTGGTCAGGTAGGTGGTTTGCTGCAGCCCCGGCAGCCGGGGTACGGCCGCAGTGGATCCGGTAGCCAAAACCCAGGCCTTGGCTGAAACCTTTCTGGTCTGGCCGGAGCTGCTCTGGATGCGCGCCTGATGCTGGTCCAGGAGCTCGGCCCGGCCGAACTCCACCTCCGCTCCCAGCTCGCAAAAGCGCTCCGGAGAGTCATGGGGCTGGATATCGGCAATCACCCGCTGGATGCGTTCCCGGACCCGCCGAAAGTCCACCCCGGGCACAGCCACCTCAGGCAGTCCATAGCTGGCTGCATTTTTCATCTGCTGATAGACACGGGCTGTCTTGATCAGGGCCTTGCTGGGCACGCAGCCGTAATGCAGGCAATCCCCGCCCAGAACCGGCTCCTTTTCAATTAGCAATGTTTTGGCCCCGGCCTGGGCGGCTCCGGCGGTCACGGTCAACCCGGCGGCCCCGGCTCCGATCACGGCGATATCGTAGTCATAGCTGGCCATGGTTGCTCCTTTTTGTGATCCGCGATCCTTGTGTGCCTGAACTCAGGCCTTGATGGCGCCGGCTCAGGTGAAACCCGCGCCTGCAGTGCAGGTGTAGCAATGATCAGCAACCGCAATGGGACTGCCTGCAGGCGGGGGGCCGGACATCTGGGAGACATGAACTCGCTGGTTGCCCATGAACAGCCCCCTGGACAGGTTGAAATCGCAGTCATAAAGACAGCCGTCCCAGCCAACCGATACCTGGGTCCTGCACATTACTCCGGACAAAGCCTCCGGGTTGAAGCCGCATACCAGACGGCTCATATAGGATTCCAGATTGCCCTTGTGGATGAGCCAGTCCCGGTACCTGCCCAAAGGCACGTTGGCAAAGGAGAGGATGTTGTTGAAAACGATGCCCCATTTTTGCTGGAGCTCGCTGTGAAATCTTCTGGCCATCTGCTCCTGGGGCTCCGGCAGGAAGGCCCCTGCAGGGTTGTTGACCAGATCCAGCTCCAGCCCGGTTTCTGCCTGTCCATAGCCCAGCTTGTTCAGCCTCTGCAGGGCGTGGATGCTCTTTTCAAAGGTTCCGCTGCCCCTCTGGGATTCCGCCTGGGTCTTGTTCAGGGAAGGCAGGGAAGCCACGATCACCACTTTTTTCTCCTGTAAGAGGTCCAGAAGAGGATCGTGCCCACCGTCATTCAGGGCGCTCAAGTTGGAGCGGATCATGAGCCGCGGCGTTTGCTCGGACAGGCCCTCAATGAGCTTCGCGATGTTGGGATTGAGCTCCGGGGCTCCTCCGGTGATGTCGATGCTTTGAAAAGAGCTCCTCCGGGCATAGGCAATGACTTGGTCCGCTGTTTCTGCGTCCATGTTCTCCGGGCGCTCGGGCCCGGCGCTCAAATGGCAATGCCGGCAGCGCTGGTTGCAAAGCAGACCCACATTGATTTGCAGCGTAGTGGTCTGCCCCCGCTCCAGGCTCAGGCCATGCTTGGCCAGGGTTTGGTAAAACGGTGGCAGAGTGCCCTGGACAGCTGCGCTCTCCTGCAAAGCATCCTCGGTATTCATGCCCTGCCTCCTTTTTACATGGAAAGCTTGTCTGCAATGTTGCGCATCTGCACCCCGTGCACCAGGGATGCCCCGCCCCTTATGGCAGTCACCACGTGCAGCGCCTCGGTCATTTCCTCCTGATTGGAGCCTTTTTCCAGACAGGATTGGGTAAAGGCGTCTATGCAGTAAGGACACTGCACTGCATGGGCCACAGCCAGGGCAATCAAGGACTTTTCCCGCTCCGTAAGCGATCCGGCGCTGAACACAGCATTGTAGTAGTCGAAGAACTTCTCGGCCAATTCAGGGGCCTGTTCACCGATGTCTGCAAATTTTGGGAGATCTTGCGGGTTATAGTAGGTTTCCATGACGAACCTCCTGTAGGCTGCTTTTTACTTTGTCGGAGGATGATTTTTTTAAACTGGATAGCCAAGATATCCTATCAAGCTTTAGAGAACACCTCGAGCACCAAAAAGGTGAAACATAGGGTATTCTTTTGCCGCACCGGCTGGGGATCGAATACATCTTGACAATAACGTAATTGTATACTTTCATGGGTATATGTCAACAACACATGGCAAGCAGCTCCTGCAAATCGGCGAGGTGGCTACCAGGGCCGGCGTTACTGCTCGCACGGTTCGCTATTACCTGGAAAAGGGCTTTATTCAGGCGGCGGACAGAAGCCCGGGAGGCTTTTACCTGTTCACTCCGGATGCCGCGGATACCGTCTTTTATATTCAGAAGCTCAAAACCGCCGGCCTGGCTCTTCAGCACATCGAGAAGATCTACCAGGCCAGGGCCCAGGGCACCACCGGAGATCAAGCCTCGACCCAGGTGGTGGAGCATCTGCATCAAGAAAAGGAGCTCCTGGAGCAGAAGATAAGGGACTACCAGAAGCTGAAATCGGAGATCGAGGAAGCCATCGACTTGGCCCGGAAGTGTCACGGATGCAGCCAGCCTCCCACCCGGGAGAACTGCTTGGCCTGCGAGGTATTCTCCAGCAGAAAGAGGCTTCCCCTTCCCATTCAGGCCATTTTATAGCCGGCTGTCAGCGCAGCCTAAGGCTGCGCTGACAGGAGAATTGAATTCAAATGGGCACTCCTGTTATCCTTTTTCAAGAGTGCCTTTTTTTCGTTCCTGGAGACAATGCTTGGCTGCTGTTTTCAGTCTTCTCCGCTTGCGCTATGCTTGAACATTGCTTAAGCAAGGCCCATAGCCTCTGCTAAGGCAGTTCGGCACAACTTGATCTGGGTTCACAGCTTAATCCCTGGCGCAGGGCGCTTGGGACCAAGCCAGGAAGGAAGGTTCAGAGCCCCTTTTCCTAAGGCCTTCAGTCATGGTCGAGAGAATACACCAACAGCTCAAAGGCTTGGGCATCAAGGATGACCCTGCCTTTATCGAGAAAGCGGAAAGCGATCTCCGCCGCATAGCAGATTTTCGGGAGCAGCTCTGGCTCTTGTCAAGCTATGAGGAGGTGGTGCTGTTCGTCCGGAAAACCATCTCCTCTGAGCTCTCCAGAAAGCTGGAGCATATCATCACGCCTCCCAAAGCGGTCGGCCTGGCTGAAGACGTTTCCCTGGACTCCATCAAGTGGTTCGTGGAGTACTGGTGGAGCTCGGAAAACACATACTCCCCGGACCTTGCCGTGGCCTCGGACAACACAGTGGTCGCTTACTGGCGGGACAGGGAGTACTCCATCCAGATCCGTTTTTTCAGCAACGGATTCGCCATCGCCTCAGTCAAGCAGCTCAAGGAGGGAGAAGAGCACAAGGCAATATTTCAAATGCCTGTGCGAGAGCTGCCAAGCTCCTTTGTTTCCTGAGGACCCCTCGTATGAGCCCGGCCCTTCCACTTAACCCCGGTATTGCCAGCCCGGAGCTGGATGCTTATAGTAATCGTTACTGACAAGTATTGAAAAATATGAATCTTGTTTTTTTTCTTCAACAAAATCTTCATTAAGTCAGATTTGCCGGAGGCAAAGCTGACTTTTAGCACATGAAAGGCGGCTTGATAGGTCGCCTCTTTTTTGGGAGTATATCCCAGCTATTTGGTAGGGATATCCAAGGCCTTCATATCGCGACCAGAGGCTCTCGGCTTGACAGCGCTGCGATTATGAACAACTGTAGCCTATACTTAAAATCGATAACACGCACCGCGTTGGGTATCCAACAAGGGAAGCAAACCCATTTCTTGAAGATGTGGCATCGCAGGCAACCCGTATTTTGCTACGAGGGATAACATGGAAATCATCAACCTGACCCAAACCACGGATCAGGGCTTTGTGGAGCAGGTAAAGCAAGAGAGCGAGCAGGATCCGGCTTGGTGCTATCAATGCGGCAACTGCACAGCCGGCTGTCCGTACACCTTTGTCTATGACATTCCGGTGCACCAGATCATGCGGCTCCTGCAGGCCGGCCAGAAGGAAACCATCCTTACATCGCGTTCGCTGTGGCTTTGCGCCACCTGCGAGTCCTGCACCACCCGCTGTCCGAACAACATCGATGTGGCCCGGATCATGGACGTGCTCCGCCACATGGCCCGCCGCAGCGGCTATATCACGGAAAAGCAGGTCAAGCAGTTCCAGGACGCCTTTCTCGGCTCGGTAAAAAGGCACGGGAGAGTCTTTGAGCTGGGAACGCTTTTGTCCTATGTCACCCGGTCGGGAAGGCTGTGGACCGATGCCGATCTCGGGCCCAAGGTTCTCGGCAAAGGCAAAATCGGTTTTCGGGCCCATGACATCAAGGGCAAGGATGAGGTGGCCAAGATCATCAACCGCTTCACTGGAGAAAAAGGGTCATGAATGCTGAGCTTACCTACGCCTACTATCCGGGATGCTCCGGCTTGAGCACCTCCATGGAGTACGAGGTTTCTACCCGGGCGGTGTGCAAAGCGCTGGGCATTACCCTGAAGGACATCGACGACTGGAGCTGTTGCGGCTCCACTCCGGCTCACACCGTGGATCACGTCTTCTCCTCCGCCTTGTCCGCCCGCAATCTCGCCTTGACCGAACAGATGGGGCTGGAGACCATTGTTACGCCTTGCCCCAGCTGCCTGACCAACCTCAAGGTGGCCGGCCACAGGATGCAGGATCCGAGCTTCAAGGCCAAGGTCAACGAGCTCCTGGACCGCCCCTGCGAAAACAGGGTTCAGGTGAAATCCCTGCTCCAGATTCTGGTAGAGGATTACGGGATCGAGGAAATCCGCCAGCAGGTTGTCCAAAGTCTTCCGGGCCTCAAGGTCGTCCCCTACTACGGATGCATCATGAACCGTCCGCCCGAGGTAATGAACTTCGACGACCCTGAAAACCCGGTAGCCATGGATGAGGTCCTGGAAGCCTTGGGCCTGGATGTTGCCGATTTCCCGTTCAAGGTGGAATGCTGCGGCGGGTCCTTCGGGGTGGCCAGAAAAGACATCGTGGTCAACCTCTCCGGGAAGCATCTCCTGCTAGCCAGGGATGCCGGGGCGGATGCCATTGTCACCGCCTGCCCCCTGTGCCAGATGAACCTCGATCTGCGCCAATCCCAGATCAATGCCGCCTGGGGAGAAAACTTCAATATGCCGGTCTTCTACTTCACCCAGCTCCTGGGACTGGCCCTGGGGCTGAGCAGGAAGGATGTCCGCCTGGACAAGCTGGTGGTCAGCCCGGGACCGGCTTTGGAGAAGGTGGAGCAAGCCCGGCGAAAAGCCGAGGAACAAGAAACAGAAGCAAGTGCTTCCTCAAGCGCGGCTTGAATGAAAAATAAGCAAGGTGTCATATCATGCGATTAGGAGTTTTTGTCTGCCATTGCGGCAGCAATATCGCCAGCACTGTGGACGTTGCGGATGTGGCCGAGGAAGCGAAGAAGTTCCCGGAGGTCACCCACGCCGAAGATCTCCAATATACCTGCTCCGAGCCCGGCCAGGAAGCCATTGTAGAGGCCATCAAGAATTACGATCTGGATGGGGTGGTGGTCGCCGCCTGCACTCCGCGCATGCACGAGCCCACCTTCCGACGAACCCTGGAGCGGGCCGGCCTCAACCGCTACATGTTTGAAATGGCCAATATCAGGGAGCACGTCTCCTGGGTCGGTCAGGACAAGGAAGCCAATAC
Organism: uncultured Desulfohalobiaceae bacterium; assembly: GCA_964595165.1. Taxonomy (GTDB): domain Bacteria; phylum Desulfobacterota; class Desulfovibrionia; order Desulfovibrionales; family Desulfothermaceae; genus CAZQPF01. Next base: position 10,260 of record CAZQPF010000019.1, read on the forward strand.
CGCCAAGGCTACGGAGCTTGTGCGCAAGGCCGTAGAGAAGCTGCGGCGCAATCGACCGCTTCAGCCCAAGCACTTCGATATCAACAAGAGGGTTATGGTTGTCGGCGGCGGCGTGGCCGGGATCCAGGCCGCTCTGGATTGCGCCGAGGGAGGCCTTGATGTCGTCCTGGTGGAGAAGACGCAGACCATCGGCGGCAAGATGGCCAAGCTGGACAAGACCTTCCCCACCGTGGACTGCTCCTCCTGCATTCTGGGCCCCAAGATGGTGGATGTCTCCATGCACCCGAACATCACCCTCTACGCCTACTCGGAGATAGAATCCCTGCAGGGCTATGTGGGCAATTTCTCCGTGAGCGTGCGCCGCAAGGCGACCTATGTGGACTGGAGCAAATGCACCGGATGCGGCCAATGCATGGAGAAATGTCCCAGCAAAAAGGCTTACGACGCCTTCAATGAGGGCCTGTTCCCGACCACGGCCATCAATATCCCCTTTCCCCAGGCCATTCCCAAGAGGGCCGCCATCGATCCCAAGCACTGCCGCCAGTTCACCCGGGGCAAGTGCGGGGTGTGCGCCAAAGTCTGCCCGGCGGAAGCCATCGATTACGAGATGGAAGACGAGCTCGTCACCGAGGAAGTGGGAGCGGTCATCGTGGCCACCGGATACGATCTCTTCGATCACTCCAAATACGGCGAGTACGGGGGCGGCCGCTACAAGGACGTCATCACCTCCATGCAGTATGAACGGCTGCTCAACGCATCCGGCCCCACCGGAGGCCATGTGAAGCGGCCTTCCGACGGCAAGGAGCCCAAGCACGTGGTGTTCATCAAGTGCGTCGGCTCCCGCGACCGCTCGGTGGATCGACCTTACTGCTCCGGGTTCTGTTGCATGTACACGGCCAAACAGGCCATACTCACCAAAGAGCACCTGCCGGACTCCCAGTCCTACATCTTCTATATGGACATCCGGGCTCCGGGCAAGAACTACGAAGAGTTCACCCGGCGGGCCATGGAGGAGTACGGGGCCCGATACCTGCGGGGACGGGTGTCCCAGATCTACCCCTTTGGCGACAAGCTCGTGGTGCGCGGCGTGGACACCTTGCTCGGCACCCAGGTGGAAGTGGAGGCCGATCTGGTGGTTTTGGCCGTGGGCGCAGAGTGTTCGGAAGGGGCGCAGTCTCTGGCAGAAAAGCTGCGCATCTCCTACGACGCCTACGGCTTCTACATGGAAAGCCATCCCAAGCTCAAACCGGTGGAGACGAACACCGCCGGGATCTATCTGGCCGGGGCCTGCCAGGGAGCCAAGGACATCCCCGCCTCGGTCGGGCAGGGATCGGCTGCCGCCGCCAAGATCCTGGCCCTGTTCTCCAGGGATCAGCTGGAATCCGATCCCCAGGTTGCCCAGGTGAACAGCAGCCGCTGCATCGGCTGCGGCAAATGCGTTCAGACCTGTCCCTTCGGGGCTATACAGTCCATTGAGGACCGGGCCGGCAATCCCAAAGCCGAGGTCATCGAAACCATCTGTCAGGGTTGTGGCCTGTGCTCGGTCACCTGCCCCCAAAAAGCCATTCAGCTGGAGCACTTCACCGACAACCAGGTTCTCGCGGAGGTTGATGCGCTATGCCAGGCGGCGATGGAAGAGAGCTACGAATCATAGGCTTCTTGTGCAACTGGTGCTCGTACGGCGGTGCGGATACAGCCGGGGTAAGCCGGCTCAAGCAGCCCACCGATCTGCGCATCATCCGCATTCCCTGCACCGGGCGCATGGACCCGCTGTTCATGTTCCGGTCCCTGATCTCCGGCGCGGACGGGGTTCTCGTATCGGGGTGCCACCCCCGGGACTGCCATTACAGCGAGGGCAACTTCTACGCCCGCAGACGGCTCGAGGTGGCCAAACGGCTGCTCCCCTTGCTCGGCCTGGACCCGAAGCGGTTTGAGTATACCTGGGTCTCGGCAAGCGAAGGCCAGCGCTGGCAGAGCGAGGTAGCCAGGTTCACGGAGCAGATTCACTCCCTGGGGCCTGCTCCCAAAGAGCTCAAGGCCGGGCCGGTGTAAATCTCGCCGCTGCAATATCAGGAGGAGAAATCGTGACCCTTTTGGACGATCTCAAAGAGAGCATCAAGCAGGAAATCGGCAAGCTGGATATGGTCATTGGCTGGAAGCAGGGCTTTGATCCGCTCCATACCTCCCCCTGCTTCATGTACCGGGAAGAGGATGTGGACCAGCTGCTATGGAGCCCGCTTTGTTCCGCCAATCTGGCCGGCTACCTGCCCGGGCTCAAGGGCAAGAAAGTGGGGCTCGTGCTCAAGGGGTGCGACAGCCGCTCCGTTGCGCAGCTCATTCAGGAGGGCTTTGCCAAACGCGAAGATCTCACGCTTTTCGGAGTCTACTGCCCGGGCAACGTGAACACCGCCGCTGTCAAGAAGGCGCTTCGCTCTCCGGGCACCATAAAGGAGGCCTCCTGGGAGGGCGATACCCTGAAGCTCAAAACCAGCCGGGAGGAGGCCTCCTTTCCTCTGGAAGAGGTTCTGCTCAATCGCTGCTTCGGGCCCCATCCGCACCAGCCGGTACTTTTCGATCATCTGCTGGGAGAGCCCCGGGACAAGGAGCTTTGCGGCAGCGGTTCCCACCCTGAGCTGCAAACCCTGGAGGATATGGAGCTGGAGGATCGATTCGCCTACTGGCTGCGGCACATGGATCGCTGCATTCGCTGCTATGCCTGCCGCAACGCCTGCCCCATGTGCGTGTGCAAGGATCACTGCATTGCCGACACCAGGGATCCGCACTGGATGTCGCAGGAGACCGGTGTGCGGCAAAAATGGATGTACCAGCTCATTCACGCCATGCACCTGGCCGGACGGTGCACCGAATGCGGCGAGTGCGAGCGGGCCTGCCCGATGGAGATTCCCATCCTGAGCCTGAGGCGGAAAATGAACCAGGAGATTGCCTCGCTCTTCGATTACCAGGCCGGATTGGATCCCGAGGCAGTGATCCCGCTGATGACCTTCAAGCCGGACGAGGAGCTCTCTTCTTCCGGAAAATGATACAACTATCCAGACAGGCAGAGGATATCCCATGACCGAGAGAAAGTTTCTCTCCCCGGATCGGCTCCAGGATTGGCTGCACGACATACAGCAAGAGGCAATCCTCTTTGTTCCCACGGAGCAGGACGGGGCCATCCGGTTCGAGATATTCGACCCGCAAAAAGGATGCGCCCTGGAGCGCAAGCCCACTGCTCCGCCCAAGCGGGCCCTATTTCCCCAGACCGAGACCCTGCTCTCCTACCGCTACCAGAAGGATCCGGAAAGTCCGGACCGCTACAGACTGGAGCTCAAGGAACCGGAAGAATCCAAGCAGCAGGTAATCTTCGGCTGCCGACCCTGCGGGGCAAAGGGATTCAGCGTCTTCGATCCGCTCTTTGAGCAGGGAGAGCTCGCCGATCCCTACTACCGGGAAAAAAGAGAGCGGACCGTCCTCATCACTTTGGCCTGCGAGGAACCGGAAAACGGCTGCTTCTGCCATTGGGTCGGCGGCCACCCCGCAGACAGATCCGGATCCGATCTCCTATTGATCCCCATAAGCGAGGGCTATGTTGTGGAGCAGGCATCGGAACGGGGCTCCTCTTTCCTGAAGTCCGGGGCTCTGCAGCAGGCGACACAAGAGCAGACAGAGGAAGCTAAGCGCCAGGAGGAGGCGATTTCCGAAAATCTGGACCAGCCTCCAGATCTGCAGGAGGTGCCGGAAAAGCTCCATCGCCTGTTCGAAGACCTCGACTTCTGGCGGGAGGTTTCCGCCAAATGCATCAGCTGCGGGGCCTGCACCTATCTCTGCCCCACCTGCTACTGCTTCAATATCACCGACGAGGCTTTAGGGCTGCAGGGCAAGCGCATCCGCTCTTGGGACAACTGCATGTCCTATCTGTTCACCCTGGAGACCAGCGGCCACAACCCCCGCCCCACAAAGGCGCACCGGCTTCGCAACCGGGTCAATCATAAGTTCAGCTACTACCCCAGGCTGCACCAGGGCGTATTCGCCTGCTGCGGCTGCGGCCGCTGCATCCAGAGCTGCCCGGTCAATGTAGATATCAGAGAAATCATTCTTCGTGCCAAGGAGACCGCAGATGAAGAACCCCTATCTTCCTGATATCGGCACGATCACGGAAATCATCGACGAAACGCCGACCATCAAGACCTTCCGGGTGGTACTCAATGATGAGCAACGCATGGCCGAGCTCGACTTTAGTCCCGGACAGGTAGCTCAGCTCTCGGTTTTCGGAGCCGGGGAGTCCACCTTTGTGATCAACTCCCCGCCCACTCGCAAGGACTTCCTGCAGTTCAGCGTCATGCGGGCCGGAGAGGTGACCTCCAAGCTCCATTCCCTCAAGACCGGGGATCAGGTCGGAGTTCGGGCCCCACTGGGCAACGCCTTTCCCCTGGAGGCAATGAAGGGCAAGAACGTGCTCATCATCGGAGGCGGGATCGGGATGGCCCCATTGCGGACCCTTCTGCTCACCTTGCTGGACAACAAGAGCGACTACGGCCAGATCTCGGTTATTTATGGCGCCCGGACCCCGAATGACCTGTGCTACAGGTACGAATTCAGGGAATGGGAGAGCAAGGGAGCGGAGCTCCTGCTCACCGTGGACAAGGAGCATCCCGAATGGAACGGCCGGGTGGGCTTCGTGCCTGCAGTGCTCGCTGAAGAGGCGCCCAGCCCCCACGACCGCATTGCCGTTACCTGCGGACCGCCGATCATGATCAAGTTCGTGCTCAAAGGGCTCAAAGAGCTTGAGTTCGAGGACGATCAGATCATCACCACCCTGGAGAGGCGGATGAAATGCGGTATCGGCCTCTGCGGCCGTTGCAACATCGGCACCAGCTACGTTTGCGTGGACGGCCCGGTGTACTCCTATGCGGAGCTCTTGCAGCTCCCGTCGGAGCTTTAGGTCGCGCTGTCTTGACAAGCAGCAGGGAGACAGATACCTCTTTTATGTAGGATGAGGATAACGTAATAGCCCGTATCCTACGCTGAATCAAGGAGGATAACTATGAACGGGCGCGATTATCTGAGCTCCTTTGCAGAGGCCAACCGGGCTATATGCGACGGAGCTGACGAACGGCAGGCACTCAATCTCATCACCAGAAGCATGACCCAGACCATGGGCATCATCGGATGCTTCATCAAGATCCGATCCCCAGAGGGCCCGCCGGTAGAACAGGAAAGGCTCGACTTCGGCACCACCACCCGGGTACGCACTCCGCTGGGCAGCAAGCTGGAAATCCTCTCCAGCTTCGGCCTCAGCCAGGACCTGCTCTACTCAGCCCAGAGCAACTCGCCGCAAAGCATCCTGGGACGCATTCCTGAGGACACCACCTTCGTCCAGGATCTCGAGCAGGAGAGCACTTCCTTAACGCCCGCCGATTACAAGCTCCTGACGGAACACAATATTCGAGCCTATCTCCTCTTTCCCATTGAGGTCCTCCAGGAACGGGTGGCCTATGTGGGGCTCTTTGACGAAAAACCCGGGGATCTTACCCGGGATGACGTCAAATACGCCAAAGCCATCAGCAGCCGCGGCGTGCAGGCCTATCTGAACATGCAGGACATGGATCGTCTTTTGCAGCGGCAACGCCTCTTCCTCAAGAGCTTTCAGGAAATCACCGAAGCGGTGAACTCCACTCTGAACATCAACAAGGTCCTGGAGTTCGCCGTGAAGATGATCACCAATGTTCTGGGCATTCGCGGCACGCAGATCCGGCTTCTGGACTCCAAGACCGAAAAGCTCAAGCTGGCCGCCTCGTTCGGATTGAGCGACGAGTTCCTCAAGATCGGGCCGGTCTACTCCAAGCGTTCTCAAGAGGGCGATTCCATGGAGAAGATCATGCTGGTGGACAATATCTGGAGCGATTCCCGGATTCAGTACAAGGAGGAGATCCTGGCCGAAGGGATATCCAGCATTTTGAGCCTGCCCCTCAATGTCTGGGGCAAGAACATCGGCGAGATGACCATCTTTTCCTCCGGGGACCGAAGCTTTTCCCAGGAAGAGATCGATTTCACCAACGCCATCGCCCAGCAGTGCGCCTGCGCCATTCGCAAGGCCGAGATGTATCAGCGGGTCAAGTACGAGTTCCAGCAGCTGATGGAGGATTTCGGCTACGAGAGCAGCAGCTGAGCAGCAAGGACATCCAATAAGTCAGCGCGACCTCCGGTCCCGCTGACTAGGAGAAGACTATTCTATGGCAGGCATTTTCAGAGCCAACGAGATTGTTCAGGCCGCGGTGGAAGCCGAAAAAAAGGGGGAGGAATTTTACCGCTGCCTGGCAGGACGGGTGCAGAACCGAGAGGTAAAGGAGCTTTTCGAGGATCTGGCCCAGGAGGAAACAAAGCACCAGCAGCGCTTCCAGGAGCTTCTGGACCGTTTGGAGCCGGCGGAGCTCCCGGCCCATAGCGATCAGGAGGAGTACGAAGCCTACTTCGACGCCCTCATCAACTCCCACATGCTCTTTTCCTGCGGCTGGGGGGAGTTTCTGCTGAACCAGGTTTCCAACGAGGCCGACGCCCTCAAGCTGGCCATGAACTTCGAACGCGACTCCCTGCTGTTCTTCAAAGAGATGAAGTCCTTTGTGCCGGAGAGCGAAAAGAAGATCGTCCAGCAGTGCGTGGATGAGGAGCGGAGGCACCTGGTCCGCTTGAAGGGCATGCTCCCGGCGGAAAGCAGAGATCAGATGACAGAGGACAGATAGCAGAAGATAGCTGGCAGGGCTCGCGGCCTGAGGCTCTCGGGCAGAGCCGGCTGTTGCTTCACCAGGATCGCGGCCGCGGCAGGTTCAGCTGAGGAAGTGAAAGGGCTTTCCGGCTTGCAGCCAAAGCCCTGCAACTCAAATAGAAGGCGCCCAACAGGAGTCCAGTTGGGCGCTTTCTATTTGGTGGCTGCCTCAAAGGTAGTAAAGCGCTTTTCGCCGTTCACCTGACAAGCCGAAGCCAGCTCAAGATGCCGCAGCGTGGCAAAGTTCCTGGCGAACTCGTCTTGACTCATCCCGAGCCGAGCGCAAACATCCTCCCGGCTCAACGGCTCGCTCTCTTTGAGAAGCTCGTAGATGCGGCTCTGATCTTCGGTAAGCTCCTGCCCTCCCTGGTGCGCCGTCTGCTTGGCATGGTATACGGCCCAGGGGTCGCAGGTCTTGGGCTGGGCTACCCGGTCCAGGTAGCAATCCTCGCAAAGCTTCTCACCCTGGTACTCAAAGACCTCTCCCGGGTTGACCTCTTCCCGGCATCCTGAACATTGCATAAGCTGCTCCCTCCCGGCCATGATATCATCCGGCTTAAACCTTGAGTATTCCGCGGACCAGCTCGGCCACTGCGTTCAGATCCCGCTCATCGGGCCTGCCGCGGATATCACCGAGCCTTCCTGTTTGCGAGAACTCGGCCAGCTTTCCATGGTACTCGCCGACAATATACCATTCACCGACTATCTCGATGCCCAGATGATCGAAGATTTGAGCCATGTACTTCACTGCCGGCAGTGCCTCGTTGATCCCGGTATGCGCCCCTCCGTAGGTACAGTAGACCACACCTTTGATTCCCGGGCGCTTGGGCGAGGCCGGCTTGATCTCGCCCTGCTGCACATACCACTTGCGCAGATCGGCCAGCAGGTTTTGCAACGGATTCCCGGGAAGCCATTCATAGACGCCCGAACCCAGAAACAGCAGATCGTAGGCCAGAAGGTCAACGTCTTGAGCCTCCTTAGCTGGAAGGGAATCCAGCTCCACATTTTCCTCGCCAAGGGTCCGGTTAATGGCCTCGACTACCTTCTCGGTATTGCCGGTGGATGAAAAATAGATATGCAGTGCTTTCATAATATCCTCCCTGTAAATTACCGCACTGTTTGTGCCACCTTATCATGAAAGGTAACACTGCATGGCTGGTTGTCAACGCCAGATGCGACTGCAAAATAGTTTCTTGCAGTCACATCCTCTCCTGCCTGCCGGCCCCCTTATTCGGACAGGGTAAAGGTGATGGGAACCGTGACCCAGGTCTTGACCTTTTCGCCCTCAACCCGGCCCGGCTCGAACTGCCAGCTGCGCACAGCGTTCTTGGCGCTCTCCTCAAAGACCCCTTCGGGGCTCGATTCGATAACGGCTACCTGCTCCACTTCGCCCTGCTCATTGACCAGAAACTTGAGCACCACCTTGCCGGTAATCTCCTTCTGTCTCGCCCAATAGGGATAGACAGGCCGCACCCTGCTCACCAGCCGTGGCCTCTGATCCACCTCTCCAAGGCTGAAAGTACTCTTGGCCGGTCCTGCCGGTTGCTGCAGAGCAGGCTCCGGTTTTTCCGTAGGTGGGTCCACCGCCACACTGCCCACTTCGAGCTCGCTCAGCTCAAACCGGGGGGCATCCAGACTGAGATCGGCCCGCGGCTCGCTCTTGGGCCGGGGCTTTCGCGGGCTGGGCTCTTCGGGAAGCCTTTTCGGCTCCTCCTGCTCCAACTCCCGCTGCCGCTGCTGCTTCTTCTTTTCGGGCTGCTGCTCGAGCCGCTCAAAAGAGACCACCGTCGGTCGGGTCATTGTCTCCGAGCTTCGCGGCTCGGTCTGCATCCTGGAGAGAAGCGGAATGCAAAGGAAAAGGAGGAGATTGAGGAGCAGCGTGGCCAGGAGCACGAGGCTATTGTCTCCGAGCTTGCCGAGCATGGGATTACTCGGAGGGCTTGCGCGCGGCCACGCTGATGTTCGTCACTCCGGCCAGGCGGCAGGCATCGAGCACCTGGATGAGGGTCTCGGTTCGGCTCTCCTTATCCGCTGCGATGACCACGGACCCTTTTGGGGTCTCCATGAGGTACTGCTCCATGCGAGGGCGGACCGAGCGCACGTCGATGCGCTGCCCTTCGATGTAAATGTCTCCCTGGGCGTCAATGCCAATGATGAGGTTGGCCTTCTCCTTAGTCTCGGCGCTCTGCGCTATCGGGCGCTGCACCTCGACCCCGGACTCCTTGACGAAGCTCGTGGTAACCAGAAAGAAGATGAGCAGGATGAAGATCATATCGATGAGCGGGGCCATATTGATGTCCACGCCGCGGGATCGCCGTGATCGGACATTGCGGATGGAATCGGTCATAACGCCTCCTCGGGCTCCTCGCGGGCGGCTTGCGGCCGCGGGGCCGATTCCCGGAGCAGGCTCAAAGAAAACCGCTCCATCCGTCCCTTGATGCCCTCGGCCCTGCGACGAAGGACGTTGCCCATGATGAGCCCCGGCACGGCCACAATGAGCCCGGTCTGAGTGGTGATGAGCGCTTCGGAAATGCCGCCGGCCATGGCGCGCGCGTTTGTCGTGCCGAAGCGGGCAATGACATCGAAGGTGTCGACCATGCCGATCACGGTCCCCAACAGCCCGAGAAGAGGGGCAACAGCGGCCAGAACAAGGATGGTTCCCACCCAGCGGTCTATTTCCGCCTCCTCGCTGCGGCGCACCCGGTTCATGCTCTTTTTGCTCGGGGCAAGCCCCCTCAAGCGATACTCCATATAGGTCCGGAGCATCTTCTCCTGCCAAGGGGCCGCAGAAAAATCGGATCGGCCGTATCGCTCAAGACATTCCCAGGCCGGGCGCTCGCGGCTCCGCATCCGGAAGAAGACGAGCCACTTCTTGAATATGAGAGCCCACATCCAGACCGAGACGGCGATAAGGGGCACGATGACGCCGCCCCCGCTTTGCAGATAGTCCAGGGTGGTGCGCAAAGGCTCCGCCAGCAGCACGGCTACTCCTTCTCCTCCCGGATCACCCCCTGCTTGAGCAGGGTCAGGGTGAAGCTGTTGCCCTTCTCCTCTATATCCGCCAGAATCTTATCCACCCTGCGCTCCAGGAAATGGTGCAGAAGCATGATGGGAATGGCCACCGCCAGCCCGAGCTGCGTGGTGACCAAAGCTTCAGAGATGCCTCCGGACATGAGCTTGGGATCACCGGTTCCGAACAGGGTGATAACCTGAAAGGTGTTTATCATGCCGGTCACCGTGCCCAGCAGTCCCAGCAGGGGAGCTATGGCACCCAGTATGCTCAGGGTGGGGATAAAGCGCTCCAGCCTAGGAACCTGCCGGAGGATGGCCTCCTGGATGGCATTCTCCAGGGTCTCCCGGGTGGCGCCGAGATGCTCCATCACCTGGCCTAGAACCCGGCAGGTGGGGAAACGATGATTCTGGGCGCAGTAATCGCGGCACTCCTGCCATTTATTCGCCTGAACGAGACGAGTGATCTGCTCCATAATCCGGTCCGAGTTGGTGCGAATGCGCATCAAGAAGAAAAACCGCTCCAGGGCGAGAAGCAGGGCGAGAGCGCCTACGAAGAAGATGGGCCAGACGAGCACCCCTCCGGACCGGACCCAGCTTATGAGATCCCGGCTCTGGGTCATCCGCTTGAACACGGTCCCACCGGAGATGTCCACAGGAGCATGTTCCGACCGGCCTGCAATGTAGCTCTCCAGGGAGCGCTCCACCAGCCAGGGGAGATCCCCGGAAACAGCTTTCAGCTTGTGATCGGGACCCATTTGCAGATAGCCGACGCCCTTTTCCGGAAGCCGGTAGGCCGCGGTCAGCGAGCCGATGCGCACAATGGTGCTGTTTTGCTCCCGGCCGCTGGGTCCGATGAAAGCTCCCTGATACTTTTTCACCTTCCTGGAGGCCAGGATCTCGGTCCGCAACATTTCCGTCAAGTCCCGGATGCCCTTCATCCCGGGAAAGGCCTCCTGGGTCGTCAGGGGGCGAAGAAGATCCATGCGCTGCGGATGCTCGGCCGTGACCGGACTCTTTCCCAGAAGCGACCTTGTGCGCTGGGCGGCATTGTACACCGTGTCCTCGACCTGCTTGATCTCCTCCTTCTCCGCCTCGATGTCCGACTGCAGCGACTGCTCCTCATCCAGAAGCGACTGGAAGGCCTCCTTTTTGGATGAGAGGGCTTCCTTTTGCTTGGCGAGATCGGATCGGAGCTTTTCCAGCTCCTGCTTAAGCTCCTGCTTGTCCTTGCGGATGAGCTCGCGGGTGTAGGCCGCCTGCCTGGAGGACTCGCGGCTCTGGGCTTCGATCTTGGCAGCGAGCTCTTTCCAGCCGGGCGTTTCCGATGCTGCAGCCGGAGACGCGAACCAGACAAGGAAAAGCCCAAGGATGCATGCTCTTGCTTTGTTCATGACCCGGCCCCTCCGATAGGCAGGTCCACGAGCTCCACGGCCTGCTTCTGGCTGGCCATGTCAATGGCCCTTTCGATATCGCGGCTGTATCCTGAGTCCAGGGGCTGCCAGGTCCCTTTCTCCTCGTCCCAGCGGCCCACCTTGGTCCCGTCCAGGCTCCGGTAGAAACGTACCACTCTGCCCAGCCGCAGAACCTGGACCCTAAGCTTTTGGCCGTCAACGCGCACGGTCCGGGTAACGACTCCGGTGCTTTGCCCATACTGGGCCTCAACCTGGAGGGCCTCCAGCACACGGCGCAGCTTCTCGTTCAGGGAAAGATGGTAGTTGTTCATGGACTCACGCAAAAAGGCGAGCCTCTCCCGCCGCTCCTTTTCCAAGAAGGTCATATCCTGTCTGACGAAATCCTCCATCTCGGAAATGATCCCTTCCAGATAAGGCTCGAGCTCCATGCGGAGAACCTTCATCTCCTCGATCTTCTGCTGCAGCCCGGCGATGGTCTTTTTCTGCCGCTTGATGTAGGCCTCGTACTTCTCGTTCTGGTAGCGGTGCCACTCCAGCCTTGTCTTGAGGCTCAAGATCTCGTTCACCAGGGCTCGTTTCTCCTCGTTCCACTGCCGGACCTCTTTCTGGATCTCGGCCTGCTCGGCGAGAGCCCGGTCCAGCTCCTTCTTGGCTTGACCGGGGTCTTGGGCAGCCAGGGGCCCCAAGGTGAGCAACGACCATACAAGACAAGTGACGGCAACGGATAGCGTGCGATGCATACTTCCTCGCAGTGGATAGAACAAAAGGTTACCTTATGAGTTGGCCTGAGAGGAGTCAGGGATGGACTGCTTGGCTTGCAGGATGGAGCGGACCGATTCCAGACCTTGCTCAGCCTGCCTTTGGCAGGCGGTGAACTGCTTCGCCTTGGAGAAGGCCTCGTGGGCGAGATCCCAATCAAGGAGCTGACAGGCTGCATAGCCGATCCACAGATAGGGCTCGCCCCCCCGGGAGTCCTTCGCAGCAGCCGATTGCATGGCTTGGATGGCTTCCTCGTATCTGCCGGCGGCATAGCACATCCGACCCTTCTCCTCAAACAACGCAGCCGTCCCTTCTCGCTCTATGGCCCGATCGAGACAGGATATCGCCTGCTCATAGCGGAATCCCCGGGCGAAGAGCCGGGCCAGCTCGCTCCAATCTTTTGCCTTCGGGGCCTCGCCGAAGGACTTTTTCAATGTTTCCGCCGCCTGGAGCGGTGCGCCAATATAGGCGTAGATATCTGACAGCTCCCTCCAGCCGGAAGGATCCGGAGGGCGGATGCGGTAAGCGATCTCCAGCGCGCTCGCCGCCTCTTGGTAAGCCTTCTGCTGCAGATGCACCTGGGCCAGCAGCTTCCAGTACTCCTTTGTCCCGGGAGAGCGGTCCAGCAGATCCAGGATGGTTTCCTCTGCCCGGCTCCACTTGCCCTGCCGCACATAGGAATAGGTCAAAACCTCCGCCCACTCCGTGCGAAGCTCCTCGGATTTGGTAAGCAGCTTGTGCAGAACATCTTGGCAGCGCTCATACTGTTTTGCCTGAAAATAGGCCACCCCCGCCTGATACAGCAGCTCCGGGCCGGGCTCTTTGCGGTAGCTATAGGCTTTCTCGAAGTGGACTGCGGCCTCCTCATATCTCTCCAGACCGTAGCTGGCTGCAGCCAGATTGGCATGCAGCATATCGTTCCGCGGACTCACAGCCAGCCCCTTGCGGAATGCCTCCCTGGCTTGGATCATATCCTGCTGTTGGTAATGGCAGTTGCCCAGGACGAGAAATAGGATGCTTGAAGCGCCCTCTTCACGGCCCTGGAGGTAATCTGTCAATACGGTCCTGGCCTTTTGGAGCTTGCCTTTTTGCATGGCTTCCTGCGCCTCAAGGACAACCGACCTCTCTCTGGGAGAGAGCTCGTTTTGCTTCGCTTGGCCAAGACCTGGTTTAAAGCCCCAGAAACAGAGCAGAAAGAAGGCAAGCAGCCAGGCCGCTTTATTGGCCGGTCCTTTTCTTCCAGGGGGCAAGGATAGAAAAAAGCTTTTCATGAAACTACCGAAACTGCCTTGTGCTCCAGGAGTAGCGCTTTATGGGTGACACGAATTAAAAGTTTTTGTTACCCATATCAGAATCAAAGCCGTTGGGCAAATCGAAATCGAGAGGGTCCTGCCTTAAGATAAATATCCCCTGGCATCGCGCCTCAATCTGTGCTATACAGAAAGCATCTAAGCAATTCACATACCCCGGGCTGGAAGGGGCGAACCTGGCATCAGCGTTTGCCAAGCTCTCCCCAGCGCCAATGCTATATGGGGTTTTGCAGCTGAATCTGCCAACCCTGAAGGGATAGACACCATTATTGCTTGCAACAAAACATGCCACCAGAGGCCTATCGCTATAGGGCACAGGTATGAGCCAGACCATAACCCTGGAATCAGTCCCCTTGTTTGCCGGGCTCTCGGAAAGACAGCTCGCGGAGATCCGGGACATCAGCCGGAAGCTTAATTTCCAGCGGGACCAGACCATATTCGATCAGGAAGAGCCCGCCCTTGGCTTCTATGTCGTGGTTTCGGGTCAGGTAAAAGTGTTCAAGCTGTCGGCCGAGGGCAAGGAGCAGATCCTGCATCTTTTCGGGCCTGGCGAGCCCATTGGCGAGGTGCCCATGTTCTCCGGCGGAACCTTTCCTGCCTATGCCCAGGCCATGGAGCGCAGCGAGCTCGTCTTTTTTCCCCGCGAAAGGCTTCTGGCGCTTTTCAAGGCCGATCCCTCCCTGGCCATGAACATGCTGGCCGTACTATCCAGACGTCTGCGCGAGTTCACCGGGCTTATCGAAAGCCTGTCCCTCAAGGAGTTGTCCCACCGCTTGGCCGCCTATATTGTTCACCTCCAAGATACCCAGCAAGCCGCAGAACAGGTGCATCTCGACGTCTCCAAGGGCACCCTGGCCAAGATCCTCGGCACCAGCCAGGAAACCCTTTCCCGAGCCTTCCGGCGAATGACAGACGCGGGCATAATCTCCATGGAGCGGCGAGCCATCGCAATCCTCGATCAGGCCGGACTCGAAGATCTGGCCGAAGGGCTGGAATCCTTGTAAGATGCGACTGCAAAAACCCTTTTTGCAATCGTAATGGTTGATTTTTTTCCCCGCCCTAGGTTAAGATTCATATACTTGGTGACTAAAGTTCAAAGTCCACGGTTCACAGTTAAGACAAAGAAATCAAAGAGATAAGTCAAAAGCACTCACAGTCAAATCGACTCGTCAATATTTCCAATCAAAGCAATATGTTACTCAAAAAGTTTTGACTGTCGAGTTGGTGACAGCAGGGCAGAAAGTTCCCCTTTAACTGAGGCTCAAGAATCAGGGAGAGCTTATGCGGCGAAAGTTCAAGTATATCCTTTTCATCTGCCTGGGCATCATCCTGGCCTTTCCGCTGTTCAGCATGAGCTACTACACCATGGTCCGCACCTCCACACCGCAGTTCTGCTCCTCCTGCCACGAGATCGAGTACGCCTACGACACCTGGAAAACCTCCTCCCACGTGAACAACCCCAAAGGATTCGTGGCCGACTGCATGGACTGCCATCTCCCCTCCCCGGAGGATACCTTCGAGTTCTTCTACGCCAAGACCTATCACGGCCTCAAGGACATCATCATTCACTTTACCATGGAGCCCGGCACCTACGATCACGCCAAGAACAGACAGGCGGTCTACGAGGACATCGACAACAAGCAATGCCGGAAATGCCACCGCAATCTGCTGACCATGGCAAACAAACGCGGGGCTATGCTGGCTCATAAAACAGTGCTCTATCCCCGCCCGGGCTACGAGAAGAAGTGCGTCGACTGTCACGACCAGCTGGTTCACTTTCCCAAGTCCAACTACGCTTACGATCCGGCTGTACGGGATGCCGGAAGCATCTAAGATAGCAAAAGGGCCTTCGGCAGGAGAAAGCGTCTCACAATGCAGCGGTTGCCGGGAGGCTGCAGCCTGCCCTGTGGGCAACCCAGCTCTTAAACGGCAAGGAGGAAGTCATGAGGCGAGGAATTTTAGGTCTTTGCGTCCTCATTGGGATCGGGCTGCTGCTTGGGGCCTGGTGGTCCAATACCGCCATAGCCGAGTCCGAGGAGCGGATGCCCAGCACCAACCAGCTGAAGCAAAAGGAGTTTCGGATCGAACGGAGCATGTCCAAAGAGGCCAAGGCTTGCATCATGTGCCACAAGGAGGAGACCCCGGCCCTGTTTACCGACTGGAGCATGAGCGGGCATGCCAGGTCGAACATCACCTGCCTTGACTGCCATCAGGCCGAAGAGCACGATCCCGGGGTCAGCCAGAGCCACTACGAGCAATACCGCCGCGCCGATTCCAAATGGGGCAGCCAGGAGTATCGGATCCCGGTGGCTACCATTGTCACGCCCAAGGACTGCTCCCGTTGCCACCCGGACGAGGTCACCCAGTACGAAAGGAGCAAGCATGCCAACACCCTGGAGATTATCTGGAAGATCGATCCCTGGCTTAACAAGGGCATGAACAGCGACTGGGAACGATCCTCCGGGTGCTTCTATTGCCACGGCACGATCGTTAAAAGAACAGAGGACGGCGAGCTCGATCCGCAGACCTGGCCCAATGTCGGGGTGGGCCGCATAAACCCCGACGGCAGCAAGGGAAGCTGCACCAGCTGCCACACCAGGCACCGCTTCTCGGTGATGGAGGCACGCAAGCCGGGCGCCTGCGGCCAATGCCACCTCGGGCCGGACCACCCGCAGATCGAGATCTACAAGGAGTCCAAGCACGGAGATATCTACGAGGCCTACGGCGATGAATACAACTGGGACTCAGCTCCTGGAACCTGGACCCCCGGGGTGGATTACCGGGGCCCGACCTGCGCTTCCTGCCATATGTCCGGGGCCGGGGAGGTGGAGACCACCCACGACGTAACCGAGAGGCTTTCCTGGGAGATCCAGGCCCCGCTCACGGTGCGGCCCTCGGAGTTCAAGCCCTTTCCCGCGGAAACGAACTGGAAGACGGAACGCGAGAAGATGCAGAAGATCTGCAAGCAGTGCCACGGAGAGACCTGGGTCAAGGACCATTACGCCAAGCTGGACAAGACGGTTGAAGAATACAACGAGGTCTATTTCAAGCCGGCCAAAAAGATGCTGGACAAGCTGTATAGCAAGGGCCTGCTGGATGACAGCAAGTTCTTTGACGAGAAGCTCGAGGTCGAGTTCTACGAGCTATGGCACCATGAGGGACGCCGGGCAAGAATGGGGGCTGCGATGATGGCCCCGGATTACGCCTGGTGGCACGGCTTTTACGAGTGCAAGAAGCGGTTCAACGAGTTCATGGCCGAGGCGCAGCACCTCATCGATACCGGCCAGAAAGCGCACCGCTATGAGGATTACCCCAACGCCAGCGGCGACACTACCAGGCCCAAAGAGATCTTCGGGGAGCAGTAGTCAGCGTGGCCTCTGGCCACGCTGACTTATTGGGGTTTCATACGAGCTGCCCTGTAAAAAGCCGCTTTCGACTGATCCTGGAAGACAGGACAAGGAGGCGCCTATGGCCCTGTATCTGGTCCAACACGGCAAAAACAACCCCAAGGATGTCGATCCGGAGCAGCATCTCTCTAAAGAAGGCAGGGAGGAGGTAAGCCGGATTGCCAAGACGGCTCAGGAGCATTCCCTCAGCCTGAAACGAATAGACCACAGCCCCAAGGAACGGGCCAAGGAAACAGCTGAGATCTTTGCCTCCTTCCTCAATCCGGAGCAGGGTGTGTCCCAGCGCGAAGGCCTCAAGGCTTTGGACGATGTGCAGGCCTTGGCCCGGAGCCTGGGCCAGGACGATGAGGATGTCATGCTGGTGGGCCACCTTCCCTTCATGGAGAAGCTGCTAGCCTATCTGGTGGCCGGGAGGGAAGATCCCCCGGTGCTCAAGTTTCAAAACGGAGGGATCGTCTGCTTGAGTAAGGAAGAGGAAGGCGGCAACTGGGTCGTGGACTGGACGTTGCTGCCTCGTATCGGCTAGGCGAAAGAAAGGGCCCGGGTCCGGCTTGAACCGGACCCGGGCCCTGCTTTTACACCTCGAAACCAGCCGCAGTAAATCCTTACTTGATGCAGTAGGCGTTCTCGGCCTGCTTGGAGGGCTTCTTCTTGTGGCCTGAAGAGGCTTCAGACCCGGAGGACCCGGCCTCCGCTGCCTGCAAGCAGACCAGCGGCCAGATATCGTCTATGTGCTCCACGGTCTCCAGCTTGATATTGCGCCGGAGCTCTCCGGGAATCTCCTTGAAGTCCTTGTAGTTCTGCGCCGGAAGGATAACCATCTTCACCCCAGCCGAGGCGGCGGCCAGAATCTTTTCCTTGATGCCTCCCACCGGAAGCACCCTTCCCCGAAGCGTTATCTCGCCGGTCATGGCCACATCGTTTCGCAGGGACTGATTGGTCAGATTGGAAAGCAGGGCCATGACCAGGGTTACTCCGGCCGAGGGGCCTTCCTTGGGAGTCGCCCCGGAGGGGACGTGGACATGAATATCCTTTTTGTCTGCAAAATCCGGCTCCAGCCCCAGCTGGTCGGCCCGGGCCCGGGCATAGCTCAAAGCGGCCTGGGCGCTCTCCTTCATGACCTCGCCCAGCTGTCCGGTTAAAATGAGCTTTCCCTTGCCGGGCATGGTGGTAACCTCCACATGGAGCAGCTCCCCTCCGGAAGCTGTCCAGGCCAGGCCGAGGGCCACTCCGGGCGGCAAGTTCTTCTCCCGCTCCTCTTCCAGGTATCTGGGCACCCCCAGATAGCGATGAATGTTGCTGGGCAGGATTCGAAACGACTTGCTGCTCTTGCCTTCGGCCACTTGCCTGGCTATTTTGCGGCAGATGGAGCCGATCTCGCGCTCCAGGTTCCGCAGACCCGACTCACGGGTATAGTTGCGGATCACCCTGGACAGCGCCTTGTCGTTAAAGCTGACCTGATCTTCCTTCAGGCCGTGCTCCCTGACCTGCCGAGGAAGGATGAACTGCTTGGCGATCTTGATCTTCTCCTGCTCGGTATATCCCGGTATCCGGATGACCTCCATGCGGTCCAGAAGGGCTGGAGGGATGGTATCCAGGATGTTGGAGGTACAGATGAACATCACCTTGGACAGATCAAAGGGCACATTGAGGTAATGATCGGTGAAGGTGTGATTCTGCTCCGGATCGAGAACCTCCAACAGAGCCGAGGAGGGGTCGCCTCTAAAATCCGCCCCTACCTTGTCGATCTCGTCCAGCATAAAGACCGGATTTTTGGTGCCGGCCTCCTTGATGCCCTGAATGATCCGGCCGGGCATGGATCCGATATAGGTCCGGCGATGGCCGCGAATCTCGGCCTCGTCCCGCATGCCGCCCAGCGACATGCGCACGAACTTCCGGTTTAAGCTGCGGGCTATGGAGCGCCCCAAAGAGGTTTTTCCCACCCCCGGGGGCCCCACGAAACAGAGAATGGGCCCCTTCATCTTGGGATTGAGCTTGCGCACGCTCAGGTACTCCAGAATGCGCTCCTTGACCTTGTCCAGGTCGTAGTGGTCCTCTTCCAGGATGGCTTCCGCCTTCTTGATGTCCAGCTGATCCCGGGAGGTCTTCTTCCAGGGAAGCTCTACCAGCCAGTCCAGGTAGGTCCGAATCACGGTGGCTTCCGAGGAATCCGGGTGCATGTTCTCCAAGCGGTTGAGCTGCTTGTAGGCCTCCTTTTTGACCTGCTTGGGCATTCCGGCCTTTTCGATGGACTGGCTCAGCTCTTCGAACTCCTCCTCGCCGCCTTCGTCCTCGCCAAGCTCGGACTTGATGGCCTTCATCTGCTCCCGCAGGAAGAACTCGCGCTGCGCCTTGTCCATGCCCTCTTTGGCCACATTCTGGATCTTGCTCTGTAGGGAAGCGACCTCAACCTCCTTCATCAGCTGCTGGTTGACCAGCTTTAGCCGCTCGCGCGGGTCCAGGCACTCCAGGATGCTCTGGGCCGTAGCCGTGGGCATTCTGAGATTGGAGGCGATGAGGTCGGCCAGGCGCCCCGGCTCCTCAACGCTGTTGAGAACGCTCATAATCTCGGTGGGATCCATTCCCCGCAGGGAAATGATCTTTTCGCTCTGCTCCCGGGCCGTGCGCATCTGCGCTTCGTCGTTGGCGGCAATATCCTTGGCCTCTTCCTCGCTGACCGGCTCGATCTCCACCTGCGGATAGGGCTCCTCCTGAACAAGTCCCTTGAGCCTGGCCCTGGAAAGGCCTTGCACGAGCACCTTCAAACGCCCGTCCGGAAGCTTGAGCATGCGCATGATCATGGCAACGGTGCCGAACTGATAGATGTCCTCCAAGCCGGGCTCTTCCACGTTCTCGTTCTTTTGCGTGCTGATGAAGATGTAGCGCTTATTGTTGAGGGCCGATTCGATGGCCTTGATCGATTTCTCCCGAGCCACGAACAGGGGCAGGATCATGTAGTTGAAAACCACTATGTCGCGCACTGCAAGAAGAGGAAGCTCGGTAGGAAAGTCCCATTTCCGTTCCCCATTCTCATCCTGCCCGGGGATCACCGTTTGCACGGTGATCGGTTCGTCTTGAGATTCCACCCTCTGGTTGGCTTCGTCCTGTCCATTATATTTTCTGTCCTCGCTCATGAGCTCTCTCCTGTTGATCTCTTTAGAGAATACCAATTTTCCACTGCTATATAATAATACATCTGAACCACGGGGCAACCCCGGGCGCGGCTCATGCAGGACCGCCCCTCAACCACGCGGCTATCCGGCAGAGCAAGACGAGTGCAGCCAGGGCACTGTTTTCACCAGAATCTGGCCGGACAAGCTCGCTGTGCACCGAGAGCCCCTGGCGCGGACTTTCTTCCGCCTTGGCAGAAGACAGGGCCCCGGCAAGATCCGAGTCGTGTTGGAGTGCTTGAGGCTCAGAGCAGGCCCTGGCCTTGAAAGCTGAAGTAGGACTCCTCAGCCAGGATGAGGTGATCGAGTATCCGTAGCCCAAGGCTACCGGCTACTGCCTGGATCCGGGCAGTAAGATCCCGGTCCTGGGTAGAAGGGGAGGGATCGCCTCCAGGATGGTTGTGCAGCAATATGAGACCGGAAGCCTTGTACTCCAGGGCCAAGCCTATAATGTCCCGGGGGTAGACAGTGGCCTGATCCACCGTCCCCTCCCCCACTTGCTCCATCAGCAGCAGGCGGTTCTTGTTGTCCACCAGAACCACCCAGAAGCTCTCTTCGGCTGCAAAGCCTATGCGATAGCGGGCCGCCTCTGCGATGTCCTCCGGTCCGTTGATCGCCTGCTTGGGCACCAGGCGATCTTCCTGGACCCGGGCCCAGTATTCCTGCCAGACCTGGAGAAAGGCCTGCAGCCCCTGGCCGATCCCCGGAGTTGCCAGCAGCTCATGGGGCTTGGCCAACAAAACGCCTTTCAGGGAGCCAAACCTGGACAGAAGCTCCTTTGCCAACTGCTTGGTATCCTTTCTTGGCAGTCCGTAGCTGAGCAGCAGCTCCAAAAGCTCGTAATCAGCAAGCCCGGTTCGATCGTGCCGGAACCTGGCCTTGAGCCGTTTTCTGTGGCCCACATAATGCGGTATGCTGGCCATCAGCCGGCTCTGCGGCCTGAGGCTCGGGAACCCGCCTCGTTCTGAAAAATGCGTCGCAGCTTGGTCACCAGCATCTCCAAAGCCTGGCCCTGGGTCCATTCCCCGGACTTCAAACCGGTCTCTGCCTCGAGAAGGACGCTCCATATGGCCGCCAATCTGGCCCGGCCTATGCCTGCGGCTAGATCCGTCTTGGCCTTCTTGACCCGCGGCGGAAGGGCTATCTGCGTCGCCTTCCTGCCGGCCAGCTGCCACAGGATGCGGGCCTCGCGCAGCAGAAGATGGACAAAGGGCAAGAACATTTCCCCGTCCGCTTCAAAACGATTCTGGAATACCTTCTTCCAGAGGCCCAGCTCCTGGCCGTCGCTTTGCAGGGCCTGCAGAAAGCCGAAAATATCCATCTCCTGCTCAAAGGAGATGGCTTCCAGATGGTGCGCTTGGATCCTTTTTCCTTCTCCGGCAGCCAGCTCCAGCTTGGCCAGCTCATTCTTGAGCCCGGCTGCTTCCAGGGGAAGGAGGGATGAGGCCCGGGCCAGCAGGCGCGAGTCTATCTCCAAGCCCCGCTGCTGCAGCCAACCGCGAATATAGTCCTGCTGTCCTCTCAGATCCAGGCCGGAATGTCGCCAAATCCAGTTTTTTTTCTGGGCCAGAGCCCAGAAATTCTGTTTCGTCAGCCCGGCCAAGGCCGGCGGCTTGCCTTTGCTCCATTCCTTTTCAATGCAAAAGAAGGGCCAGACTGCGGAACGGAAGCGGGCCAGCAGGGAGCGGTGCTTGGCCCAGGTCTTCTCGGTCAACTGCTCCGCCTGGCGGAGAATGAGGGCGGTTTTTTCCTCCAGAAGGCTCCCCTGCAGGTAGGCGTCCCAATACTCCTGCGGAAGCTCCTCGTCGGCCCAGAAGGTCCTTCGCTGCCAGGCTTCGCCCTGCTCCCGGAGAACCCGGCCTATATAGTCGCGGATGAGCTCCGGATCTGGACTGATGCAGAAGGTAAAGCCGGGACGGGTCATAGACCACGCTCCGCCTTTCGGGAAAACCGGTTGCTCCTTAAGGCTTTCGCTGGGGCGCTCCAACTCGTCCCGGGCTGTTCAGTCCTTCGCAGGCTGCCCCATGAATGCAGCCATCCCCTGCTGCTCTTTGCGATGGCAACTGGATCGGCCTGTTGCCTTGCGGGGCGCTTCAGGACAAAGTCTCCTCCGATTTCCGGTGCAGCGTGCGACATGGTGTTTTTCGAAACGGAAGGGATCAGGACGCATGAAAAGAGACAGGCTGGCCAGAGAGGCCTTGGCAGCAAATATCTTTGAGCAGCCCAACAGCGATTCCTCAAGAGCAGGAGCTGTTCCAGTAGACTTTCTTTTTTAAAATCCCTGCCCCAGCTCATCGGCCAGCTTTTCCACAGCCAGGTCCACAACCCGTCGCTCGGCCTCGCGGCGGTCCTGGCCCTCCTTGGGTCCGACAAAGGATTCCGTAGCCAGCACTGTATTTGACTGCCAGAGGAGCTGGTGGTCCCGGCTGCGGAAAATGCTGCCTCGGATCCGCAGCCGCACCTCGGATTTGATCGTCTGCTCCCTGGCGTCCTCCAGCTTGGCCGAAGCGGTGTACTGCTCAATGTTCACCCGAACCAGCCCTTCTGCCTGCTCCCTGTCCACCCAGGCTATGCGCCCGCGGCGGCTGAACTCGTCGCGCAGGGCGGAGCGGAGGCTCGGCTCCAGCCAGGCTTCGGTGGTGGGATTTTTTACCTCTTGCAAATACAGCCTGGTCATGCCTTCAGGCAGGGAAATCGGCGACGAGGAGCTCAGCTGGTAGCCGCAACCCCCGGCCGCAGCGATCAGGAGCGCCAAGGCCAGCCTAAAGCACAACATTGACCAGCTTTCCGGGTATATGCACCACCTTCTTGATCTGGGCCTGCTCCAGATGCTTTTGAACATTGGGATGGGCCAGGGCCCGCTCCTTGACCGTGGCCTCGTCCGCGCCGGCTGGAACTGAAACCTTGCCTCTCAGCTTTCCGTTGACCTGGACCACTATGAGCAGCTCCTCCTGCTCGAGGGCCTCGGGATCGTACTGGGGCCAGGCGGCCTGGGCCAGGTGATAGCCGTATCCGGTCCTCTCCCAGAGATCCTCGCAAATGTGAGGCGTCATGGGGTACAAGGTGATGAGCGCCGAGGACCAGGCGGAAGACAGGGCCTCGAGGTCAGCGGGCGAGGAGGTCAGCTCTTCCCGCTTGGCGCTTATCTCGTTGACCAGCTCCATAACCGAGGCAATGGCCGTATTGAACTGAAACCTCTCCTCCATATCGCGGCTGATTTTCTGAACGCTCAGGTGCTCCTTGCGCCGCAGCTCCTTAGCCGGGCGGCTGAGGTTCTGACTGTCTATAGGGGCACAGGAACCGAGGGGCTGCAAATAATCAGCCAGCTCCA
The DNA here is from genome assembly GCA_964595165.1 of uncultured Desulfohalobiaceae bacterium. Lineage (GTDB taxonomy): Bacteria > Desulfobacterota > Desulfovibrionia > Desulfovibrionales > Desulfothermaceae > CAZQPF01. Next base: position 33,424 of record CAZQPF010000019.1, read on the forward strand.
GCCCCAGCCTCCACAGGCGGTGCAGAAAGCGATGCGCCCCTTCCACCCCCTGATCGTTCCAATCGAGGTCCTTCTCCGGAGGAGAGGCGAACAGGGTGAACAGCCGGGTGGTGTCGGCCCCGAAACGCTCCAGCATCTCGTTGGGGTCCACGATGTTGCCCTTGGACTTGCTCATCTTGGCTCCGTCCTTGAGGACCATGCCCTGGGTGAGCAGCTGGGCAAAGGGCTCGTCCACATCCATGTAGCCCAGATCGCGGAGGGCCTTGGTAAAGAACCTGGCGTACAGCAGATGCAGAATGGCGTGCTCTATGCCGCCGATATACTGATCCACCGGCATCCAATAGTTGAGCGCCTCCCGGTCAAAGGGGGCCTCGTCCAGACGGGCGTCTGTATAGCGGGCGAAATACCAGCTGGACTCCACGAAGGTGTCCATGGTGTCCGTCTCTCTGCGGCCCGAATCGCCGCATTGCGGGCACTTGGTGTACAGGAACTCCTCAGTTTCCGGCAACGGCGATCTGCCGTCCTGATGGGTCTTGACCTCCAGGGGGAGCTCCACCGGAAGATCCTCTTCCTGAACCGGCACAACCCCGCATCGATCGCAATAGACCATCGGTATCGGGGCTCCCCAGTAGCGCTGCCTCGAGATGTTCCAGTCCCGGAGCCGATAGTTGACCGCCTCCTTTCCCAGGCCCTTGCTTTCCAGGTGAGCAGTGATGGAGCTCTTGGCGGTTTCCCAGTCCAGGCCGGAAAACTCACCGGAGTTGACCAGCACCCCGGGGCCGGCATAGGCCTCCTCCAGGGCATCCTCACCAAGGTCCCGGCCTTCGGGCTGGACAACCACCCGTATGGGCAGGCCATACTTCTTCGCAAACTCGAAGTCTCGCTGGTCGTGGGCCGGAACAGCCATCACCGCTCCGGTACCGTACTCCAGGAGCACGAAATTGGCGATATAGATGGGCATGCGCTCGCCGGTCACCGGGTTGAAGCAGAAGAAGCCGGTAAACAGCCCTTCCTTTTCCTGGGCTTCGTCCACCCTGGTCTCTCTGTCCTGCCCCCGGATACGCTGTACAAAGGACTCTATCTCGGCACCCTCGGAGCTGTGGGCAATGATTTCCTCGACCAGCGGATGCTCCGGGGCCAGGCTCATGAAGGTCGCCCCGAACAGGGTGTCCGGGCGGGTGGTGAAGACTCGGATGATGCGATCCAGGCCTTGCATGGCGAAGTCGATCTCCGCTCCCTCGCTCTTGCCGATCCAGTTCCTCTGCATGGCCAGTACCCTTTCCGGCCAGCCCTGGGACAGCTTCTCCAGGCCCTGCATCAGCTCTTCGGCGTACTCGGTGATCCGCAGAAACCACTGGGCCAGCTCCTTGGGCTCCACCAGAGAGCCGCAGCGCCAGCACTCACCGTCCTCCACCTGCTCGTTGGCCAGAACGGTGTGGCAGTGGGGACACCAGTTCACAGCCGCCTTCTTGCGGTATACCAGTCCCTTGTGCCACAGCTTGAGGAAAAAGAGCTGCTCCCAGCGGTAGTACTCCTTGTCGCAGGTGGCCAGCTCCCGCTTCCAGTCCAGGGAGTAGCCCAGGCGCTTGAGCTGGGAGCGCATCTCCTTGATATTGGCGTAGGTCCAGGTGGCCGGATGGGTATTGTTCTGAATGGCCGCATTCTCAGCCGGAAGGCCGAAGGCGTCCCAGCCCATGGGATGCAGGACATTGAGCCCCCGCATCCATTTGTACCTGGCGATGACGTCGCCAATGGTGTAAACCCGGACGTGCCCCATGTGGATCCTTCCCGAAGGGTAGGGGAACATCTCGAGGACGTAGTACTTGGTCCTGCTGGGATCGTGTCTTACGGAGAAGTATTCCTTGGCCTCCCAAATCCGCTGCCACTTCTGCTCCACGGATTGGGGCTTGTACTCCTGCGCCTCGCGCTTATCGGTCTCCGTATTCCGCCTCAGATGGTTCATAGGCTATAGGCCCCTGTTGAGAATAGATATCGAGAGCCTGGTTTTATGTTTTGGTCCAGGCAGCTTTATTTTTGCTTCCCGGGTTCCGCCTGCCGGCCTCTCACCCCTCGGCCTCGGGCGGCTGGGCCAGAAGCTCTGCCAGGGCCGCTTCGGCCGCTGCTACTACTGCACGGCTTGGGTTAGAGTGCGGCCCGGGCTTTCCGGGAGCGTCATTCCCCGGGGACGAAATCCCTCTTGTTCGGGTTCTTGAACTCCAGCCTGCCTTCTTTTATTCGCGTGGCCACAGCGTCGAGTATGCCGTTGACAAACTTGCTCGACTTGCTGTCCCCGAACTTTTTGCTCAGCTCGATGCCCTCGTTGATGGCTACCTTGACCGGAACATCGATTCGATAGAGCATTTCGTAGAGCGAGAGTCGAAGAATAGCCAGCTCGATCTTGGCGATGCGCTCCAGGCGCCAGTTCTTGGAAAACTCGGCGATGTGGCGGTCCAGCTCCTGCTTGTTCTCCATGACCCCGGAAACCAGCTCCCAGGCAAACCCGTTGGCGGCCTGATTCCTCGTGCCGCCGACACTGCCCCGGATAAAGTTGTCAAAGGTCCGCCGCACCTGCTCCTCGTCCGGAAGCTCAGAGAAGCCGCATCCGTAAAGAACTTGGAAGGCGCGTTCCCGGCCTTGGCGGCGCGGGCTCTTCTTCTTGCTGCTCATGGAACCTTAAATCTGTTTCAAGACCCGGACGGTTTCCAAAGTGGCCTGAGCGGCTTCCGCCCCTTTGTTGCCGGCCTTGCTGCCGGCCCGTTCAATGGCCTGCTCCAGGGTGTCCGTGGTCAGGATGCCGAAGCCCACCGGGATCCCGCTTTCAATAGCCACATTGGCCAGCCCCTTGGAGACCTCTGCGGCCACGTACTCAAAATGGGGGGTGGCCCCCCGAATGACCGCTCCCAAGCAGATAATGCCGTCGAACTCCTGCTTGCCAGCCAGGCGTTTGACCACCACTGGCATCTCGAAGGATCCAGGAATTCGAACCAAGGTGATCTCCTTGTGATCAGCCCCATGTCGGACCAGGTAGTCCACCGCACCGCTGATGAGCTTCTCGACGATGAAATCGTTGAAGCGGCTGGCTACCAAGGCGAAGCGCAGTCCATCGGCCTGGAGACGTCCCTCGATGGTCTTGATGTCTTTCATTTTTGAGCTCCCTGATGGTCATTGGCCTCGGAAAATTCGAGCAGATGTCCCATTTTTTCCTTTTTGGCAAGCAGGTAGTTCTGGTTCGTCTCGCAAACCGGACCGAGCAGAGGAATCCGTTCCACCACCTCCAGGCCGTAGCCTTCCAGCCCGACGATCTTTTTGGGATTGTTGGTCATGAGCCGCATCTTGGACAGGCCGAGGTCGACGAGGATCTGGGCTCCAATGCCGTAATCCCTTAAGTCCGGCTTGAAGCCGAGCTCCAGATTGGCTTCCACGGTATCCTTTCCGAGATCCTGCAGGTGATAAGCCTTGATCTTGTTGCCGAGCCCGATTCCCCGGCCCTCTTGGCGCATGTAGAGCACCACGCCCTTGCCTTCCTCCTCGATCTTGCGCATGGCCTGCTCCAGCTGGGAACCGCAGTCGCAGCGCATGCTGCCGAACACATCCCCGGTGAGGCATTCGCTGTGCACCCGGACCAATACTGGGTCGCCGTCCTGGATATCTCCCTTGATCAGGGCGATATGGGTAAACTCGTCGATCTCGCTTTGATAGGCAATAGCCCGGAAGTCGCCGTAACAGGTGGGCAAATTGGCCTCTCCCACCGGTCGAACCAGGGAGTCGAAACGGGAGCGGTAGCGGATGAGATCCTCTATGGTGGCTATCTTGAGGCCGTGCTCCTCGGCGAAGACCTCCAGGTCCGGCAGGCGGGCCATGGTCCCGTCGTCGCGCATGATTTCGCAGATCACCGCCGCGGGCTTCAAGCGGGCCAACTTGGCCAAATCCACGCTTCCCTCCGTCTGGCCGGCCCGCACCAGCACTCCTCCCTCCCGAGCCCGGAGGGGGAAGACATGCCCGGGGGTGCAGATATCCTCCGGAGAGGCATTGTCCTTGACTGCAGTCTGTATGGTGGTGGCCCGGTCATGGGCGGAGATCCCGGTGGTTACTCCCTGGGCCGCCTCTATGGACACCGTGAAGGCGGTGCCGAAGCGCGACTCGTTCCGTTTGGGCTGCAGCTCCAACTGGAGCCTTTTCACCCAGTCCGGAGCCAGGGCGAGGCAGATCAGGCCGCGGCCGTACTTGGCCATAAAGTTGATCGCCTCCGGGGTCACCTTCTCGGCGGCAATGGTCAGGTCGCCCTCGTTCTCTCTGTCCTCGTCGTCAACGAGGATGAGCATCCGTCCCTGTTTAATCTCTTCTATAGCCTCTTCAGGCGTGCAAATAGACATATGCCTTTCATCCTTACCCTATGCGGGGAAGCTTGTTATCTGGTTTAAGCGAATCCATGGCGGCGCAAAAAGTCCCAGTCCATATCCGAGCCCCGGCTTTCCTGCGGCACTTCAGGCTGCCATGGGGCCATCATGCGCTGTACATACTTGCCGATGACATCGAACTCCATATTGACCTCTACTCCGGGTTGCCACTCCGGAATGGTCGTTTCCCGGAGGGTGGCCGGAATGATATTTACCTCCAAAAAGTCCCGACCGCAATCGTTCACTGTGAGGCTCACTCCGTCCAGAGCCACCGAGCCTTTGGGCACAACAAGCCTGGACCAGGCCTGCGGGAAGGCGATGCGGAAGACTTTCGATTCTCCGGCCGGCCTGACCTCCTGGATCCGTCCCACGCTGTCCACATGACCGCTCACGATATGGCCGCCCAATCGGTCTCCAAGGGCCAGGGCCCGTTCCAGATTGACTCTGCCCCCGGTGCCCAGGCGGCCCAGGCTGCTGGCGTGAAGCGTTTCCTCAGAGGCGTACACGGAAAAAAGAGGCTTTTCTATTCTCTCTACAGTAAGACATACTCCCTGAACGGCAATACTCTCTCCCAATTCTAGATCGGAAAAGGCCCGGCTCGGCTGGAGCGTAATCCGGCACTGCCCTCCCTGCCTATCCAGGCGTACCACCCGTCCCACAGTTTCAATCAACCCGGTAAACATCCTGGTTTCCTGCTCCACAGCCCTTTAGGGCAAAACGGATCCTGCGCCGTTTGCTTGGTCAACCATTCCGGTTGCGGCGGGACGCAGGCGAAGCTTGACATCCTCGCCCGCCTGGCCCGAATCCACTATGCGCCAGGCCAGAGCCTGGTCCATGCGCTCTATCCTGCGGCCGGCGAAGGCCTGCCGGGCGCTTTCGTCCCCGAGGATCTTCGGCGCAATATACAGGCGGAGCTCGTCTGCCAGCCCGGCCTCCGCCAGGCTTGCGGCCAGCCTACCGCCTCCTTCGCAGAGCAGGTAGTAGCAGCCATACTCCTGATAGAGCATTTGCAATCCGGCTTTGAGGTCCAGGCCGCAAGGGCCCTGATCCAGGCCGACAACCCGGACACCGGCCCGGCGAAGGCTCTGCGCGGCCTCGCTTGCCGCTTCCCGGACCGGGGCCAGTATCACCAGCCTCTTGGCCTCTTCCCGAAGCAGATTGAGCTTAAGGCCCGCATCCGGCAAGCGGCTGGTAGCCACCACCGCAAGGGGTTGCTTGCCTTCCAAGGGGGGCTCGGTGCGGCAGCTGAGCCTGGGATCATCGGCGTAGAAAGTCTCCCCGCCTACGAGAATGGCCTGAACCAGGCTGCGCAAGCCATGCACTTCGTTGCGGGCGGCCTCACCGCTGATCCATTTGGAATGGCCGCTCCTGGTGGCGATCTTTCCATCCAGAGTCATGGCCAGCTTGAGGTAGACAAAGGGACGCTGTTCCCTATTCCAGACAATGAAGTCGGCCACAAGATCCAGGCAGGCCTGCTCGGCGATGCCGACTTCCACCTCCACTCCCCGGGAACGCAGATACTCCGCTCCTCCCCCGGCAACTAGAGTATTGGGATCCCGGGTCCCAACCATGACCCGTTGTATCCCGGACTCCAGGATGGCCTGAGTGCAGGGAGGGGTCCGGCCCTGATGATTGCAGGGCTCCAGAGTAACCCACAGCACGGCTTGAGACAAAGGGCAGCCCTTCTGCCTCGCCTCGGAGATGGCCTCCGCCTCTGCGTGCGCCAGGCCGTAGGCCTTGTGCCAGCCGGAGGCGACCACGGCATTGTCTATGGTGATCAAGGCCCCGACGCAAGGATTGGGCTTGGTAAGCCCTCTTCCCCGCTCTGCCAAGGCCACCGCCTGCAGCATCCAATCTTCCTTCTCCTGCCGGGAGAGATTCATGGCTACGCCTCGCGCCTGCCCCAAGGAGCTGGAATCGAAAATTTGTCCTCCAGGGCCCTTCCGAAGAGGCTACAACGGACACTCCGGGGGGCCGCAGGGCTCCTGCGCACCAAGGCCGCTGTCTTGCAAGTCCAGCCTGCGGTAGCTGATTTTTCCCTCGGAGAGAAGCCGGCAAGCCAGCTCATCCGGATAGCCCCGGCTGAAGATGATAGCCTGGATTTTGGTATTGATAAGCATCTTGGAGCATATGAGGCAGGGTTGGTTCGTACAGTAAATCTCTGCTCCATGTAAGGGGATGCCGTGAACTGCGGCCTGGATGATGACGTTCTGTTCCGCGTGCAGTCCCCGGCAGAGCTCATGCCTCTGCCCGGAAGGTACGCCGAGGTGCTCCCGCAGGCAGCCTATCTGGAGGCAGTGCTCCAGACCGCTCGGCGCCCCGTTGTAGCCGGTAGCCAGGATGCGCTTGTCCTTGACTGCCACGGCTCCCACTTTGCGACGCAGGCAGGTCGACCTTTCAGCCACCAGAAAGGCGATCCGCATGAAGTATTCCGGCCAGGGTACGCGGCTGGTCATGAGAGTGCGCTTCAGGCCTCTTCAGGATTACCCTTGGAACTGTTTAAAGAGGATGCAGGCGTTGGTCCCGCCGAAGCCGAAGGAGTTGCATAGCACATTGTTGATCCGCTGCTCCCTGGTCCCTTCGGCCACATAGTCCAGATCACAGTCCGGATCCGGGTTCTCCAGGTTGATGGTTCCCGGGATCTTTCCTTCAGTTAGGGTGAGCACGCTGAACACGCTTTCGATTCCGCCCGCCGCGCCGAGCATATGGCCGATCATGGATTTGTTGGCCGTGATGGGCATATCATAGGCGTGGTTGCCGAACACCATCTTGATGGCCTTGGTTTCGCAGACGTCATTGAATGTGGTGGAGGTGCCGTGGGCATTGATGTGCTCAACATCCTGCGGCGACATCTCGGCCTCCTTGATGGAGGAGCGCATGGCCTTGGCCATGCCTTCCCCGGAGTCGTCCGGGGCGGTAATGTGATAGGCGTCCGCAGAAGCGCCGAAGCCCACCACTTCAGCCAGAATATTGGCCCCGCGCTCCTTGGCCTGCTCCAGGGATTCCAGGAGCAAAAACCCGCTGCCCTCGGAAATGATGAACCCGTCGCGCTCGCTGTCAAAGGGGCGGGATGCCTTCTCCGGCTCTTCGTTTCGGGTGGACAGGGCCTTCATGGCATTGAAGCCGGATACGGCCATGGGCGTGATGGTGGACTCCACGCCGCCGCAGATCATGGCCTGGGCCCGACCCAGCTTGATGTCCGAATAGGCATAGCCGATGCTGTGCACCCCGGAGGCACAGGCCGAGGTGGTGACCAGGTTCGGGCCTCTGGCATTGGTGAAAATGGCGATCTGTCCGGCTGCGATATTGGAGATGAGCTTGGGGATGTAGAAGGGGGAGATCCGCCCGGGGCCTTTGTCCAACAGCCTGGTATGGAACTCCTCGATGGTCTCCAGCCCCCCCAGGCCGCATCCGAGGAGGATGCCGATATCCATGCAGTTGCTGTCATCGATCTCGTACCCCGCATCCTCAAGGAGCATCTTGGCGCTGGCAACCGCGTAGCGGTTGAAACGGTCCATGCGCTGGACCTGTTTCTTGGGAATGAAGCGCTCGGGCTCGAACCCCTTTACCTCGCCGGCAATCTTGGTCGCATATTGGCTGCAGTCGAATCGGGTGATGGAACCTATACCGGAGTGCCCCTCCAGCAGCCTCTGCCAACAGGTTTTCAGGTCGTTGCCCAGAGGGGAGATGGCAGACAAGCCGGTGACCACGACACGTTTTCCAAGCATATGAGCCTCTGTGCCTCTATTGCAAGCGCCCTGCAGTTCATTTCTGCTGCAAGACGCCCCTGTCTAAGAGTATGAATTATTGCTGCTTCGATTCCACGTAGTCGATAACTTCCTTAACCGTACGCAGCTGCTGCGCTTCCTCGTCGTCGATCTCCAGCCCGAACTCGTCCTCCATGGCCATGATGAGCTCAGTGAGATCCAGAGAGTCAGCCCCCAGGTCGTCGACAAAAGAGGCCTCAGGGGTCACCTCTTCAGGAGCCACATCCAGCTGCTCGGACACGATTTCCTTTATCTTCTCCAATACGGACATATTGCCTCCTTCATAGTACCGTCTGGTTGATTTTCAATGTCATACTAACTTCATAAGTCAGATTTGCCGGGGACAAAGCTGACAGCAGGGGCCTTTATGCCAGGCATCCGCTTCCCGCTAGTGAATCAAAGATACATGCCGCCGTTCACGGAGATGACCTGTCCGGTGACATATCCCGCCTCCGGCGAAGCCAGCCAGCAAACAGCACCGGCTACGTCCTCCGGCTCCCCGAAGCGTCCCAGGGGAATTCGGGACAGATACCGGTCCCTCACCTGGTCCTCCAGCTCTCCGGTCATTTCGGTGGCGATAAATCCGGGAGCGACCGCGTTCACCGTGATTCCCCGCGGGGCCAGCTCCAAGGCCGCCGCCTTGGTAAGGCCGATGATTCCGGCCTTGGAAGCGCAGTAATTGGCCTGTCCCGGGTTGCCGGACTGAGCCACCACCGAGGTGATGTTGATGATCCGGCCTCGGCGCTGGCGGACCATAATCTTGGCTGCTTCCTGGAGACAGGCGAAGGTGCCGTCCAGATTGATCTCCTGGACGCTCTTCCAGTCCTGCTCCTTCATTCGCAGCAGCAGGCCGTCCTTGGTCCGTCCGGCATTGTTCACCAAGACATCCAGAGCTACCTGCCCCTTGATCTCCTGCTTGAACAGCTCGGCTACATCCTCCCGCCGGCTCACGTCAAGCTGCAGCGGCTTGGCGCTGCCACCGGCAGCCTCGATCTCCCGGCGCACTTCCTCCGCTTGCTCCGACTGCGTAGCATAGGTGAAATAAACCTGCCAGCCCTTCAAGGCAAGGCCCTTGGCGATGGCTCGACCAATGCCCCGGGATCCACCGGTAACCAAGGCGGTTCTGATGTCTGTGTTCATGCTTGCTCCTGTCACGCTCGCGCTTTGCCCTTCAAAAGCGGTCAAAACTGCAACAAAACCGAGCCCCAGGTCAATCCCGCTCCAAAGGATACGAGCAGGACCTTGTCGCCGGATCGGATGCGACCGCTTGCGCAGGCTTCGCTCAAGGCGATGATGACCGAAGCGGCTGAAGTGTTGCCGAAGCGATCCACATTAACGTAGACCTTCTCCGGAGGAAGCTCAAGCTTTTTGCCCAGGGCCTCGATAATCCTCAGGTTGGCCTGATGCGGAATGAAAAGATCGATATCCCGGACCGAAAGCTTGTTCTGCCTCAAAAGCTGGGCGCTGATGTCGTACATGCCCCGAACGCCGTGCTTAAACAGCTCCCGGCCGTTCATTTTGATGAAGTACTCCTCGCTCACGGCTTGGCCCAGAGCAAAGGGCTCCACAGAGCCGCCTTCCCTTCCCACGGGCAGAAAATGCCCCAGGGAGCCGTCCGCCTTGAGCAAAGCGTCAACAATGGCCGGCTTGCCGTC
>CAZQPF010000020.1:0-35247 GCA_964595165.1 uncultured Desulfohalobiaceae bacterium
CGGGGATGAATCTGCACGCTGCCCAGCGCCGCCTGCCTGGCCAGAGCCTGGTAGGCCCCGAGCAATAGCTGCTGCCCGGTCTGTCCCCGGGCGTAAAAGGTCCGGGAGACCTGGGCCCCGCCGAAGGAACGGTTGGCCAGGTATCCGCCGTAGTCCCGGGCAAAGGGAACGCCCTGAGCCACGCACTGATCGATGATGTTGTTGCTCACTGCGGCCAGGCGGTAGACGTTGGCTTCCCGGGAGCGGAAATCGCCGCCCTTGACGGTGTCGTAAAACAGCCTGTAGATGCTGTCCCCGTCATTGGGGTAATTTTTAGGCGCGTTGATTCCGCCCTGGGCAGCGATGCTATGGGCCCTCCGCGTGCTGTCCTGGTAGCAGAAGACATGCACGTTGTAGCCCAGCTCACCGAAGCTCGCTGCAGCCGATGCCCCCGCCAGCCCGCTTCCGACCACCAGAATGGTGTACTTCCGCTTGTTGGCCGGGTTGACGAGCTTCATCTCGAAACGATGCTTTTCCCATTTTTCGGAGAGAGGCCCGCTGGGAACTTTGCCATCCAGGATCACGACATCCTCCCTATGAATTCACGATTCCCAAAACAATGCTCAAAGGGACGGCGATAAAGCCGACGAAAAGCACAATAGCCACGATGCGCCCTGTCTTCTGCACCCCGGTGAGGGTTTGGTCGTTGTTCCAGCCAATAGTCTGAAACAGGCTGCCGATCCCGTGGCTCATATGGAACAGGACGGCCGCCATGGCCGCTACATAGAGGATCGCCAAGCCAGCCTGCTGGAAATTGGCCACCACCATGGAATAGACGTCGTGCCGTCCGCTGGCATCTACCAGATGGGCCGCCTCGGAGTTGATAGCTCCCACGGTGAAATGAAAGACGTGAAATATTCCAAAGGCCAGAATGACGAGCCCACTGTAGATCATGGTCCTGGAAAACAGCGAGCTGCGCACATACTTCCTCTGGGCGTAGCCTTCCGGACGCGAAGCCCAGTTCTCCAGGGTCAGGATAATGCCCAGCCCGATGTGAACTCCGGCCACGCCGATCATAACCAGGCGTTCCAGCCAGAACAGAAGCCCTAAGTCACGCAGATGAGCCGCATAGGCATTGATGCTGGCCGGGCCGAAAAAAAGGCTCATATTGCCCAGCATATGGCCGATGATAAACAGCAGCATGAGCAGTCCGGTTACTGCCATGAGCAGCTTTCGGAGCAAGGTGTGCCCACCGAGAATCATGTCTCCCTCCAGCGGTTTTAAGCCAAAACGATAAGCACATCGCCTTTATTCACGCCGTCACCCGGCTTGCACGCTATGTCCTTGACCGTGCCGGAGGACGGAGCGGAAATGGAATTTTCCATCTTCATGGCTTCCAGGGTCAACAGCACATCGCCCTCTTCAACGCGGTCGTTTTCCTGGACCTTATACTCAATAATGATTCCGGTCAAAGGGGCTTCCACAGATACCCCTTCCGCCTCTGGCTCCCCTTTAGGGGAAGCTTCCGCTCCGGATGCGGCCTCTGCCTGCCCTTGCGGAACGTGGGTCACGGACTCCACACGGCCCGGCCCCTGCCCTTGCTTTTTGATCTGCACTTCATAGAAGTCATCGCCTACAAAGACCTCATAGGCGGTAAACCCTTCCCGGCTCTTCGGCGCTTTGGCGGCTGCCTGTGAAGGCTCCACCAGCTCCCCCTTCCTGGCCTTGGCGACAAGATCCTGCTCGCGCTTCACCTGTTCCATGCTTCTGGGCTTCACTGAGTCGGGGAGCTCCTCAAAGCCGTACTTCCAGCGCAGAAAGCGCTTGCCGGTGGTGGGGTACAGGGCATAGATGAGCACATCGTCAATGTCCTTGGCCAAGCCTTGCGTCTCTTGTTTGGCCTTGTCCAGCTCCGGCTCGAGAATATCTGCGGGCCGTCCGGTAAAGGGCTCCTCTCCCCGGGGATGGTCCCGGATGGCCTTTTTCTGCACCTCCGGGTCTATGGGAGCCGGTGTCTGCCCGTAGAGCCCGAAGCAGAGGTCCTTCACCTGGGAGGTGATCATCTTGTAGCGCTCCTCCGGGGTGTCGAAGAGGACGTTGTTCACCGTCTGGATGCCCACGATCTGGCTCGTCGGGGTGACCAGGGGCACCTGGCCCAGCTCCTTGCGCACCCGCGGCAGCTCCTGGAACACCTCGTTCAGCTTGTCCAGGGAGTCCATATCGCGAAGCTGATTGACCAGGTTGGAGAGCATGCCACCCGGAGTTTGATGCAGGAGCACGTTGGTGTCAATAATGGACATGCGATCGTCGAGCAGATGGCGATACCTGGGAGAGATGTTGTTAAAATGCTCGGCGCAGGCGGTGAGCTGCTCCAGATCGAAACCGGTGTCCCGGTTCGTATCCTCCAGGGTCACCACCAGGGGCTCCAGGCCGGGATGGGAGGTTCGATAGGCCCAGGGCGAGAGACAGACATCGATGATGTCCACTCCGGCCTCTACGGCCTTGAGCATGGCCATGTCCGCCATCCCCGAGGTGAAGTGGCTGTGAAGGTGGATGGGAACCGAGACCCGCTCCTTGAGGGAGGATATGAGCTTGAAGGCGTCGTAGGGGGCGATGAGGCCGGCCATATCTTTGATGCAGATGGTATCCGCACCCATGTCCTCGAGCTCCTTGGCCTTGTCCAGGTAGTAGCTCAGGGTGTAGACCGGGCCGCCCATCTTCCTCTCCGTGAGCGAGTAGCAGATGGCGCCCTGAAAATGCTTGCCCTGCTCCTTGATGACCTGGACCACGGTCTGGAAGTTGCGGAAATCGTTAAGAGCATCAAAGACACGAAAGACATCGATGCCGTTCACGCAGCAGCGCTCGGTAAAGGACTCGGCCACGTCATCCGCATAATGGCGATAGCCCACGAGGTTCTGCCCTCGCAGGAGCATGGAGAACGGGGTCTGGGGCATATGTTTTTTCAACATCCGGATACGTTCCCAGGGATCCTCGGCCAGAAAGCGGTGCATGGCATCGAAGGTGGCCCCGCCCCAGACCTCCACGGCGAAAAAGCCTACCTTGTCCATTTCCTCGGCTATGGGGACCAGATCCTCGGTTCGGCACCGGGTAGCGAACAGGGACTGATGCCCGTCCCGCATGGTCAGGTCATGGATTTGCAGCGGATTGTCCCTGGGGATAGCTTCCTCTGAAGAACCGGCTTTCAGCTTGTCGTGCCACTCTGCCATGGCTGCCCTCTCCTTTGAGCCCTGCCCTTTGCCCGCACAGGTACCAGTAAATTGCCATTAAGTCAGATTTGCCTCCGGCAAATCTGACTTGGAGCACCCTATCTCCCTATCCGAATATGGCCAGCATGAGGCCGGCCACCACCGCAGATCCGATCACTCCGGCCACATTGGGCCCCATGGCGTGCATGAGCAGGAAGTTGTCCGCCCGCTCCTGCTGACCGACCACCTGGGACACCCTTGCGGCCATGGGCACCGCAGAAACGCCTGCCGAGCCGATGAGCGGATTGATCTTGTTCTTGGAAAACAGATTCAGGAGCTTGGCCAAAAGCACTCCGGAAGCGGTGCCGATGCCAAAAGCCAGAATGCCCAGGGCCAAAATGCCCAGAGTTTTCCAGTTGAGAAAGCTCGCCGCGCTCGCGGAAGCGCCGACGGTAATCCCCAGAAAGATGGTCACGATATTGATGAGCGCGTTCTGGGAGGTCTCGGTGAGCCGCTTGGTCACGCCGCACTCGCGAAACAGGTTGCCCAGCATGAGCATGCCCACCAGCGGAGCCGCGGAAGGCAAAAACAGCATCACCAGAATGCAGACCAGGATGGGAAAGATGATCTTTTCCCGCTGCGATACCGGACGCAGCTGCTCCATAATGATCCGGCGCTCCTGCTTGGTGGTCAAAAGCTTCATGATCGGAGGCTGGATGATGGGCACCAGGGCCATGTAGGAGTAGGCGGCCACAGCGGTGGCCGCCAGCATGTGGGGAGCGAGCATGGTGGCCAAATAGACCGTGGTCGGGCCGTCGGCTCCGCCCACGATACCGATGCTGGCGGCTTCCGGATTGGTGTAGCCCAGGAGAATAGCCCCTATGAAGGTGGTGAAGATCCCGAACTGGGCTGCGGCCCCCAGCAAAACGCTCCTGGGGTTGGCGATGAGCGGCCCGAAGTCGGTCAAGGCACCGACGCCCATGAAAATCAGCGGCGGGAAGATCCCCAGCTTGTCCCCTTGGTAGAGGTAATGCATGAGCCCGCCGATACGCTCCACCTTCAGGGAATCGCCGCTGATCTCCAGGACGGGCTCGGCCATGAGTCCAGTGCCCGGGAGATTGGCGAGCAGCATGCCGAACCCGATGGGGACCAGGAGCAGGGGCTCGTATTTTCGACTGATACCCAGATAGAGCAGGAAAAGGGATATGAGGATCATGAGCCCGTGTCCCGGGGTCATCTGCATGAACCCGGTGGACTCCACAAACAGCCATAGCTTGTCCAACATGTCGTTCTCCCCGATCCTCCTGCAGTATGCGCCAAGCGATTTGTAGGCCGCAACCGGGAAAACACTGCCCAATCAGGCCCTGCCCGCCTTCTCCCTGGCTCTGTGGACCGCTACCGCGGCTGCGATAGCCGTGGCGGTCTCTTCATCCGGGTCCTCCTCTGCTCCCGGATGCTCCATCTTCTGCGCTGCGGAGGGGTGTTTGGCCTCCGCGGCACCGGGCTCCTGCCGCTCTGCAAAGGCATACTCCATTGCCTTGAGCGCCGCGTAGAGCGCGATCAGGATGAAGAATACAACGGACATGCCGACAGCGGTGATCTCCAGTCCGTCGATGATTTTTTCCACGCCGGATCTCTCCTGGTCTAAACCAGCCTTCACTCCCCGGCAGAACCGGAGAGGCTAAGACTCATGGACGCAAGTCGGATTTGCCGGAGGCAAAGCTGACTGGTGACCAAACATATATCCCAGATAGCAGTGATTGCTCAAGGAAAAATAGCATTGCCCTTACGCTTGGCCTCCTGAAGGGCCGAGCCCCTCAGATTGGACTAGTAGACAGCCACCCAGAGCGGCGAAAGCAAAGCCTATGATAGCCGGAATGATAATGATGCGACGCAGCCCTCCCATATTCTCTTTTCCTGAAGACACTTCCCATCCGGGAGCTCCGGATCTATGCCAGCTGCTCCGGAGTAAAAGCCGGGAGCGGATTCTTACTCGGGCTGGGTGCTGTGGATGCCATAGGCCTTGAGCTTGCGGTGCAGATAGCTCCGCTCCAGGCCGATGGCTTCGGCAAGGCGGGAAATGTTTCCCTGATACTCCTGAAACTTCTTCGCCAAGTAGGACCGTTCGAAATGGGCCCGGGCCGATTTGAAGTCCGTCTCGGAGAGGTCCCCTTCCTCGAGCCGGGCATTCTGAGCGGCATCTTCCGAAGCGGTCTGGAACTCCGGGGGCAGATCGGAGACGTCAATCTTTTGACCGGCGTACATGATGAGCATCCGCTCGGCAAAGTTCTTCAGCTCCCGCACGTTTCCCGGCCAGGGGTACTGCTGCAGGCGCTCAATAACGCCGTCGGCAAATCGGGTCGGTCGAAAGCCGTGCTCCTGACAAAGCGAGTCCATGAACTCCTGCAGCATGATGGGAATATCCTCTGTTCGCTCCCTGAGCCTGGGTACATGCAACGGAAATACGTTGAGCCGGTAATAGAGGTCCTCCCGAAACCTTCCCTCCTTGATCTCCCGCGCCAGATCCTTGTTGGTGGCCACAATGACCCGCACGTCCACCTGGACGGTTTTGCCGCCGCCCACCCGCTCAAAGGACTGCTCCTGGAGGATGCGCAGGATCTTGGCCTGCGTCTTCAAGCTCATATCCCCGATCTCGTCCAGAAACAGGGTTCCTTTGTGGGCCAGCTCGAACTTTCCCACATGCGTCTTCTCCGCGCCGGTAAAGGCCCCTTTCTCGTGGCCGAAGAGCTCGCTCTCGATGAGCTCCTCCGGGATGGCGGCGCAGTTGACCGCGATCATCGGCTTTTTGTGCCTGCGGCTCTTCTTGTGGATGGACCTGGCCACGATCTCCTTGCCGGTCCCGTTGTCCCCGGTGATGAGCACCCAGGCCTCTGTGGGAGCCACGCGGTCTATCTGCTCCATCAGCTGCTGGATGCGCCGGCTTCGGCCGCTGAGATCCTGCACGTAATCCAGCTTAACCCTGGAGCGCAGATCCTGGTTTTCCTGCTGCAGCCGGCGGAACTCCAGCGCCTTGTTGGCGGTAACCACCACCTTCTCCAGAGAGAGCGGCTTCTCGATGAAATCGAAAGCCCCCATCTTTATGGTCTGTACTGCAGTTTCGATATTCCCGTGGCCGGAGATCATGATCACCGGAATATCCCGGTACTCCCTGCGGACCACCTCCAGGATCTCCATGCCGTCCTTGCCGGTAAGCCAGATATCCAAGAACAGAATATCCGGCTCGTTGCTCCGCATGATCTCCAGGGCTTCCTCCCCGCTGTGACAGGCAGTAACCTCATAGCCTTCGTCTTCAAGTATGCCGGTGAGGGAAAGACGAATATCCTCTTCGTCGTCCACAACAAGAATTTGGGCTGTGCTCTGGCTGGTTGCCTCTGTCATACTGGAAATTCCACTTTGAATACGCTGCCTCGGGGCGCATTGGGCTCTACCCGGATGTAGCCCCGATGGTCGTTGATGATGGACTTGACGATGGTCAAGCCCAGGCCGGTATTGCCCTTTTTGCTGGAAAAATAGGGCTCAAAGAGCCGGGATAGCTCCTCCTGATCCACTCCAGGGCCGTTGTCTCGCACTTCCACCCAGACCCAGCCCCCTTCTGGGTCGTGATGCGCGGAGACATTCACCTCTGGGGAGGGCTGTTCCCGAAGCACCTCCGCGGCATTGGTGAGCAGATTGATGAACACCCGCTTCACCGCGGAGCGATCGAACTTGAACTGAGGAAGCGTTCCGTTGAGCTCCAGGTGCCAGGCAATCTGGGAGTGGCTGTTTTGGAAAAGACCCACCACTTCCTGCAGCAAAGGCTCCAGAGAACCGTACTCCGGGGTAATTTCCGGCAGCTTGGCAAAGGAGGAAAACTCCTTGACCATCTGCTGCAGATGTTCCGTCTGGCGAACGATGAGCTGCGTGCTCTCCACAAAGGCCTTGTCGTTCACGCTGGAAGCGAACTTCCTTTCCAAGCGCTGGGCCGACAGCTTGATCGGGGTGAGGGGATTCTTGATCTCATGGGCGATCCGTCTGGCCACCTCCCTCCAGGCAGCCATGCGCTGCATCTTGTCCAGCTCGGTGATGTCCTCAAAGACAAGGACCATGCCCATGTCTTCCTCCTGGCTGTTGCGCAACCCCACGGCACTGAGCAGGAGCTTGCGCTCCCCGTTTTGCAGCGGCAGGTTGAGCTGTCGCTGCCACTGGCTGTTGGGGGACTGCTTGAGCCTGGTGAGCACCTCCTCGAGCATCTGCCGGTAATTTCCATGCAGCATTTCCAGAGGGTTGCTGCCGAGAAGGCGGTCCGCTTCCAGGGAGAGGATGCTCTCCGCGGCCCGGTTGACCGTACTGATCCGGCCCTCTCGGTCCAGGGTGATCACTCCGGAGGTGATGTTGTTCAGCACGGCCTCCATATATCTCCGCCGCTGCTCCAGCTCGAGGTTCTGCCTGGCCAGATCGCGGTTGGCCTGATTGAGCCGCTCCTGGCTCTGCTCCAAGTCCGCGGCCATGGTGTTAAAGGACTGAACGAGCATGCCTATCTCGTCAGCCGACTTGTCCTCCAGGCGAACCCCGAGATCGCCGTGGGCGATACGCTGCGTCCCGAAAGACAGGGCTTGAATAGGGGCGGAGATCTCCTTGGCCAGACGAAAGCCGAACCACATGGCCCCGAAGATGATGAGCATGGTCATGACCCCGAGGATGAGGTAAAAGGCCATCTTAAGAGGGTTCTTCAAGGTTTTCAGCTGCTTGTATTCGTTAACCCCCTGAACGATCTCCTCCAGCTTGGTCAAAAGGTTCTGCTCCACGGTACGGCCGAGGACCAGGAAGCCGGTTTTGGCCTGATCTACGGGAACTATCCCCAGCAGCAAATCGTGCCGCGTCTTGTTGAGCATGGTGGACCAGTATCTCGGCCTGTCCTTGAGCCCGACCCAGTCCACCTGCTCTTTGACTTCGGGCCATTGCTGCTCCCATACGGGGGAGGCATGCCAGTTCTGCTCCTCGAGATCGGGTCGGATCACTCCGATAAGGCTCAGATCGTACTCTCTGGCCTTTTGCTTCAAGAACTGATCCATGCCCTCAGCCCCCCAGAGGAACTGCCGCTGCCTGATGGTTTCCACCACGTACTCCCCCTGGGAGTTGAGCCTTCCCTGGGACATGCTGTAAAAGCTTTTGCCCACCTCGAGCGCCTTTTCCATGGAGCTGTCCACCTGGGTTCGAAACCAGTAGTCCACCGAAGTCTGTACAAATCTGACCGAAACGATGAACATGAGAAAGGTGGGCACTATGGAGAGGGTGATGAAGGCGAGCACCAGCTTGGTCCGCAAACGGGATCCCCGCACGTTCCGCCTGCGCTCCAGGAAGAGCTTGACCCCGTTCCGCAGAACCAAGAACAGGATCACCAAAAGAAGAATCAGGTTCAGATTAAAGATGGCCAGGAAGAGGTAGGAGTTGACCCCGAAGAACTTGAGCTCGATCCAGCTGAAGAGAATGATGAGCAGAAAGGCGCCCAGGGCCAGGACCATCTCCCGGCTGCGCTTCTTTTTCCAGCTGGATTCCTGGTTGTGGGCTGTAATTGACGATGGGCTCATAGCCGCGCAAGCAAGTGAGGGCTCATTGAAGATGCCACCCCAGGAGCGTTTCCCGGAAACCTTTTTTGCTGGCCAGACATACCTGCAAAAAGTCCTGTGTGATGGATTCAAGAGCAGGTATGTTCTTATAACTCTTTGATTTTACTGACAACTGACCAACGATTTCTGACCACTGCGACTGCAAAAAGATTTTTGTGCAGTCGCATCTGGCCAGGCGGTATCAGTAGGTAAAGTTCATGCGGTACGTCTTCACCGGAACCACCTCCCAGGACCAGAAGAAAAGGGCCCGCTTAAGCCAGACTGGAATGTCGGCCCGTTCCAAACGCACTTTAAGCTCCAGGACATACTCCCTTCCCTGCGGCGCTTTGGGCCAGCGACCCATCTCCAGAACCATGTTGCCCCAATTGCTGCGGATCAGGGTTTCCAGGTCCTTATTCTGCATGGTGCGGTTTTCGGTTACATTGCGCAGAACATACTTCCTGGTCAAAGGGTTGTTCTTCAACTCAAAGGCCACCTTTTCCTCTCGCAATGTCTCGTCCCACCAAAGGCTCTTGTTCGCTTTCAGCTTGGCCGAGCATTGCAGCCTAAGGATCACGCCTTCCTGGAGATATTCTTTGAGCTCAGAGGCGTCCACGGTCTTTATGCCGAAGCGGAGCTGAACAATGCCGGCCACATTGTCCAGAACCAGGTTTTTAAGCATCACCTCTTGGCTATGAACGAGAGAGGAGCTCAGGAGAAGAAAAAGGAATATCGTCCCGGCTAGAATCGGCTTCAGATGTTTCATTCCTGCCTCAGGGAGTATGCGATCCGGGGAGTGGAAGGATGCCGCTTCCGGTATGGGTCTGCGGTTGTATCGAAACGAGGTTGAAATCTATCAGACCGGCCTGCTGTGCAGCAAGAAAAATCTCCTGATAGCCTCTGTTATGAGACGTTATATTTGCAAATTTCTTCCTGCTCCGTCAAGATAAGCCGTGCCGCATTCGGCTTTTGAAGCATCTTCTGACTCGCCGCCTTCGCTTTTCGACAGTCAGCTGCTTATGGCTCACAAAATCAAGTTCCTTTGGGTCGGCAAGCTCAAAGAACGGTTCTGGCAAGACGCCGCCAGCCATTACTGGAAGCGGCTTTCCCGCTACTTCGAGCTCAAGGAGGCCGTGCTCAAGGACGGACCGGCCCGGGCTTCCACAGCCGAAAAGATCCGGATCGAGTCCCGGGCTATCCAGTCCAAGCTGGAGGCAGCGGACTATTGCATCTGCCTGGACAGCGGCGGGAAGAACCCCACCTCGCCCCAGCTGGCCAAGCTCTTGAGCTCCTGGATCGAGGCTCCGGGACAGACCCCCTGTTTCGTTCTGGGCGGCGCGCACGGCTTGAGCTCCGATCTGCTCCGGCAAAGCAGCTTCGTTCTCAGCCTGGGAGCGCTCACTCTTCCTCACGAGCTGGCCCGTATCCTTCTCTTGGAGCAGCTCTACCGCGCCGCAACCATAATGCACGGCCATCCCTACCACCACTGATCCCCGCTGTTCTTCGCGCCATATCTTTGCCGCTCTGCAGCTCATTCCTGGCTGTTGGCCCCGCATTTGCATTAATGCAGCAAGATCGGAGTCTTAAGGAAAAAATCTTCGCCCTATCCGAGGTGATGAAATCCTGCAGCGCCAGTGAGGACTTCCCCATGAAAAACGATTCCGGCTCGGAAATCATCATCGCTCTGGGCATGAGCTCGCAGGAACGTGAGAAGATTCAGTCCATGCTCGGAAGCGATCTGAGGCTGCACAACTGTCATGGCGACAAGCTAACCCCAACCGGGCAGATCCGCTTTGACGAGCCCTTGCTGGCCCTCATTCCGTGGCGGGTGTGGAAAAATTTGCCCGCTTCCTCCCAGCCTTGGACCTTTCATTCAGCAAAGAACATGGTGGTTCTGGACTCCTCGCAAAGCGGCTCCGGCAGCAACCCGTCGGAATTTTTTGCCCAATGCGCCCTGGCCGTGCTCCCCCCGGAAAGCACGGAGCCCGAGGTCAAGAAGGCCCTGGATCAGGCCAGAGAATGCCGGGATGTGAACAGCCAGCTGCACCACATGAGCCAGGAGATCGACCTGGAGCGTGAGCTGCTGGCCAGGAAGAATACCCAGCTTTCCTTTCTCAATACCCTCATGCATCATGCCAACCAGAATCTGCAGCTGGACCGGATCCTAAGGCAAGCATCTCAGGACCTTGAGCTCATCGTCCCGCTGCAGACCCTGGCCACCGTTTTCTGGTTTCCGGCTCGCGACGGAAGCCGCACTCATCTGGAGATATACCTGCCGGACACCCTGACATCCTCCTGCCGCTGCGAGCTGATAGCTCCTTTGCTCACTGAAGCCAAGGCCACCTATCCAGACCTGCCACAAAGCTACGAGCTCAAAACCTTCCCCGCCGCTCATCCGCAGGCACCTCACTCTATGGATCCGGAAGCCAGGCTCACCTTTCCCTTGCGCATGGGCAGCTCCTGCTTTGGGCTCCTGGCTCTGCAGCTGGACACCCCGGCGGGGCAGCTGGGACGGGACACGAGCTCCACTCTTTCCCTGGCTGCCAACCATCTCGGGCTCGTGCTCCACAACGCCCTGCGCTTGGAGCAGGTGACCGAAGAAGCGGACCAGGACGGTCTCACCGGCCTCAACAATCGTCAGCATTTTGACAGGCGCCTCCAGGAGGAATGGCAGCGCCACCAGCGCCTAGGACAGCCTTTTAGCCTCCTCATGCTCGATCTGGATCATTTCAAGGATCTTAACGACTCCTGCGGCCACTTGACCGGGGACCGCGCCCTGAGCGCAGTGGGACGCCTTCTCCTGGACTCGCTTCGGCAATCCGACTTTCCGGCCCGCTACGGCGGCGAGGAGTTCGTCATTCTTCTGCCCCATACCGACGGAGACCAGGCCTGCAGCTTGGCCGAACGCTTGCGGCAAGCCCTGGCCAGCCAGCCGGTGATCGGCCGTGACGGTTCCTGGATGCGTCTCACAGCCAGCTTTGGAGTGGCCACCTTCGCCCCGCAACAAACCGGCTCCCCGGAAGAGCTGCTCCATCTGGCAGACAAGGCCCTGTACAAGGCAAAGAAGAACGGCCGCAACCAAGTGGCGCAAGCGGCTTGCGCCGCCCATTAAGGCCAGGCCGTTTGCCTTTCTGCACTTCCCGATCCCTCCCCTTGACAAAACCGCCCAAAAAGGCCATCTTACTCTTTTAACTCTTCAGGGCCTATAGCTCAGTTGGCAGAGCCACCGGCTCATAACCGGAAGGTCCCAGGTTCAAATCCTGGTAGGCCCACCATAAGATGCGAGACATGTATGCTTATGAGCGTACATTGGATGGACAACAACTCCTCAAGCCAAGTGCTTCCTTGTTCCAACGAGGAAGCATTTTTTTTTAAAGCCTGCCTCTTGAGGCAGCAGCTGTTTTTCTTGCTTTCCGACCGAGGTGCCCTTGCAGACTGAGGCTGTTATCGCTGCCATAGAATCCGTTGCCGATCCGAAGCAAGCCGCCGACTGGGATGCCAGCGGCGTCCAAGTAGCCGGCCGCAAGGAATCCGTCCGCCGGCTGGCCCTGACCCTGGACCCCCTTCCAGGCTCAGTTCAGGAGGCTCTGAGCTGGGGAGCGGACTTCATCCTCTGCCACCACCCCCTCACTCTTTCTCCCAGACTTCCCAGCTCCCTGGACAGCTACCACCAAGTACTGCGCCTGCTGCTTCAAAGCGATGTCTGGCTGTATGCCGCCCACACCAGCCTGGATGTACAGACCTACGGGCCGGTTTCCTGGCTGGCCGAATCCCTCGGTCTGTCCGCGCTGAAACCGCTCCTCCCGCTCAGGACGGAACCGGCGGGGGCCTCCCCGACCTTCGGATACGGCCTCATCGGAGACCTCCCCTCTCCGCTCGGCTGGGCTGAGCTGTACACCAAGCTCGCCGACCTGCTGGAAAAAGGGTCCTGGGTTCAGACCGGAGCCCCGCCTCAATGGATCACCCGCCTGGCTTACTGCCCCGGCTCCGGGATGTCCCTGGCTGAAGCAGCCTTTTCCTCGGGAGCTCAAGTGTTTGTCTCCGGGGACCTCAAGTACCATCAGGCCCAGGATATCGAGGCTAAGGGGCTCACGATAGATGTCGGCCACTTCATCCTGGAAGAAAAGATGATGGCCTTCTGGGCCCAAAAGCTTCAGCAAAGCCTGGGGCCAGAACGGTTGGAGGTCGCTTTCTTCACCGGCCATAATCCGATGAGCATTCACCATACCCATTTTTCTGTATAAGGAGGATTCGTTTTGAGCCTGTACATCAAACAAATAGAACAGCTCATTGTGTTGCAACGAGTGGACAACGAAATACTTAACCTGGAAAAAACCATTGAGGAGGCACCGAAAAAGGTGGCCTCCATCAAGGAAAGGCTCGACATCCAGAAGAGTCAGAAGGCGGAGGTCGAGGAAAAGATCCAGATGCTCAAGGAGCAGGAAGAGAAGCTCAACAAAGAGATCGAGGAAGACAACAGCAAGATCAAGAAGAGCAAAAACAAGCTCATGATGGTGGAGAACAGCCGGGAATACCACGCCATGATGCGGGAAATGGACAACCTGGAAAAGACCAACCGCATGCGCGAAGAGGAGAAGCTCGCAGTAGATGAGGATCTGACCACGCAGAACAATCTCCTCGCCTCTCTGGACTCGGAAATCAGCCGCCTGGAAGCGGAGTACGAAGAGATGCAGCGCAATCTGGACACCCAGCTCCAGGAAGCGGAATCCAGGCGTCAGGAGCTCAAAAAGGAACGGGAAGCCTCCCAGCAGGAAATCCCCAAACCCATCCTCAGCCGATACGAATTCATCCGTTCCCGGCTGAACAATCCGGTGATCGTCCCGGTGGAGGAAGGGGTCTGCACCGGTTGCAACATCAGCATCCCGCCGCAGAGCTTTATCGAGCTGCAAAAGGGGCAGCAGATACTGAGCTGCCCCAACTGCCAGCGGCTCATATTCTGGAAGAACCACTTCGACAACGAGAGCTAGCCCTTATCCGGAAACCCGGATAAGGGCTAGCTCTCGTTTCTTTCAAGCGACAAGGATTTCGCCTACTTGATGGAGCTTTGGACCGTTCTCTTAGCCGCCGGACAATCCACCCGGCTCCAGGAAATCGGCTCGAAAAAGCAATTCCATTCCTGGAACGAGCGCCCCCTTTACTGGCATTCCTGCCTTAGCCTGCGCAGGATCCCGGCCATCAACGGCCTCGTCTTCGTCCTCCCCGGGGAGGCCCTGGAGGAAAGAAGCGAGGAAATCCGGAAGCTGTGGTCCGAGGACAGCCTTGGCCTTACCTACCGCCTCGCAGCCGGCGGCTCCGAGCGTCAGGACTCAGTCCGTGCCGGTCTCGACGCGCTTCCCCCTTCCTGCTCCCACGTTCTCATTCACGATGCAGCCAGGCCCTTTGCCTCTCCGGAGCTCATCCTGAGCGTCGTAGAGGCCTTAAGTCAGGGTCATGTTGCCGTGGTTCCAGGTATCGCGGTTCGGGACACCATCAAGCAGGTCCGCCCGGACCGGGTGAATACCTTGGACCGCAAGGAGCTTGTCGCGGTCCAGACGCCGCAGGGCTTTGCCCTTCCCACGCTGCGCCGGGCCCATGAAAAAGCCAAGGCCGAAGCCTGGTCCGGAACCGACGACGCCTCCCTTGTGGAGCGGATGAACCAAACAGTTCACCTCATACCCGGACAGGAGGACAATGTGAAAATCACCTCCCCAGGCGATCTAAGGCTCCTGGAGACGAGAAACCGCCCCCTTCCAAGGCCCTGCATCGGCTGGGGCTACGATGTGCATCGCTTTGGGCCCGGGAGGCCCCTGAAGCTCGGCGGCATCGAGATTACCAACGCACCTCAGGTGATGGCCCATTCCGACGGCGATGTTCTGATGCACGCCCTGATCGACGCGCTGCTCGGCTGTCTGGGCCGGGGCGATATCGGCGAGCTCTTTCCGGACACCGACCCGGGCCTGGAGAACGTCAACAGCGCCATACTCCTGGCCGAGGTCCAGCATAGGATCCAGCAAGCCGGCCTGGCCATCGATCATGTGGACCTGACCCTCATCTGCCAAACTCCCAAGCTCGCGCCCTGGAAGGACCAGATCAAAAAGAACCTGGCCGGTCTTCTGGGACTCAAGCCGGGCCACATCGGCCTGAAAGCCACGACCGAGGAGGGCTTGGGCTTTACAGGGGAGAAAAAAGGTATTAAGGCTGTGGCCCAGATCATCGGACACTCCGCCCAATACGCATAAGGATCCCCCATGCAGTTCTACAACAGCCTGACCCGGCGCAAAGAAGCTTTTCAGCCACAACAGCAGGGACGGGCCACCATCTACGTCTGCGGCATCACCGCCTACGACCTCTGCCACATAGGCCACGCCAGAGCAGCCGTGGTCTTTGACGTCCTGGTCCGCTTTTTGAGGCACCGGGGCTTGAAGACCACCTTCATCCGCAACTTCACCGATGTTGACGACAAGATCATCAAGCGCTCCCTAGAAGAGAACCGCAGCTCGGAGGAGGTCTCCCAGGCCTATATAGAGGCCTTCTACCAGGATATGGACCGCCTCAATGTTCAGCGGGCCGACATCGAGCCCAAAGCAACCGAGCACATCGAGGATATGCAGCAGCTCATCAAAAGGCTGCTCCATAAAGGCCACGCCTATGTAACTCCCTCCGGGGACGTGTACTTCAAGGTACGTTCCTTCCCGGATTACGGCGCTCTCTCCGGGAGGGACATTGAAGAGCTCAAGTCCGGGGCTCGAATCGAGCCGGACGAGGAGAAGGAGGATCCTCTGGACTTCGCCCTGTGGAAAAGGGCCAAGCCGGAAGAGCCCGCCTGGCCCAGCCCCTGGGGAGAGGGCCGTCCCGGCTGGCATATCGAATGCTCGGCCATGAGCGAACGCTACGTGGATCTCCCGCTGGACATCCATGCCGGAGGACAGGATCTGATCTTTCCCCACCACGAGAACGAGCGGGCCCAAAGCATGGCCGCCAGCGGAGGGGAGTTTGTGCGCTACTGGATGCACAACGGCTTTGTCCGGGTGGAGAGCGAGAAGATGTCCAAGTCCCTGGGCAACTTCGTGACCCTGCGGGACATCTTCGGCTTCTTTCTTCCTGAGGTGCTGCGCTTCTTTCTGCTCAGCACCCACTACCGCAGCCCGCTCGATTTTTCCTGGGAAGCCCTCAAGGATGCGGAAAAGGGCCTGAAAAGGATCTATCAGACCAAGGACCAGCTGGAGCAAGCCCTTACCCGCTCCAACTGGAAAAAGACCCCCCTGGACCCAAACGATCTGCAGGAAGCACAGGGGATACTGGAGCAATGGGAGGCCAGCCTCGAAGACGACCTGAACACCGCCGCGGCTCTGGGCCATGTGTTCAGCCTGGTGCGCCTGGCCAACAGGCTCCTAGAGGACAAGTCCGCCAGACAGTCCGAGGAGGCCCGGCAGCTGTTTCAGCGCTGCCTGGACAGCATTGCGGAGCTCGGCTCCATAGTAGGCATCTTCCAGCAGGACAGCCGGTCCTTCCTCGCCTCGCTGCGGGACAGCCGGGCGGCCAGGCGGAAAATCGATGCAGCCAAGGTTGAGGATCTCCTGAACCAAAGGCAGCAAGCCCGCCGGGAAAAGGACTTCCAGCGTGCCGATACCCTCCGCCAGGAGCTGAAGGACATGGGGGTCGAGGTCCAGGACACCCCGCAAGGCCCCGTATGGGATGTGGAGTGAGGAGCATTATGCAGCCAGCCAGCCGGATAGGACAGATCAAGCCGTTTATGGTCATGGACGTTCTCGAAGCCGCCAAAAAGCTCGAGGCGCAGGGAACCCATATCATCCACCTCGAGATCGGGGAACCGGACTTCGACACCCCGCAGTGCGTCAAGGACGCCGCCTGCCGGGCCATGGACTCCGGAGAGACCCATTACACCCACAGCCTGGGGCTCCAGGAGCTGCGGGAGGCCATCTGCGAGGATTATCAGGACAACTACGGAGCCAGGATCGATCCGGATCAGATTCTGGTCACCTCGGGGACCTCTCCGGCCATGCTTCTCTGCTTTGCGGTTCTCCTCGAGCCGGGGGACGAAGTGATCATCTCCGATCCGGGATACGCCTGCTACGCCAACTTCATCAAGTTCGCAGGCGGGGTTCCGGTTACGGTCAAGGTTCGGGAGGAAGACGGCTTCCAGTACAGAACCGAAACCATCAAGGAGGTCTGTACCCCCAGAACCAAGGGCATCATGATCAACTCCCCATCCAATCCCACCGGAACCGTGCTTGATCCGGTCCGGATGTCCGAGCTGGCGGACATAGGCCCTTCAATCATTTCGGATGAGATCTACCACGGCCTGACCTACACCGGACGGGACCATTCCATTCTGGAGTTCACCGACGAGGCCTTCGTGCTCAACGGGTTCTCCAAGCGCTTCGCCATGACCGGATGGCGTCTGGGCTACCTCATCGCCCCCAAGCCATTCTTGCGCGATATTCAAAAGCTGGCCCAGAACCTGTTCATCTGTGCCGGATCCATCGATCAATGGGCCGGCATCGCCGCCATCAAACAGGCCGGGCCAGATGTGGACGCTATGCGCACCACTTATGACAAACGGCGCCGCTTCATGCTCAAGCGCCTGCAAGAGATCGGATTCGGCGTGCAGACAGAACCCACCGGAGCCTTCTATATCCTGGCTAACGCCAAGAGCTTTTCCAGCGATTCCTATCAATTGGCCTTCGAAATCCTCAACCGGGCCCATGTGGGAGTTACCCCCGGAATCGATTTCGGGGCAAACGGCGAAGGCTACCTCCGCTTCTCCTACGCCAACTCACTGGACAATATCGCCGAGGGCATGGACAGGTTGGAGTCTTTCTTGCATAATGCCTCCCGATAGTCCGGAAGGGCTTTCCCCGGTGAAGCGCAGGCTTGGCCGGAGGAGAATCCCGGGCTAGTGGCCCTCCTTGGGCAAGGGCCATACCTCTTACCTGGAGGAACGGGACATGACTGACTATCTGTCCTGTTTACAGCAAATCGCTGAGCGAAAGATCAGCGAAGCGGTGGAGAAAGGCGAGCTGGACAATCTGCCGGGAAAAGGGCGCCCCCTGGAGCTGGACGACGACTCGCACATCCCGCCCGAGCTCCGGATGGCTTACCGCATATTGAAAAACTCCGGCCATATCTCTCCCGAAGTGGAGCAGCGCAAGGAGATTGCCAATATCAAGGATCTCCTGGAGGAGTGCGAGGACGAGCAGACACTCTACCGTCAGATCCAAAAGCTCAATCTGATGATCACCAAGATGAACGAGCAGCGCAGACAGCCTATCTCCTTGGAGGAGAGCCAGGTCTATTACCGGAAGGTCGTGGAACGGATCAAAGTCAAAAAGCGCTCATCCAAGGCGAATGGGGAAACATGAACGCCTACTCCGAAAGCCTTCTCGTCCATTTCCGACGCGTTGAGCACATCAAGAAGGAAGCGGTCCACTACTGCTCGGTGAACCTCAACGAGATCCAGCTCTGTGATCTGGAGCTTTTGTGCAATCGTGCCTTCTATCCCCTAAGCGGATTTTTGACCCGGGAGGACTATGAGTCAGTTCTGGAGACCGCCCGTCTGACCGACGGTTCCGTATGGCCGTTGCCCATCTGTCTGGACATACCGGGCGACCTGGCCGAAAGGCTGCAGCCTGGAGAGCCGCTCGCTCTCTGCGATACCGAGGGCTTTCTCCTGGCGGTGCTCCATGTCCGGGATATCTGGCGCCCGGACAAGCGGCGCGAGGCCCGCAGCGTATTCGGCACCCAGGACGAGACCAAGCACCCTTACGTCTTCTCCCTGTACCATGACCGCTCCGACTACTACGTGGGCGGCGAGATAGAGGGCGTCCATCCCCCGCTGCACTTCGACTTTCCTGAGCTGAGGCTCCCTCCCTCCGAAACCCATCGCCTGTTCACCAGCAAGGGCTGGCGGCACGTGATCGGATTTCATACCGAAAAGCCGCTCCATTGCGCCCACAAGGAAATGATCCTCGATGCGGCCAGAAAGGCGAATGCGAGCATCTTCCTCCATCCAGTAGCCGGCATTCCGGCTCCCGGGGACCTGGATCATTTCACCATGGTCCGCTGCTATCAGGCCTTTGTGAATCATTTCCCCAAAAACATGATCCTGCTGGGCCTGCTCCCCTTTGCCACCCGGAAAGCCGGTCCCAAGGAAGCCTTGCTGCAGGCGCTCATCAGAAAGAACTACGGCTGCACCCATTTCATGGTGGCTCCTGATCAGGCCGATCCCTTCATGCACGATAGCGACGGCAAGCTGTTCTACCCCCCTGGACAAGCTCAGGAGCTGGTCCGGGAGCATGAGGAGGAAATCGGCATTCGCATGGTGCCCCTCACTCCCATGGTCTACGTGGAGGACAAGGCCCAGTACATCCCCCGCGACCAGGTCGAGGAGTCGATGGTGGTCAAGAAGATCTCCTCCACCGAGCTTAGGCGAAGGCTGGAGTTCGATCTGGAAATTCCGGAATGGTTCTCCTTTCCGGAGGTAGTGGCCGAGCTGAAAAAAACCTACCCGCCCCGCCACAAGCAGGGCTTCACCTTGTTTCTCACCGGCCTGTCCGGTGCCGGCAAATCGACCCTGGCCCGGATACTCTATGTCAAGTTCATGGAAATGCGCGACCGCCCCGTCACTTTGCTGGACGGAGATATCGTGCGCAACAATCTGTCCAGCGAGCTCACCTACTCCAGAGAGCACCGGGAGATCAACGTCCGACGCATCGGCTTCGTGGCCAGCGAGATAACCAAGAACCGGGGCATCGCCATCTGCGCCCCGATAGCTCCCTATGAGGAAGCCAGGCGTCACAACCGGGAGCTCATCGCTCAGTACGGCGGCTACATCGAGGTCTACATGGCCACCCCCCTGGAGGTTTGCGAGCTGCGGGACAGAAAAGGCATCTACGCCAAGGCCAAGCAGGGGGTGATGAAAGGGGTCACCGGCATTGACGATCCCTACATCCCTCCCTCCAGCCCGGAGCTGAGCATCGACACCAGCGAGCTCACCCCGGCCGAGGCAGCGCAGCAGGTGCTGTTATATCTGGAAGAGCAGGGCTACATCCGCTAACCATTGCCTCAGGAGGACCAGAGGCAATGGTTTCGCCTCCTTTGCCCACGCAATAGAAAGAGCACAATGCGGCGCATAAGGTATGCAACGTTTGATGAGCCCAAGGCAAGAGGGTGTTCGGAATGGCCGGCAACAGATAGCTGCCCTTGAGGGCATCATTGCAAGGCTCAGGCCCTTGCTTAGGGTATACGGAATACTCCTTCCAACGACTGCTTGAAGCTTGCCGGCTGCGATTCATTGAAATGTGAAATGTCGCTGTATATGAACCCATTGATAATCTTGCATCTTACAGCTATACTCCCTTGCCGACGGATGCGGAGAGGTGGCCGAGTGGCTAAAGGCGGTGGTCTTGAAAACCACTGTGGAGTGTTCCTCCACCGGGGGTTCGAATCCCTCCCTCTCCGCCATGCATTATCCTTTGAATGTTTCCCCTTGATGTCGCTTGTCACATCTGCCGAGACCACGTCTCTTACCTTGTGAAATTTTTCATTAACCCTTGACATTGGCTTGAAATCATGTCTAACTTTCTCCAATTTTTAAACGGGAGAATGTGCGGTCTGCGGCCGGTTGCCCGGGTTGCAGACCTGAAAGCCCTGGTGTAGAAGACCACAAAGCGTTTGGGCTCGCGCACGAAATCAACCGCCAACAGAGCATCTCCTTCTTCTCCGTCCCCGGCTGCAAAACATGAGACATAAACGGTTAACGAGCACAGGGAGGCCAATGTGAGTACGAAGAACAAAGGCGGAGTCATGCCTTTTGTGCTGGGCCTGATCGCGGCCTTGATCTTCGGCTGGTGGATCTTTCCGCAGATCATCTTCAGCCATCAGGAACAGCCGTTCAATTACAGCCACCAGGCCCACGTCAAGGAAGTCGGCGAGTGCTCCTACTGTCACTATTTCCGGGAAGACGGCTCCTTCAGCGGCATTCCCTCCCTCGAGTCCTGTGCCATGTGCCACTACGAGGTGCTCACTGGCACTCCCGACGAAAAGATCTTTGTCAACGAGTACGTCAAGAAGGACAAAAAGGTCCCTTGGAAAGTATACCAGGCTCAGCCGGACAACGTGTACTTCTCCCACATGGCCCACAAGGATTACGAATGCACCGAGTGCCATCCGGATGTAGGGCAGACCAAAACCCTTCCCACGTACTTCGAGAACAAGCTTACCGGCTACAGCAAGCAAACCATGACCATGGATGCATGTGAACGTTGCCACGCGGAAAACAATGCCAGCAACGCCTGTTATGTCTGCCATAAATAGCTAAAGGGAGCGAATGTCATGGCACTGGACCGGAGAAGTTTTCTCATGTTCATAGCCGGGGGGGCAGTGGGCACCGGGCTCACTCCCTTCCCCTGGAAGCTGACCGACGACATCTCCATCTGGACCCAGAACTGGCCCTGGATCCCTAAGGTCCCCAAGGGCCAGGTAGTGAGCAAGCCCTCCCTGGTAAAGATGGGAGCCAGCCCATACGGGATTCGAGTCAATACCGTCGGTGGCCGGCCGATAACCGCAGTGGGGAATCCGGACCATCCTTTGAGCCTCGGCGGCATCGATCCGCTGGCCGCCTGCAGCGTCCAGATGCTCTATAGCCCGTCCCGGATTCAATCCCCTCTGAAGAAGACCTCTAAGGGAAGCTTTACTGCCATCAGCTGGCAAGAGGGGGAAAAAATCTTCCAGCAGCAGCTGGAGTCCGTTAAGGGAAGCTCCCAGTCCTTGGCCTGCATAAGCGGCGACGAAGCGGGCTCCACAAACGACGTGCTGGCCGACTTCCTCAGCCGGATGAACTCTGAGGCCTTTTTTCACCTGCCCAGCGAAGCGACTGCCTACAGCCGGACCTGGAACGAGCTCATGGCCGGAGAAGGGAGCCTCGGCTTCGACCTGGACGGTGCAGACTTGGTGCTCTGCCTGGGGAGCGACATTCTCGAGTCCTGGGGCGCAGCGGTCAAAAACCAGAAGGCCTTCGGCAACGGCTCCTTCCGCCTCTTCTTCGCCGGACCGGTCCAGAACAACACCGCCGCTATGGCGGAAAAATGGATTCCGATTCAGGAAGACGCCTTGGGCCATCTGGCCTTGGCCCTGGCCTATCACATATTTCTCTCCGGCCGGCCGGAACGCCTCAAGGTTCGCGGTCTCTCCCGGCTCAAGCGCTTCGTCTTGGACAAGGCCAAGCCGGAACAAACCGCTAAGCTCACCGGCCTTTCCGAGTCCGAGATACGTACCCTGGCCAGAGAGCTCCTTCAGGCGAATAAACCGGTGGTCATTCCCGGATCGCTGGCCGGACAGGGCGCTCCCGCCTTCACCATTTTTGCCGGTCTCTGCCTCAACGTGCTTCTGGACCGCTTAAACGCCAAGGGCGGCATGCAGTGCATTCCCAATCCGCCCCAGGTTCTTGCAAACACCCCGAAACGCCCGGATCTCCTTTCCCGGGACCTCGTGGGGTATCTTCAGGATCTGCAAAAGGATACGGATCGCCTTCCCGATCTTCTCCTCCTCTCCGAGGCCAACCCCTTCTATGAGCTTCCGGACAAGAAGCTGCTCAGCGAAACCTTGGAGAAGATCCCCTTCAAGGTAAGCTTTTCTTCCTATATGGATGAAAGCACCGCCCGCTGCGATCTGGTGCTTCCTGCTCCCACCTTTCTGGAACGGCTCGACGACGCCTTCACTCCCTTTGGGTCCCCCGTAGCCAACTACTCACTGGCCCAACCAGTAACCGAGCCGGTAGCCGATTGCAGACCCACGCCGGAGATCATTTTGGGAATGGCCCGCAAGCTTGGGCTCAAATCGGATGTGGAGTCCTACCAAACGCTATTGCGAACCAAGGCCGAGCTTCTAGGCGCAGATTGGCAGCAGTTGATCTCCGGGCGGGCCTGGGTGGATAGAACCACGAGCTATCCCTTCTCCCTGCGCCTCTGGAATGGAGCCATCGAAAAGATGTGCCAACACAAAACCTCGCCTTCCTCCTCGTATCCGCTGCAGCTTGCACCGCTGAAGGACCTCAAGAACGGCACGCCGCAGACGGCGATTCCGCCCTTTGGTCTCCAAACGATCACCGCTGATGAGCTGGAGCAGGATACACTTGTCGTCCGCTTGAACCCGCAAACGGCAAAAGAAAGCGGCCTCCGTCAGGGGGCGCTGGTCAAGCTCGTTTCCAAGACCGGAGAATGCAGGGCTCAAGTAAGCCTCGACTACAGCGTCATGCCCGGTGCAGTTGCCGCCCCTCTGGGCTTCGGCCACACCCACTGGGACGACTTCAGCCGCACTAAAGGCGATAATGTGAGCCGGCTGTTCACCGTGTACACGGAGCCAGGAAGCGCCCTTCGTACCTGGTCAGGTTCCCGCCTTAAAATCCAGAAAATCTAGCTGATGAGGTCCTGTGATGTCTGGAATGATGCAGATTCATGAACACTTCGAGATCAAGTGGGGAATGGCCATCGATGTGGACAAATGCACCGGCTGCGGGGCGTGCTTGATTGCTTGTCAGGCGGAGAACAACATCCCCCCCTCCACGGAGCCCTTTGCTAGGCTCCGCACCGTACACTGGATACGGATCTACAAGCTGAGCAACGGCCAGCCCTACCCCCACAACGATATCGCCTACCTACCCAGGCCTTGCATGCAGTGCGGAGAGCCCACCTGTGCCTCTGTCTGTCCGGTTGTAGCGACCACCAAGGACGAGGAAGGGGGCATCGTCAGCCAGATCTATCCCCGCTGCATCGGCTGCCGGTATTGCATGGCCGCCTGCCCTTACCACGCCAGGGTCTTCAACTGGTATGACCCGGTCTGGCCGGAGGGCATGGAAAAGACCTTGACCCCTTTTGTCTCCACCCGGCCCCGCGGAGTGGTGGAGAAATGCACCTTCTGCCACCACCGCTTCATGGAGGCCCAGCAGCAGGCCCGGGCCCAGGGCAAGGATCCGCACCACCTGGATGAGGACGCCTACATACCCGCCTGCGCCGAGGTGTGCCCCACCGGGGCCATTACCTTCGGGGACCTGAACAATCCCCATCACAAAGTTGCCAAGCTGGCCAAGAGCGAGCGCGCTTTCAGAGTTCTGGAAAAACTGGGGGCGGACCCCCAAGTTTACTACCTGAGCAGCCGGAGCTGGGTGCGGGACCAAGGGGACCATGAAATCGAAAAGGAACAACAAAGAGGTGCGTAAGCCATGCTGGACGAACGATTCATCCCGGAAGGAGTGCAGCGCTGCTCCCTGCCAAAGTTTCTCATCTGGCTCGCATTCTTGGGCATCATCCTCCTGTGGGGCGGCATCGCCGCCGCCTATATCTGGTGGACAGGGCTGGGAGTCACCGGCCTGGACAACTATTTCGGGTTCGGGCTGTGGATCACCTTTGACCTGGCAGTGATCGCCCTCGGGGCCGGCGCCTTCTTCAGCGGCGTGCTCTTCTACCTCCTGCGCATCGATGCGCTGAAAAACATCATCAACCTCGCTGTGATCGTCGGCTTTCTCTGCTACTCCGGAGCCATGCTCATCCTGGCCCTGGATATCGGACAGCCGCTTCGGGCCTGGTTCGGATACTGGCATCCCAATGTCCACTCCATGCTCACCGAGGTCATCTTCTGCATCACCTGCTACCTCATGGTCCTGACCATCGAGTTCATCCCCATTATACTGGAAAATCGGCAGATCAAGAAGTTCCGACTGCTGGACAACCTGGCCCACAACTTTCACGTCTTCATGCCGCTCTTTGCAGCGGTGGGCGCCTTTCTGTCCTTCTTCCACCAAGGCTCCCTGGGCGGCCTGTACGGCGTGCTCTTCGGCCGCCCCTTTGCGGTCCGGGAAGGGTTCTTCATCTGGCCCTGGACCTTTTTCCTGTTCGTGCTTTCCGCTATCGCCTCCGGCCCGGTGTTCACCATGCTCATCGCCACGGCCATGGAGAAGATGACCGGCCGCAGGCTCGTGGATTTCAAGATCAAGTCCCTGCTGGGTAAAATCTCGGGCTTCCTGCTGGCCATCTACATCTTCTTCAAGATTCTGGATACCTGGGCCTGGGCCAACGGGCTGCTCCCCAAAATGGGATTTACCTTTGACCAGATGTTCAACCAGGCTTACGGACAGTGGCTGTTATGGATGGAAATCGGCCTCTGCGGCATCATACCGGCCATCGTGCTGGTGGTCCCCAACCTGAGAAACGTCCCGGCTCTGCTCTACTCGGCCTCCGGGCTCACCTGCCTGGGCATCATCATCAACCGCTACGTCTTCTCGGTGCAGACCCTGGCCATACCGGTCATGCCCTTTGACGAATGGGCCCTGTACATCCCGAACTGGACCGAGTGGGCCACCTCGCTGCTCGTCGTGGCCTACGGGGCTGTAGTGGTCAGCCTGGCTTACCGCTATCTGCCCCTTTTTCCTCAGGAAAAACGGCTCAACGCCTAAATAGAGAACAAGCGGAAAGGAGCAATTGATGGGTTGGTCCCTTGGCCAACCCTTTTTATTTTCAGGATGCGATTATGTTTATAGAACAACAGCTAGACAAGTATGCCGATATCCTGTTGTGGGGCATGAAAACGGCGAGGAGCGACCCTTTCGAACCCGGGGACATCGTGCTTATCCGCTACGATCTGGCCGGGCGCGAGCTCACTGAAATCCTGTATGAAAAGCTTTTGCGGCAGGGGCTCAATCCGGTGCAGCGGATCAACAGCTCCCCTCGCATGGAGCATTCCTTCTTCGGTCTGGCCCAAGAATCTCAGCTCAGCTTCATCCCTCCCGGAGAGGAAGAGCTGCTGCGCCGCTTGAACGGCTCCATTGCCCTGCTGGCTCCGGAATCCCTGACTCACCTGCAGCAGATCGATCCCTCCCGCATCGGCAAGACCGTCCTGGCCAAGAAGAAGCTGCGCGACATTCTGGACGAACGGGAAAACCAAGGGCTGTTCGGCTGGACCCTCTGCCTGCTGCCCACTCCGGCGCTGGCGCAGGCTGCGGGGCTCAGCCAGGAGGCCTATACCGAGCAGATCATCAAGGCCTGTTACCTGGACCATGCAGACCCCATTGCCCAGTGGAAGGACATCTTCTCCCAAGCCGGCCGGATCAAGGAGGCCCTGAATGCGCTGGATATCGAGCACCTGCGCCTTCAGTCCGAGCGCTGCGATCTCCTGGTCACCCCCGGGAGCCACCGGCAATGGGTGGGGGTCTCGGGACACAACATCCCCAGCTTCGAAATCTTCACCTCTCCGGACTGGCGCGGCACCCAGGGCGTCTTCTTTATGGATCAGCCCTCCTTCCGCAGCGGGAACCTGGTCAAGAATCTTCGCCTGGTGTTTGAGAAGGGCCAGGTTATCGACGTGCAGGCCGAGGTCGGGGAGGAGTTTGTCAAGAAGCAGCTGGAAATCGACCACAACGCCTGCAAATTGGGAGAGTTCTCTCTCACGGACAAGCGCTTCTCCAGAATCGATTCCTTTATGGCCCACACCCTGTTTGACGAGAACTTCGGCGGAAGCTTCGGCAACTGCCACATTGCCCTCGGGGCCTCCTATGCCGAGACCTATGCCCTGGGAGGCAAGAACCTCGACGACGAGACCAAGGTCAAGCTCGGGTTCAACGACTCCGCCCTGCATTGGGACCTGGTCAATACCGAGCCCAAGACGGTCCGGACCAAGCTGCGAAACGGAGAGGAGCACATCATCTATAAGGACGGTACCTTTCGCCTGTAAGCCATGCATGAAATGTCCATTGCCCAAAGCCTCCTGCGCATCGTGGAACAGACCATGCGGCAAAACCAGGTCTCGCAGCTGCGCAGGGTCAAGCTCATAGCCGGCCGGATGAACGCCCTCGTACCGCATGCCCTGCAGACCGCTTTTGATCTTTTGACCCGGGAAACTCCCCTCCAGGGTGCAGAGCTGCTCATAGAGTCCACTCCGGTCGCCCTGCAATGCTCTGCCTGCAGCCGAACCTTCACCCCGGAAGGCGAGGAGCCGACGCTCTTATTTTTGGCCCGCTGCCCGCATTGCTGCGCCGAATCCGGGCACCGTCTCACTTCCGGTCGCGAGCTGTACCTGGAGTACATCGAAGCCGAATAAAAGCCATTAAGTCAGCGCAGCCCAATGCTGCACTGACTTAATGGCTTTTTGCAGTCGCATCCTTACATCACCTGCCAAAGGTGCTCCAGCTTCAAACCCTGCTCCTGCACCCTTTCCAGGCTCGACTTATCGCCCAGCACGGTTACCAGACCGCAATCCCTGAGGTGATCGAGCCAACCGGAAAAGGCCTGGAAATCCTGCCGAGCGGTGCCCAAGATCTCCTCCCGCACGCGTTGACGCCTCTCCCAGCTGTCGTTCATCAAGTAGCGGAGCATGGAGGTCATTCCCTTGGCATCCGGAAGGCGGTAGCGGTCAAGATCCCCAATGGTGCCCACAATAGCCTTGTTCAGCTCCGCCTCATCGATGTTGGCCCGGCGGAGAAAGCCAGAGGCTCCGTCGAATGCCTCCAGGGTGTCCATGATATTGGGATCCCGGTAGGAAAGGAAGCTCAGCACCCCGGAGAAGCGGTCCAGAAGGCTGAAGGCGCCGTAAGCGCCCCCTTGAACCCGGATTTTATCCCATAGCCAGGTGGTGCGCAGATAGCGGTTGATTACCTGATGGGAGCCGTGGAAGGTGTAGCCGTGGGCCGTTAGATCGATTCCCTTGCCGGCATAGTTGACCTGAGACGGAATGGCCAGACCTTCGAAACCGGTCTCGCATTCCATCAGCCAGGGCCGGTCCTCAGGCTCTCGGCTGGGAAGGCCCTCCAGAAGGCCTGAGAGCTGGTCTTCAAGCTCATTCCAGAAGCGCCCCTCGGCAGTGGCATTGACCACCATGCGCCTACGGTTGATCAGGATATCCTTGAGAGCGAAAAGATCCTCTTCCACCTTGGACCAGTCCTGCTCAATCGCCTTGGCCAGATAGCGCAAAAAGAGCAGATAGCTCACCCCTCCCATGTGCTCCCCGGCCCAATCGGCCCGGTTGAGCTTGGCCCGAAGCCTGCTGTTCACAATGCGGTGCCCCGCGGGAATGAGCCCCCGCTCCATCTGGGCCTTCTCCTCGAGCACGATCTGCTGGAAGCGGTTTTTGTTCCTCAGATCCACCCCGTGGAGCAAATCCTGGAGGATGTCCAAAAGCTCCGGGAGCTTGTCAGCCATGGTCTTGCCCCGCAGAAACATCCAGAGACAGAGATCGGAGCTGCCCTCGAGCGAGGAGGTGAAGGTTTCGGCATGGATTCCTCCTGTTTTGGCCTGAATCCTCTGACTGAGGCTCACGTAGTCCTCTTTGTCAGTTCCCATCTCCACAAAGGCGCGTCCAAGCAATGGTACGTAGCTTAAATACTTTTGCGGTATACCGTTCAGATCGAAGCCCAGATCGAGATAAACAATCCCGCTGGTGAACAGATCATGGAACAGCAGCCTCGTTTCCTCCACGGAGAGGATCTCAAGGGGGATTTCCTCTTCCTGTCTGGGAAGATCGGCGGCCTTGAGGGTGGGTATCTTGGCCAGCTCCTCGGGGGGATCCTGCTCTTCCTGCTTCCTCCTGAGCTCCGCGGTCCTTTGCACCAGAGATCTTTTCTCCTCCGGGCTGAGCTTCTCATACAGCATGCGTACCCGCTGTCTTTCCTCTTCCTGCTGACGCCGGCCGAGATCCGGGTCCGGCTTGAGCTCCACGCTGCTGCGGTGCGCATTGTCCAGGAAAAAGCGCTGCACAAGGTCCTCAAACACCCGCTCCCCGCTGTTCAGTCTCAACTTCAGCCGCTCAAGGGGCTCCTCAAAGGCCAGGAGCAAGGTCGGATCCTCATCGTAGAGCCAGGTGTTCAGGGCCTGAAACATGACCAGCAGCCCCCGGGGCAAAGCGCCGGTATTCTTTTCGCGCAACTCGAACTCCACAGTGTTAAGCGCGGCTTCGATGGTTTTGGGATCAAACCCTTCCCGGGCCAAATCGGAAAGGGTCTGCAAAATGAGCTCCTCCACCCGGGGCAGATTGTCCTGGGAAACATTCTTCAGGCCGGTGGAGAAAAACATCTGGTAGAGCTCGTCCTCCAGCCCCACTCCGGCCAGATCCTCACCCAAACCGGATTCGATAAGCCTTTTGCGCAGCGGCGATGCAGGCATGCCGATGAGGGCCTCTTCGAGCACCTGCAGGGCCAGATGGGTATCCACATCGCCGCTGGGAGCGAGGAGCCAGTTCAGGGTGATCATGCACCGGGAGCTGTCGGCCTGGTCGGCTGGATAGAAATGCTCTTGGCGGCTGGGCCCTTTAAAGGCCGGCTGCGGGGCAATGCTGGAATCAACCTCCAGGGCCTCGAAGTCGCCAAGGAAGCGGTCCAGGATTTCCAGCCTCTTGTCCGGGTCGTCGTCGCCATAGAAGAATATCCGGCTGTTGGAAGGATGGTAGTAGGTGCTGTGGAAGGCTCTGAACTCTTCAAAGCTGAGCTTGGGGATATCCGCCGGATGGCCTCCGGAGTCCAGCCCGTAGGTTGAGTCCGGAAAGAGGGACTGCTGGGATCGTTCTCCCAGCAGATTATCCGGCGAGGAGTAGGCTCCTTTCATCTCATTGTAGACCACTCCCTTGAGCACGGGCTCGGCCTCGGGACTGTGCTGCTCCAGGTGCCACCCTTCCTGGGCGAAAACATGCTCGCTGATAAGCGGATGAAAGACCGCGTCCAGGTAGACGTCTATGAGATTATGCAGATCCTGCTGATTCTGGGAAGCCACCGGATAACAGGTCTTATCCGGGAAGGTCATGGCATTGAGAAAGGTCTGCAAGGATCCCTTGAGCAGCTCCACAAAGGGCTCTTTGAGGGGATACTTGCGCGATCCGTTGAGCACCGCATGCTCCAGAATATGGGGCACTCCGGTGGAGTCCCTGGGCGGAGTCCGGAAGCTCACTCCAAAGACCTTGTTCTCATCGTTGTTCTCAATGGAGAGCACCTCGGCCCCGTTCTTGCGATAGCGGAACAGCTTGGCCGTTCCCTGCAACTCCTTGATCTCCCGGCTCCAAATAAGATCGAAACCGTGCTCCTGGCTCATGCATCCTCCTTGTTCAGGCCCATAGTCTGTATTGCTGCAGGCTCTATCCCAGCACCACCTTGCCTTCCAGCTCGCTGCCCGGTGCAACTCTGGCCTGTTGTTCCCCGGGATTGACAATGTGCACCCGGCCCTTGCAGGTCACCCCTTGGTCAATAAGCACATCGCCTTCGATAGCCAGGGTCTCGCAGGCCAGCAACGAGGGCGGGCCGTGGGGGAAACGCTGTTCGAAATCGTCGATGAGCTTATAGTAAGCGCTGTCCAGGTCGACCTCCACCGGTGGAAGCGTCCTTTCGGGGTGCGGCGCGAGCTTGTACTGCCCGTCCAGGACGTAGCAATCGGAACGTACGGCCAGCAGATCGTTGGTCTTTTTCACCGGCACAAAGCGATCCCGAAAGACCTGAATAGCGCCGCCGCGGGGAAAGACGTTGATTCCGGCTCCCATGGCTGTCTCCAGCTGGTAGACCTGGGGGGTGCTTTCATCCCGGGGATCGAGGCTTTTGGGGTTTATTATCAGGGGCAATCTGGGCAGTCCCTGGTCCCTGATGTGCTGCTTCAGCTGCTGCAGGTCGATCCAGACGTTGTTGGTATTGAAGAACTGGTAGCGCGAGATGTCCTGGAAGGCATCCAGGTCCTTTTCCGGGCATTGGGCGATTTCGCGCAGGATGAGCCCCCCTTGTTTGTCCTTGGCCAGATGACCTCCCTTCTTGTCCACAGGATGCCGCTTGGCCACCTCCATGAGGAAGAAAAGCCCCTGCTGGGCCATATAGCCCAGGATGGAGGGATCAACCACGGCGCCGAGGTTGTCGGAGTTGGAGACCAGGGCGTAGCGCTTGCCTTGGCTCAGGAGATGGTCTAGGGTTCCGGAGCTCTCCAGGGCGGCATAGAGATCACCGTGGCCCGGCGGATTCCATTCCAGATCTGGTTCCTTTGGACAATGGGCCGGTTGGAGAGAATCTGCTAGTATCTTGGGAAACTTGTGCTGCAGGAAGGAGATAGGTCGCTCCCTGGCCGGCAGCCCTTGACGCTCCCAATAGGCCTCTACGTCGCTCTGGGTATTGAAGCTGTCCATGAGCACCAGGGGAAAGCCTTGCACCGCGGCTTGCTGCCTGATGACGGACAGAAAGGTCCGGCCGTTTTTCACCGGGAGGAGAGATTTGGCGTAAGGCATGCCCATGCTCGTTCCCAGCCCGCCGTTTAGCTTGATCATGACCGTCTGCTCCAGAGCTTCCTTTCCCATCCGGGCCGTGGAGTCCTCAAGCCCGCCCTGTTTGGGGATCTCCTCGGAAGCGGGGGGCTCGATGTCCTCCTCGGGGAGGAAGCTGGTCTGCTCCTTGCAAGAGAGCACCTGCTGCAAATAGTGGACGAAGAGCGCAATGAGGCTCTCCGGCATTCCGGCTTGCTGCATCTTGCGGACAAAGGGAGCGACACGTTCTTCAGGCACACCGGACTGGGTGGATGGGTGATGCATCTGAACCTCCCGTTGGATATATCAACAATTATTCCTTGAACTTCTTCACAAATTCCAACAAATGGAATAGGGTGTGCTGCAACAAAGGAGCTGCCATGGGCGCAATTCTGGTTACCGGAGGGGCCGGCTACATTGGATCGCACACAGTGCTTGCCTTGCTGGAAGCCGGCTACGACGTTGTTGTCTACGACAATTTGAGCTCGGGCCACCGCGAAGCGGTTCTTCCTCCAGCCAAATTAGTAGTCGGCGATCTGGCGGAGACTACCAGATTGGAAGAGCTCTTTCAAACAGAGAACATCACTGCGATCATCCACTTTGCAGCCAGCATAGTGGTACCGGAATCAGTAGCCGACCCTCTCAAGTACTATAGCAATAACACCGTAAAGACCACCGGCCTTATAAGCAAAGCCCTTGCGGCCGGGGTTCAGAGCTTCATTTTCTCTTCCACGGCCGCTGTGTACGGCATCCCGGAAGCCATTCCGGTTTCTGAAGCTGCCCCGCCTCAGCCCATCAATCCCTACGGCCGCTCCAAGCTGATGAGCGAGTGGGTCCTCCAGGATACCACCCTCGCCGAGCCCTGGTTCAAGCACATCATCCTTCGCTACTTCAATGTGGCCGGAGCCGACCCCAAAGGGCGGATCGGACAGAGCACGCCCCAAGCCACCCACCTCATCAAGGTAGCCTGCAAAACCTCTCTGGGGCACCGGGAAAGGCTGTCCATTTTCGGCACCGACTATCCGACTCGGGATGGAACAGGGATAAGGGATTACATTCATGTAACCGACCTGGCCAAAGCCCATGTTCAATCCCTGGAGTATCTGGAGCGAGGAGGCCGCTCCGATGTCTTCAACTGCGGCTACGGCCACGGATACTCGGTCCGCGAAATTGTGCAGGCTGTGGAGCAGGTGAGCGGCAAGGCACTGCCCACGCTTCATGAAACGAGACGAGCCGGCGATCCGGCCGAGCTGGTGGCCGACCCCAGCAAAATCAAGCGCACCTTCGGCTGGCAGCCGGAGCTCGACAACATCCGAACCATTGTTTCCTCCGCTCTGCACTGGGAGCAGCAGCGGCCCTATTGAAAAATGCTGAGGTTAAATAGAAGCTATCCGGCGCTGGGAATCGATCTTGAAACCAAGAGGAATGCAACAACCCGATCAGGAGGCGCACGTGTTCATTGCCAAGAGATATTGCATCCTAAAGTTGGCCCTCCTTCTTCTCCTGAGCCTGCTGTGCGGATCTGCAGTGGCTCAGAACAACACCACTGCCCCTCAGAAGGAGAAAAAAGAAGAGCCCGAGGTGGTCAAGAAATACAAAAACGCACCTCAGGAGCTGGTCAGAGGGGACAAGGTTCCGGTTATGATCGTGCACAACGACACGGACAGCCTTGGCCGTCGGCTCATCTTCACCATGCGGGAGCGGTTGAACAAATCGGACCTGTTCCGCCTTTCCGGCTACAATGAAAAGAAGCTCAAAATCTTCATCACCACCCAGAATGAGTTCAAGGGCCGGCCGGGACTGAGCTCCATCTACGCTGCAGCCTGGTCCTTTTCCTACGGGGAGAATCTTTTGAGCAACTTCCTGGAGAGCGAGACCGGAGTCATCGAATCCAATGCCCTGGAGGCCCAAGCGGAGAACCTGGTGGCCAGAACCTACGAGATCTACAGTCAATACAGCTATCTCTTTGAGGAAGAGTAGTCTTCAGGCGGGGATTGGCTCGGCCGGCGACCCGGGGGCAAAGCCGTTCAAGGCCTGCTGGTGCAGCATGACGCGAAAAGGCCGACGGTCTCGACAAGCAGGAGAGGAGCAGCGGTTGCAAGCTGGTCTAGAAGGGTCCTGTTACTCCTGGCTTTCCCCTTCCGGGGCTTTTGCCTCTGCTCGGAGCTGCTCGGCCCCGCGATCCAGCTTGTCAGCCATATCTTCGAGAAGCTTGGAAGCGGTCAGGATGGCCGGATTGTTTTCACCCTCGTCTAGCCTGCGGTGTACCCACTCGGCGATGTAGAGTATTTCGTGGGACTCCAGGTCTATCTCCCCTTCGGCTTGGCTGTAGATGCTGCCCATGAGCTGCTTGCGGAGGCGTTCCCGCTTTGAGATAGCCTGCTTGTAGCGCTGCCCCACGGCCTCCTTCTTCTGCTGCATATCTTCGAGCTCTAAGCGGGAACTTGCGTTCTCCGCAGAGGAGGCATTCTCCGCCCTTTGTTTTTTCAGCAAGGCGACCCGATTCTGTATCTGGTTGAGCTCGAAGTTGTAGTGCACCACCTGCTGAGCGGCCTGTAGATAGCGCTCCACCTGCAAGGCAATGTTTTCCCCCTTGGCCAGGGCCTGAAATACGGCCGCAACATCCCTGAGGTACACGCTGTTCAGCTCGAGCATCTCCGCGATCTCCACTGAATGCAGAGATCTGGAATGCCAGGAGCCGTCTTCGGCCTTAAAGCTGCGTTTCGTCTCCCTGGCCGTAGCCACCAGCTCCCTGAGGAAGGTATCCGCATACTGCTCGTAAACCTTGCGCAGCACCTCGGAATCGGTGAAGTACCGCAGAATCTCCTGGCGGGCCTCGCGAAGGGTGTCGCTTTTATGCCGCAGCCCGATGAGCTCCAGGCCGTATCTCGCGTTCAGGGACTTGAAATTGATGCTGTTCTTGCCGTGGCTGGCCGGATTGTTTTTGCTTTTGGGAGGGTAATAGCTCGAGGTCACGAAAGTGGCCAAGTCCTGAATGAAGTAGGGAGTGACCACATACTCCTTTACCCAGGAGGCGAAGGATTGCTCCGCAGAGGGCTTTTCCTCCTCTTGCTGGATGGAGATGGACTCCCCGGCCTGCGCAGGCTTGGCCGCATCCTCTTCAAGGGTTGCGTTGCCGGAGTCTTGGCCTTGAGCCGAGGTGGCGTTTGCGTCTCTTTTGTCCGGCTCAATCACTTCTTGGCCTTGCTTGGATTTCTCCTGCACCGTCTGCTCAGTCTGGGAGATCACCTTGAGCCTGGCACTCTGCTTGTAGACGTACCAGGCGGCGAAGCCCGCACCGGCGAGTACCAGAATGAAAAGCAAGACAAGGATCTGTATTTTTTTGGGCATTATCTGTCCTGGTGCTTGCGGCGGAAGCGCCGGGATGTTGTTCCGGCCTTCCGGTTTTTTTCCTGCGAAATTGTGATACGGCGAATAAAACCGGTCTTTGTATTAAGCTAGCAAAATGTACCTCAAAGTTCAACAACATGCCGTTTTTGAGCCCCTACAGCATGGCGCTCCAGGCTTGAGAGCTTCAGGAAGGAGTCCGTATGCATGATTTTCAGGCCCAAGGGCCTTTTCGTCCCGTAAAAAATATCATTCTGGCCTCCGCCTCTCCGAGACGGCAGGAGTTGCTCACTTCGCTGGGACTCCATTTCGAAGTCCGTCCCAGCTGGCTCCAAGAGCCCGCCTTCTCCTCCCTGTCCGTCTCTGCTAAGGAGTACCCCGTGCTCATGGCCAGGAGAAAGGCTCAGGACATCCGGCAGCACAAAGTCCGGGGAGTCATTCTGGCAGCGGATACGTGCATTCACCTGGAGGGGGAAATCCTGGGGAAGCCGAGCAGCCCTGAAAATGCCCTTTCCACCCTGCAGCGCCTCTGCGGCGGTACCCACGAGGTGATTACCGGCTGCTGCCTCCAGGACACCCACAGCAGCGAGGAAATGTCCTTCCACGTCTCAACCCGGGTTACCATGGCCGACTTTCCGCGCTCCGTCATCCAGGCCTATATCGACAGCGGTGAACCGGCAGACAAGGCCGGCAGCTACGCCATCCAGGGCAGCGGCGGCTTTTTGGTGCGCAGCATCCAGGGCTCCTTCAGCAACGTTG
Organism: uncultured Desulfohalobiaceae bacterium; assembly: GCA_964595165.1. Classification (GTDB taxonomy): domain Bacteria; phylum Desulfobacterota; class Desulfovibrionia; order Desulfovibrionales; family Desulfothermaceae; genus CAZQPF01. The sequence goes on from CAZQPF010000020.1 coordinate 35,165, forward strand.
TAGGCCTCCCTCTGGCGGAAACAATCCAGGCCCTGCTGGCCATGCAAGCCATTCACTGCGCCGGAGCCGAGCCGCAACAGGAT
>CAZQPF010000020.1:35257-40500 GCA_964595165.1 uncultured Desulfohalobiaceae bacterium
TCAAGGCCTATGAGCCGCAAACCCGAAATAAAACCGCTGCGCACAATACTGTCTCTTGCCCTGGCCGAGCTCGGCCCCCTGGGGAGGCTCCCTGGAGCGCCGGGCACCTGGGGCTCTCTGGCAGCCGCTCTCGCCGCTCCCTGGCTCTTTACGCCCCTTTCCCCGGGAAGCAAGGCGATCCTGCTGCTGGCTTTGTTTTTTCTCGGCTCTCTGGCAGCTACTCAAAGCGAAGCTTTCTACCGGAAGAAAGATCCCGGCAGTGTGATCATCGACGAGCTCCTGGGACAATGGATCGTATTTCTTCCTCTGGGGGATTCTTGCTCTTGGCCTGCTCTCGGTCTCGGGTTTGTCCTGTTTCGCTTGTTCGACATCCTCAAGCCCTGGCCGGTCAGAGCTTCCGAGAGCTGGCTCCCGGGAGGATACGGGGTAATGCTCGATGATGTGCTTGCAGGAGTATACGGGGGAATCAGTCTGTGGATTATCCGGGTCTTGCTGGGATGGCCTTAACAAGTCAGCGCAGCCTCCGGCTGCGCTGACTTAGTTGGCAACTTATTGAAGAACTTTAGAGTTCAAAGCTCGGAGTCCGCGGTTCACAGCTAGGACAAAGAAATCGAAGAGATAAGTCAAAAGCATTCACAGTCGAATCAACTCGTCAATATCAGCAATCAAAGCAATATGTTACTCAAAAAGTATTGACTGTCGAGTGAAGAAAAAGAGAATTAATAATAATGAGTCAGCGCGGCCAGAGGCCACGCTGACTTATGGGTAATTTTTCCGTTACTGCGCGCCTTGCTGGATCTGTTGCAGCATCTTTTTAACCCGGAGCAGGTTCTCCTTCTGCGTACCCTGCAATCTGCCGCTCAGGAACTCCACTTTCTGGGACAGCTCCTCAAGCATGGCCGCATAGACCATGTCCCGGGTCCGTTGCGGGATACTCTCCACCCGGCTCAGCTTTTTCTCCATTTGCCCGATCCGCTCATCCATTTTTCCTGCCAGCTGACCAAATCTTTCATCCATTTGGCCCCTAACCTGGCCCACTCTGTCCCGTACCGAGGACAAGGCCTTTTCCAGGCTGTTAACATCCTGTCTCACTCCGGAGAGCGCAGACATCCGGTCCTGCATTTTGGCTACCTGATCGCTGAGCTCGGCCACTTCTTCGGTTGAAACAGCCACGTTGTCGCTTACGTTGGAGATATTCTGTCTGAGGCTGTAGAAAAAAACCACCATGAGGACCAGAACCAATAAGGATACAATAAGTGCTACTTTACCCATGTCTTTCCTCGCTTCCTTTACAATTTGCTCTGGATTTTCACCCGGTCGACCTTCACCCTGGTTCTCGGAATGCCAGGGAAACCTCTTGATCTTGTCACCACTGGCCATCGTTGTCCCCCTTCGTCAGTTGTTGATTGAAAGAACGCAGCTGCCTCTGGCTGGATGCATATACCCTTAACAGTATGAGCCGACCTCATCTGCAAAGCCCTTCCTAGTTGATAAGGCTCTGGATGGGGGCCGGAATCCTTCCCCCGTATTGGATAAAGCCCTTGGAGCCGCCCGCATTGGGCACCGGCATAATGGTAGCCTCTCCGAGCAGCCCCCCGAACCAGACCTTGTCCCCGGCTTTTTTCCCTGGAACCGGAATCAGCCTGGCGGCAGTGGTTTTCCTGTTGATGACCCCGATGGCCATCTCATCGGCAATGATGGCGCTGATGGTCTCCTCCGGGGTGTCTCCTGGAATAGCCACCATATCCAGGCCCACGGAGCACACACTGGTCATCGCTTCCAGCTTTTCCAGGCTGAGGCGGCCTTCAGTGACCGCTTGGGCAATATTCAGATCTTCACTGACCGGGATGAAAGCTCCGGATAGCCCGCCCACATGCGAGCTGGCAAAGGCGCCCCCCTTCTTGACGGCGTCGTTGAGCATAGCCAGCAGCGCTGTGGAGCCGGGAACCCCGATGCTTTCCAGACCCAGACTCTTGAAGATCTCCCCTACGCTGTCCCCGACGTTGGGGGTGGGGGCCAGGGAGAGATCGACGATTCCGAAGGTCACTCCCAGCTTTTTCGCCACCTCCCGACCGATGAGCTCGCCTACCCTGGTGACCTTATAGGCGGTCCGCTTGATGATTTCGGACAGCCCTCCCAGGTTGAGGTCCGGGCTGTTGGCTACGGAACGGTCAATGGCCTTTTTGACCACCCCCGGCCCGCTGACCCCGACATTGATCACCGTATCCGGCTCTCCGCTGCCCAGATAGGCGCCGGCCATAAAGGGGATATCCTGAGGAATATTGGAGAACACACATAGCTTGGCACAGTTCAGCCCGTCCCGATCGCTGGACAGCTGGGCCGCCCGCTTGATGCAACTGCCCATGGTGGCGACCGCATCCATGTTGATCCCGGCCCGGGTGGAGGCCACATTCACCGAGGCGCACACCCGCTTCGAGCCTTGCAGGGCCTCCGGAATGGCCTGGATGAGAGAGGTATCGCCCGATGCCATGCCCTTTTCCACCAAGGCGGAAAAGCCGCCGATAAAGTCCACTCCGACATCCTCGGCGGCCCGGTCCAGGCTCAGGGCCACCTCTACGAGCTCTTCCGGCCCGAAAGCGGCTCCGGCTACCCCGATAGGGCTTACCGAAATCCTCTTGTTGACCACCCTGATGCCGTACTTGTTGCCGATATCGTCGCAAACAGCCACGAAACGGCTCCCAGTTTCCACTATCTTGCGATAGATATTGTCCTTGAAGCGTTCCAGATCGTGGCTGGCGCAGTCGAACAGACTGATCCCCAGGGTGACGGTGCGCACGTCCAGATTCTCGTTTTTCACCATCTCCAGGGTGGACAGGACCTCGGACATAGAAAGCATATCTTCCTCCGATCCGCATGGAGCCGCCCAAAGCAGGCTCGCATCCGGATTCTACCACTTGCAATGACTACCTGATCACGCGCTCAATCCCGGGAAGGCATCACAGCCTGCAGATATCCTCGAAGATTCGCTTGTGCTGCACACTGGCCTCCAGGCCTACCTCGCTCGCTTTGGCCTGCAACGCGTCCACGAAATCAGAAAGCCTGACCGACTGGGGGATGTCAACCTCATAGATGGTCACCGTGCGTTCCGGAAAGGATGGCGTGCGATTGATGAACTGCAGATTGGTGATGTTCACTCCGTGCTCTTTCATGACGCAGGTTATGGCCGCAATGAGTCCCACGCGGTCCTTGCCGATGCAGATGACCACGAACGGCTCTACAGGCCCCGGCTGTTGCGAAGGACCGGGCTCAATGGGCTTGATGAAGGGATGAAGCCCGGAATCCATAAGCCCTTGCTGCAGCTCGGAGCGAAGATCGTCTACTCCCAGCTCATCAGGCGCGGCAACCACGAACATCCCCGCGAACTCCGCCTGCAGCACGGTCTGGGAAATATCTTCAATGTTGCAGTTCAAGCTGGAAAGAAGGCTGGCCACCCGACAGACGATCCCGGGACGATCGGAGCCCAATACAGTAACCGCTACCTTATGTGGCATGGATCCATCCTTAAACGGTGCGCAGCAGGTTTGTCAAAGCCGTCCCTCCAATCCGCTTTTCTTGACACGAATCTAGATGTAAGACATATTGAGTAGCACTTTATTTTTCGCTGTGCTACAAAACTGGAACGCAAAAGGAGTTGCCATGATCCCCCCAAGCCAGCGTTGCGGCCTTCTGTATATCTGCTTTGTGGCCCTCTTCCTGGTGTGGTCTTCCCAGGCCCGGGCCCACTTCGGGACCATCCTCCCGAATCGGAGCATGCTGGATCAATTTCATCGCAGCGTCGAGCTGATCATCGGCTTCACACATCCCTTCGAGCAGGCCGGGATGGACATGGCCAAGCCCCAAAAGGTTGTGGCCACCGCACTGCCTCAGGGCCAAAGCAAGGATCTCACCCCGGAGATCCAAGCGGCAAACCTTCTCCAGCATCAGGCCTGGAAGACAACCTTCACGCCGCAACGCCCCGGGGTCTACTGCATACACACCGTCCCCCAACCCTACTGGGAAGAGGCCGAAGGGCTGTACATCAAGCATCTGACCAAAACCTATCTGGCCGCTTTCGGGGCTGAGGAGGGTTGGGAGCAACCCTTGGGCCTGGAGACGGAAATCGTGCCCTTGACCAGGCCGTTTGGCCTGTATGCCGGGAACGTTTTCCAAGGCCGGGTGGAAGTGGACGGTGAACCGGTTCCCCAAGCCACAGTTGAAATAGAATATTATAATCAGGGGAAAAAGGCAAACGCGCCCAGTCAATATATGGTCACCCAAGTGGTGCGGGCCGATGAGGACGGCGTTTTCACCTATGCACCGCCCAAGGCTGGCTGGTGGGGCTTTTCCGCCCTGAGCGAGGCGGGCTACACCTTGAAGCGGAACGGTAAGCCCAAGCCTGTGGAGCTGGGCGCCGTGCTCTGGGTTCAGTTTCTCAACTGGTCGCAGTAGGCGGTACGGCTATGCACATCTCCGAAGGGGTCCTCCCCCCCTCGGTTCTTTTCGGCGGCGCTGCTTTGGGGCTCATAGGAGTCGGGATGGGCCTCAAAAAGATGCAGCAGCACGAAGTTCCCCTGGTAGGCCTGCTCACAGCGGCCTTCTTCGTGGCCTCGCTCATCCACGTTCCGCTCGGTCCGGTGAGCGGTCACTTGGTTTTGAATGGTCTTGTAGGACTTATAATCAGCTGGGCCTGCTTTCCTTCCCTGCTGGTGGCCCTGCTTCTCCAGGCTTTGTTTTTCCAGTACGGCGGCATCACGGTCCTGGGCGTGAACACCTTGAACATGGCTTTGCCGGCCCTGCTCCTCTCCCTGGCCTGCAGGCCCCTCATCCGGAGGAACAGCAGGCTGCTGAACGGCCTGGGCGCCTTTGTCGCCGGGGGCGGGGCTGTGCTCGGATCCGGCCTTATGGTGGCCGGTTGCTTAACCCTGGCTGGTGAGGCCTTTATCCCGGCAGCTAAGGCGGTGCTGGCTGCACATATACCGATCATGCTCATCGAAGGCTTGATGGCAGTTTTTGCCATTGGCTTCATCAAAAGGGTGAAGCCGGAAATGCTGTTTCCCCGCGGAGCAGACAACAAGTGAGACGGATCATCAACAGATGGCTCGGCTTCGCAGTCTGCCTTGCGGCCGCTTTTCTCTGTCTTAAAGCGACTGCCCAGGCGCACCGGGTCAATGTCTTTTGCTGGGTGGACGGCGGGGAGGTCATCTGCGAAAGCACTTTCGCAGGCGGTTCCCCGGTCAAGGACG
>CAZQPF010000021.1:0-40288 GCA_964595165.1 uncultured Desulfohalobiaceae bacterium
TCTGAGGGCCCCGATCGCGGAAAGGGTGGCGGCTCCGGTGAGCCCGGGCGAACCACCGACAATAAGCACATGGCCGGCTCCGCCCTTGTGCATATCCGGAGCTGGAAGCGGAAGATCCTTGAAAACGCACTCGCTCATCCCGAAGGCGGAGGGGGGATGCTCCCGGCGGATTCGGGCCGGAATGCCGATGGGCCTCGTGTGGAGCCGGCCCAGGTAGGGTCTCGCTTCCGGCAGGAAGAGTCCCAGCTTGGCCGCCTCAAAGGTCACCGTGCAGTCGGCCCGGACAGCCGTAGCCCCGGATCGGCCAGTAAGGCCGCTCAGTCCCGAGGGGATGTCTATGGCCAGAACAAAGGCCTTTTGGCCCAATTGATTGAGCAGATCGATCCGCTCTTGATAGTCGGAACGGAGCTCGCCCTGAAATCCGGTTCCCAGCAGGCCGTCCACTACAATATCCGGAGCGCTGAACGCCCCGAGATCGAGCCCGGAGAAGTCCTGAAAGAGTATCTCTGCCTTCCGGGCCAGCCGCAAATGGAATGCGGTTTCGCCCCTGTAGTCATCAAGGGGCTTGGTGTGCAGCACCAGGCAGTGGGCTCCGCGGTCGGCAAGGTGTCTGGCCAGGGCAAAGGCGTCGCCGCCATTGTTGCCTGAGCCGGCGAACAGAAGGGTGCGTTTCCCGTCTACAGGGCCGTACTCCTGCAATAGTACCTGGAGTGCTTCCCGGCTGGCGTTTTCCATGAGGATCTCGCCATGGATGCCGAACTCCTCGATGCTCAAGCGGTCCCAGCGGCCCATCTCCTGAGGTGTTGGTAAGGGTAGGTGCATGCGGCCTCCCGGCGGGCGCCTATTGCTTCAGGGTCTCTTTTTCCAGTATGACCACGGCCACCGCGGTGCTTGGCTCGTGGGACAGGCTCAGATGAATTCTTGCGGCTCCGAGCTCATTGCTCCTCTCCAGGGCCGAGCCGTAAAAAGCGAGCTCAGGTGCGCCTCGGGCCCCGGAAACCACTGCGATCTGCTTCATGGTGATGCCTTGCGCAAAGCCGGTTCCCAAGGCCTTGACCGCAGCTTCCTTGGCCGCGAAGCGCGAGGCGAGATAGCTTGCCGCAGCCGCGGGGAAGGCTGCAAGCTCCTCTTGGGCAAGGATGCGGGAGGCGAACCTCATCCCGTACTTAAACCACATGGCCTCCACCCGAGCCACCTCCACCACATCAATCCCAATCCCCACAATCATCTCATTTCCTGCCCATGCTCAAGGCTGCTGCTTGCAGCAGTTTATCGAAAAATCCGGCTCGTTTTCAAAGCCGTACAGGGATCTCGGAATGCGGATCAGTTCAGCCTTCCAGGATGCTGACAAATTTTGAGTTCGCCCTGCATATTTTGTCAAAGGGAGCAGGCGAGCAAGGCCCTGTATATTCCCGACAATCATGCCGGGACTCTTCAGTGGTATTGTATTGGATTAATACTTGCAAAGCTTGAAAAGCCACTTCAGTCCACAAAGCCTTGGATAATATGAGCCATGTCCCCCACTGCCCGTTCCAGGCCCACCAGAGCCGCCCGGGCCACAATGCTGTGCCCGATGGAGTACTCGCTGATGCCGGGAACTTTGGCGAAGGCGAAAACATTGCTGTAGTTCAAGCCGTGGCCCAAGTTGACCCTGAGCCCGAGCTCCTGAGCCAAGCGGATTCCGTCCAGGACCTTGTTCAGCTCCTGCTCCCTGGAGGTGTCGCTGGCAGCGTCGGCGTAGGGGCCGGTATGGATTTCGATGTACTGCGTGCCCGAGGCTTGAGCTGCTTTGATCTGTTCCGGGTCGGCGTCGATGAACAGGCTCGTTCGCGTGCCCTGCTCCGCAATGGGGCGCAGGAACTCCCGGATCTCCTCTTCCCGTCCGGCAACGTTGAGCCCTCCTTCAGTGGTCAGCTCCTGGCGCTTTTCCGGCACCAGGCAGACCATGCGGGGCTTGGTAGCCAGGGCGATGGAGTGCATCTCATCTGTGGCGGCCATCTCCAGGTGGAGACCGGTTTGGACGGTTTGCGAAAGGAGCTCGACGTCCCGGTCGTTGATGTGGCGTCTGTCTTCGCGGAGATGGACGATAATGCCCCGTGCTCCGGCGACCTCGGCGAGGAAGGCGGCATGCACCGGATCGGGCTCAAAGGTCTGGCGGGCCTGACGGATGGTGGCGATATGGTCCACGTTGACGACGAGTGAAGGCATTGGCTGCTCCTTTGGGAGATGGTGTCCGGAATACAATGCGGAGTTTTTTCTTGAAGAAAAAACAGGCTTCCCTGCAGACAGGAGTGCGGCTGAGCCAAGCTTGCAAGAAACGAAAAGTATGGGAAGTGTTTGAGGAAAAGTCAACCCTAACAGAGCTTGCATCCGGGAGCTGCGAGCAGCTCCCGGATGCAAGCTCTGTTAAAGGTATCCTTATAAAATGAGCTGCTGTAAAAGATCTCAGGGCAAACGTTCCGAATGTGGAGTGACGCTTGTAGAGGTTATCCTGGTCGTGGCTATCATAGCCATCATGAGCGGGATGGCCATTACCTCCCTCACCTCCCGTGATGCTGAGCTCAAATCAGCAGCTTACGAGCTGTCCACGAATCTCATGCAGGCCAGGCTCAGGGCGATCAAGCAGAACGAAAAGGTGAAGGTAGCCTTTGATACGAGCAAGGAGTCCTATAATGCGACACTCCAAGACACAGGAAATCTCATCTACATTGTGTCATTGAAGCCGGGGATTGATCTGCAGACCAGCAACACAGATATCACCTTTACTCCACTTGGGACGGCAAGCAACTCGAGCTTCCAGCTTCTCGGCTCCACAGGACAAGCTTACAGCATCAGTGTTTCAAGTATCGGCAATATCAAGGTCAATTGATGAGAAGGGATCGATCTTCACAATCAGGACTAACGCTTGTGGAGCTGCTCATCTCCATAACGTGCCTGCTGCTCATCCTGGCTGGAGTCTATGACGTCTTCTCCAGACAGAGCGAGACTTCTACTGTGGAGCAGGAGATATTGAATATGCAGATGAGCTCCCGGGTGGCCATAGAACGCTTGGGTTTTGTTTTCAGTAATGCAGGTTTCGGCTGCCGGGATTCGTTTGACCATGGAAAAACTATGTCCGGCGATGATCCGGATGGTAATGGCACGGTAACAGTCAATCAGGTGTTCTGGGATATTCAGAACAATAATGTAAATGGAACAAACCCTGATTCCGTGGTCGCAACATATGGATTTAGGCTGGTAGCTGAAGTAGACGGATTGCACAATAGCACCACAAGCGTTGATTTCAAGAATGTTGGTTCACCAAATATAACCACGAGCGATTTCAAAAAATACCTATGCTTTTTCCCAAATATCGAAGGTGATCTTTTTTACGAAGTGACTGATGCAACTGATCCTTACGATCTTGATCAAGAAACCCCACAACTGTCAGACGATAGCGAAGTCTATATGGTCACCCCAGTCCGGGTAAAGCTTGTAAATGAAACTCTGTATTTGCAAAATTTTGCTTATACCCAGACCAAGCTTTGGGAATCTGCAGAGAACATTCAGGATCTGCAGCTTCAATACACAACTGACGGCACCAGCTGGGTGGACAATCCTGCTGATCCGGAGGATGTGATTGGAGTACGCATATTTGTCCTGGCCAGAACAGAGCGCCCAGATCCGGGATACTCGGATTCAAAAACCTATGAGCTGGCTGGCCAAAGCGTCGGGCCTTTCAATGATCCTTTTCATCGCAAGGTGGCGCAAACCACGGTCTGGGTGCGAAATAATGACTAGAGGATCCCATGGCTTCACCCTTGTCGAGGTGGTTATCGCCATGCTCATCCTTTCGGTGGGGATTCTGGCCTGGGCGGCCAATCAGAGCCAGAACGTGGAATCCAGAACGGTGAGCAGCGAGCTGACCACCGCTGCCGAGCTCACCCAGTCCCGGGTGGAAAACCTCGCCTCGGATGTGACCGGCTGGTCCAGCAACGAAGACGGAACCAACGGAACGGCTTCGTTTAACGAAAACGGCATTACCTACAACTTGTCTTGGCGGGTGCACAAAGGCGACGAGTTCGTTTCCGGCGGCAGAACTGCCTGGAAGATCTCAGTCAATGCCACCTGGGATCACTATGGCACGAAACGGATGAATCTTGAGCGTATGGTGATGGGCAGATGAGTAAGGGGAAGGTAAGCTCCAAATGATCCTGCCGAACAAGGGTTCAATACGCGGAAAACAGGCCGGTGCCGCCTTAGTCCTGACCATGGTCGTGCTGGCCATTCTGAGCGTGCTTATAGCCGGCCTTGGCAGACAGGTGCGTACGGATCTCATGATCAGCCGCAACATTCGCTTGAAGAACGATGCCTTCAACTGGGCGGAAGCGGGGCTCCATTCGGCCGAGGAGATGATCGCCTATGCCGTGGACACCCGGGGGAGCGATGCAAACAGCAATGCATCACAAGCTATTGCCGGAGTGAACTATACCGTGGCCAACCCCGGAGCAACGCTGTTCCCCAACTCCACGGACACCCGGACAGTAACCCTTTCCGATGACAATCAGCAGCTTTCCGAGGTGGATGTCAACTACCTGAGCCGCCGTCAGGGGGAGGGAGGCTCCATCATCATCGCCTCCGGATATGAAGGCGTAGGCAAGGGCGCCGCATCCGGGACAGGGGTGATCGTCATGTATAAGCTGCAATCGGAAGGCACGAGCCGGGAAGGCAACGGCATCCAAAAGGCCGCAGAGACCTACTGCCTCATTGGCGGTGGGCGTTAAAAATAAGGGGATTTCCCATGTTCAAAAGAATAGGAACCTTTCTCATTGTTCTATTTATCAGCCTTACTTTATCCTTCTCCTTATGGATGACAAAGTCGTCCGCCACTGACAGCGGCTTGGACATCTGCACAGACTACACGCTTACTCCGCCTTTTCTCACCTCTTCCGCACCTCCACTGGTTCTTCTGGTTATGGGCAAGAATCACAAGCTCTATTACGAAGCTTATAATGATGCTTCCGATATCGACGGAGACGGTGATCTGGATGTCGGCTATGATCCAAGTATAGATTATTACGGTTATTTCAATAGCTACAATTGCTACGTCTATGACGACAGTGATGAGCGATTTAAGGCCTCAGCCAACGCGACGGGAAACAAAACATGTTCAGGGTCGGGCGAGTGGAGTGGAGATTTTCTCAATTATCTGACCATGTCCCGCATGGATACCATGCGCAAGGTTCTCTACGGAGGAAAAAGGGTCGTTGATAGTGAAAGCGAAACAGTGTTGGAGAGGGCCTTTATTCCTCAAGATGCCCACAGCTGGGGAAAGGAGTATGACCCTAATGAAGATGGGTATTCTATAAGCGACTACACGCCTTTGTCTGCTCCAACCAGTGGAAAACGCCATTTCTTCGCCTCGACAACTCATGACGATGATGGTGATGGCTCAGGAGTGGATGATGATCCATTATTAATTGTTCTGGAAGATGTGGATTCCGAATACCGTATATGGGACTGGTTGTCCAAAGAAAGACCGGTGGCAGGAGGAAAATTTGAAGACGGAAATGATGTCACAAGCAAGTCAAGTAATAGAATAATACGAAGAGTCCAAGTAAAAGTGTGTGATCCAAGCTATCATAGAGAAGAATGCAAGGCTTATCCTGGTGATCTGGCCAACTCCACAGATGATGATATCTATAAGCCAGTGGGTCTTCTCCAGAAATATGGAGAGCCTGAGCGTATGTATTTTGGCCTGTTAAGCGGGTCTTATGAAAAAAATACTTCCGGCGGTGTGTTAAGGAAAAATATCTCCAGTATTGCTGATGAAGTAGACGCAACTACAGGTAAAATTGAAGATAATGTAAATGGAATTATTGATACCATAGATGCTTTTCATATTTATGATTTTGATTATAATTCTGATTATGAGTATGGTGGTGGTTGGGAAACAGATGAATCAATGATAGATTCTGATAGAAACTTTCCTGATTGGGGCAATCCTATTGCCGAAATGATGTACGAAGGATTGCGCTATTTTAAAGGCAAACAAAGTCCGACCCCTGACTATGATACGTCAGATAGCGGAATCGACTCAGAGATGGGACTGCCGGATCCTAGTTGGGATGATCCTTATGGAGATAAATACCCATACTGCTCTAAGGCCATCATGCTGGTTATCAGTGATATTTATCCCTCATACGATACAGATGAATTGCCTGGCATAGCAACTGAGTTCGGTTCCTGGTCCGGAAGCAGCCTTAATGATTTTACGGTTGCCAATGCCTTTCAAGTGGGCAACTCATCACAAACAATATGGGACTATGAACAAGAAGATGGGGAGTATTTTATCGGGCAGAGCGGATCTTTTGAGGATAGTACTTGCTCAGATAAAAACTGTACAAAGTTTAAAAATATACGTGGCTTGTGTCCAGAAGAACCGACAAAGCAAGGGGGTTACTACTCAACTGCAGTATCTTATTATGGAAATGTTAATGATTTGCATAGCAAAAAATCAATACAAAATGTTTCATCTTACTCAATAGCTTTATCAAGCCCTCTTCCAGAGATAAATATTGCTATTGGTGATGACAAAGTAAGGTTAATTCCTTTTGGAAAATCTGTTGGAAGCACAGATAATAATTATCCTATTGATAATTCAACTACTGCATTCCAGCCGACAAATACAATTGTAGATTACTATGTGGAAAGCATAAATGCTACTTCAGGAACATTTAGAATAAATTTTGAAGATGTTGAACAAGGTGCAGACCATGATATGGACGCTATTGTTCTTTACAATTATCAGTTGTTGGATGAATCCAACCAACCTGTTTCCAACTCGAGTCAAGCAAAGAAAGTAGAAGTGACTATTACTTCCGAGTATGCAGCCGGAGGTATTATTCAACACTTAGGCTATATCATTTCAGGAACTACTGACGATGGGTCTTATTTAGTGGTTCGGGACAACGATACCTCTAGTGATGACGATGTGCCTTATTTTTTGGATGATCCCTACGACTCTGATGCTTTGCCATTAACCGACACCCGAATATTTGAACCGAGTGATTCTGGCTCGGCCCAGCTTATCAAGAATCCTTTATGGTTTGCATCCAAGTGGGGCGGGTTCAAGGATCTCAACGATGATGGTATTCCGCAAGATAATGAGTGGGATCAGGATGATGACGGTGTGCCGGATTCATACTTTTATGTGCAGAACCCTACCCGATTGCAGGATAAGCTCAATCAGGCCTTTGCCCGTATTCTGAAGAGAATTTCATCGGGTTCAGCTGCCTCGGTGGTTTCCGGATCTCGTTCCGGAGAAGGGGCGTTATATCAAGCCGTGTTCTGGCCGAGCCTCTTTGATGACAGCAGTAATGAGATTACTTGGGTCGGGGATGTGCACGGCTTTCTCGTCGGGCCGGAGGGGAATCTCTACGAGGATACCAACGATGATCTTCGCTACGATCACGGCGACGACAAACGGGTCCGTGTCTTCTATGATGAAGGAGAGGGTCGTTCACTGGCCTGTGTGGGGGGAGAGTTGGTCAATGGCACTTGCACTGGATCAGTAAAGGAGCTTGAGAATGTCAATTATCTCTGGTCGGCAGCTGAATGGCTCATGAATGCTGTTCCAGAGCCGCTTGTGCAGCGTTCCCAATATATGCCTTCCAATGAGAATACTGATTATAGATATCTCTTTACTTGGTTCGATGCTGATCAGGATGGTGTCGTTGATGATACGAGTATAGATACCTCGGGTGAGGTCATCGAGTTTACAAGCTCCACCATGCAAAGTGTTAATGCGACTGATTTCTGCAATGCTTCAGTGGTGAACTGGATTCGAGGCTTGGATCAAACTGGCCTGCGTAGCCGTCAGTACAATGGTCAGACTTGGCGTCTCGGGGATGTTATTCACTCCACTCCGGCAGTGGTGGGGGCTCCCATGGAGAACTACGATCTCTATTGGAACGACGGTTCCTATACTGCATTTTACCAGGAATACCGCAATAGGCGCCTCATGGTCTACTTCGGAGGTAACGACGGTATTCTTCACGCTGTGAACGGGGGCTTTTTCAATCGGAGCGACAAAGGGTATTACCGCAACTTCGACGGAACGGATTTCAACGATAACGGACCGCTTCTCGGAACTGAGATGTGGGGCTATGTTCCATACAATCTCCTGCCTCACCTCGAATGTCTCACCGATCCGGAGTACGAGCACAAGTACTACATCGATCTCCATCCGCGCGTGTTCGACGTGCGTATCTGGGAGGATGAGTGGACCGACACGACTGGCACCCATCCCAACGGCTGGGGCACCATCCTCGTCTGCGGCATGCGCTTCGGCGGCGAGCATGTAATCCAGGATGGCCGCGATTTCAGCTCCTCCTATATGATATTCGACATAACCGATCCTGAGAATCCGCCGGAGCTTCTCGGAGAGGTTACGTACGACTCGAGCGATGCGAAAAACGTGCTTCTTGGATATACAACCTCAGTTCCATCCGTTCTGCCTTCGGATCCGGACCTGAGCACCAAGCAGAGGTGGTACCTCATATTCGGTTCCGGTCCGGATGCGGACAATATTAACGTTACCGATGCCGCGAGCACGCAAAAGGGCAAGCTGGCTGTGGTACCCTTGAACGAGCTGGCCAAGGGCGACTTATCCTTGAAAATGCCTAGCGAAAACAAATTTCCGTCTGAAACCGAGTTGGGCATTCACAAGCTGAGCTTTTCGGATTCCTATGTGGGTACTGATCTCGTGGCTGTGGACTACGACTTCGATTTCTTCACCGACATCTATTACTATGGTGTCGTTTCCGGATCCTCCGGGGACTGGGGAGGCGGCTTGTCCCGGCTCAAGGTGGAGGACGAGGTCGATCCCAAGCAGTGGGAGATTAAAGAGATGATCGATCCCCGGGCTCCGGTTACTGCCGCACCGAACATCGGCTGGACCGAGGACCAGGTCTGGGTCTACTTCGGAACGGGGCGTTTCCTTACAGCCGACGATTCCCGGGATAATTCAACGCAGTACTTCTTTGGCATCAAAGAACATAAAAAGACCGACAGTGATGCTTATAACTTTGATCAGGTTGACAAGCCGAATTACGATAGTCCCAACGATCAAAAATGGATTAAATCCAGCGATATTCTGGTTGAACTTGGTACTGGTGACCTCAATTGTACCGATGGTAATACTGACTGTTTACCAACAGGAGTAGGCACACTCGACGAGCTGGAAACTTATACGGTGGAAGATGCAGATAACGGCTGGTTCCGGGAGCTCAACGCCACCGAGCGTGTGGTCGGGCAGGCTACTCTGCTGGGAGGGCTGGTCAACTACACGACGTACAGTCCGAGTGATGATCCATGCACCGGTGAGGGCGAGAGCAGCCTCTACTCCGTGTACTACCTTACCGGCACGGCCTGGAAGGAGAACGTCTATGGCGAGCCGGATGATGAATATGTAGAATACTCCAAGGAGCTGGGCCGCGGCTTGGCCATCACCCCGACCATGCACCTCGGCAGCGAGGAGGGCGGCAAGGTGGTGGTCCAGACGAGCACCGGGGCCATCGAGGAGGTGGATCAGCCCAACATGCCCATCAAGAACGTGCATTCCGGGCCGAGCAGCTGGCATACCCACGACGTGGAAGACTGACCTGAGCGAAAAAATGAGTGCCGAGGTGGGGAGAGTATGTTGACCTCAGCGAGCTCCACCTGCTACAAATTCGGCACATGGGAAAGGAAAAGCGCCCTCGCATCGCAGCTCGAGGGCGCTTTTTTGATGCTTGAGCCAATGAGCGAGAAAGAAACGGGAAAGGGACCATGAACATCTGCATCGTGGGCACCGGGTACGTGGGGCTGGTCACTGCGGCCTGCTTTGCCGAGATGGGCAACCAGGTCGCTTGCGTGGACGTCAATCACCACGTGGTGGAGCATCTCCAGAAGGGCAGGATCCACATCTTTGAGCCGGGGCTGGAGGATCTCGTCCAGAAGAACGCCTCCAGTGGGCGGCTGCGCTTTACCACTAATCTCGAGGAGGGGATGCAGGACTCCCTGTTCGTGTTCATCTGCGTGGGCACGCCGTCCCGTCCGGACGGCACCTGCGACATGAGCCACGTGCAGCAGGTGGCCCGGGATGTGGGCCGCCATATGGACGAGTACAAGATCGTGGTCAACAAGTCCACGGTGCCGGTAGGTACGGCCGACGAGGTGCGTCGCATCATTCAGGCCGAGCTGGATCAAAGGGGGCTCGATCTCGAGTTCGACGTGGTCTCCAACCCGGAGTTCCTCAAGGAAGGGGCAGCGGTGCAGGACTTCCTCAAGCCGGACCGGGTGATCGTGGGCACGGACAATGTCCGAACCGCCGAGCTTCTGAAGATCCTCTACGCTCCCTACGCCCGCAGCCGGGAGAAGATGATGGTCATGAGCGTACGCAGCGCCGAGATGACCAAGTACGCTGCCAACTGCATGCTGGCGGCCAAGATCTCCTTCATCAACGAGGTGGCCAACATCTGCGAGCGGGTGGGGGCTGATGTCCGCGAGGTGCGGCAGGGCATCGGGGCGGATCATCGCATCGGCTACCAGTTCATCTATCCCGGAGCCGGCTTCGGCGGCTCCTGCTTTCCAAAGGATGTCCGGGCCCTCATACACACGGCCCAGGACATAGGCTACGAGCCGCAGATGCTGAACGCCATCAACGAGGTCAATGAGCGCCAGAAGCTTGTGCTGGCCCAAAAGGTGGAAAGCTACTTCCAGCCGCGGGGGGGAGTGCAGGACAAAACCCTCGCCCTCTGGGGTCTGGCCTTCAAGGCGAACACCGACGACATCCGGGAGGCTTCCTCCTTGGCCTTGATCTCCTATCTCACACGGCTGGGCATGGCTGTCCGGGCCTTTGATCCGCAGGCCGGTCCCCGTTCCAGAGAGGTTCTCGCAGACAATCCCCTCCTGGAAATAGTGGACGACGAGTACGCAGCCCTGAACGGTGCCCATGCCCTGGCTGTCATCACCGAATGGAACCAGTTCCGCAATCCGGATTTTCAGATGATCAAACAGACGCTTCAGGAGCCGGTGATCTTTGACGGCCGCAATCTCTATCCTCCGGAGCAGCTGCACAGTCTCGGCTTTGAATACTTCTCCATCGGCCGGGCCTGAGGCACCGGCCAAAAGCCAATAAAAAAGCCCCGCGCAAGCGGGGCTTTTTTTACACCATTTTCCTGCCAAGCGGCTCAGCGAACATCCAAGCGTCCCATGCAGCTCCTGATCTGGAGCTCTTGCAATACCGCCCGTTCATATTCCAGGCTATAGACGGCAACAGATTCGGTCCCTTTTTCCAGATAGTCCTCCATGAACTGCGTTTCTTCCCAAAAGTCGAGAAGTTCTTCAGTGGGAAGGGTTTTGATCTGGTCAGCCACCTTGATGTTCACAAAGTAGGGAAAGAATTGGGCCATGAAACGAGTTCCTCCTTATCCTGAAGGTTGTTCCATTCCGGCCTTGATCTGGAGAGCTTTCTTGGTTTATATCCGGTCCTCTTTGCAATAAAAAGGCCATTGTCGGAAAAGGGCCTGCTGCATCTTGTTGAGGAGGAAAACTCTTTATCCCAGGACAACTCCCGGTCGGAACGCGGATAGTATGAACCTTTTTCTGCCGTTTGGCAATCTTTTTATAAGCCCATCGTGCCACAGATTGCAGCAGGCTTCAACCGGAAGCCGCTCCCCGTGGCTGTTGCATTCAGGCAGGTAACGATTTAATGTCTCTGCTTTCCGCTGGCTGATTATCTTTTGCTTCACAGGTACGCCATGTTTCTGCCCGCAGCAATACGCAAGCTCATAGCCGGCTCCTCTAAAGGTGCGGCCTTATCAGTATACAAAAGCGGTCCCGGAACCCAGGCTCTTCTTGCCAATCAGGCCCTCGACCGGGGCCGAAGCGTGGTGGTGGTCCTTCCGGACGAGCCGAGCCTCAAGGAGTTCCGCTCCCTGGTCCGACTGCTGCAGGGAGCCGATGCACAGCGGGCCTTTTGGGATAGGCAATGGATCGCCCTGGAAGGGTTTGATCCAGGGGAAAGGGCCTCCTCCTGGTCTTCCCGCTGGGCCTCCCTGTTCGCTCTCAAGGAAGGGCGCAAGCCCCTGGGAGCAATGCTCACCCTGGACAACCTGCTGCCTCTATGGCCCGAGCCCAAGGTTCTGGACCGGGAGTACGAGTTCCTCATGCCAGGGGAAACCATCTCTCCGCAGCAGATAGTGGACTCCTGCATCGCCTGGGGCTACGAGCGGGTTTCCATGACCACTCGCAGCGGAGAGCTCTCCTTGCGGGGCGACATCCTCGATGTCTTCGCCCCGGGCTACGATTCGCCCCTTCGTTT
The DNA here is from genome assembly GCA_964595165.1 of uncultured Desulfohalobiaceae bacterium. Classification (GTDB taxonomy): domain Bacteria; phylum Desulfobacterota; class Desulfovibrionia; order Desulfovibrionales; family Desulfothermaceae; genus CAZQPF01. Next base: position 12,347 of record CAZQPF010000021.1, read on the forward strand.
GGAGTTCTTCGGAGACCACCTGGAAAGCATCCGCCTTTTCGAGCCACTAACCCAACGCTCCAAGGAGCAGCTTGGCGAGGCCGTGCTTTTGCCGGTTTCGCCAGCCATTTGCTCTACCGAGAATGTGCATGCGGCCAGAGAGCACTGGGCCCATTTATGGAAGACCGGGGTCTTGAGCAAGAAGGCCAAGGCTTCCCTGGAACAGCGGGTTCTGGAGGGCGACACCTCGATCTATCCCGGCATGTTCTACCCCAAGTCCGTTCCCCTCGGCAGCTGGCTTCCTCGGGAGGCGGTCTACTTTCTAGTGGAAGCCAGCAGCATCCGCTCCCGGCTCGACGAGCTGGCCGGGAGATGGAAAAAGCATTTCCAGGCCGAGGCAGCCACCAATGGCTGGTCCTGGCCCGAGGAGTCCATCATCCAGACCAAGGCTAGGGCCAGGCAGGCCTGGTTGAACCAGGACCAGCTCCTTTTCGAGGAGCTGCCGGTGGGGGATCGGAGTCAGGGCACCACGCTTCCCGAGAAGCGCTACAGCGGCTTTGAGGATCTCTTCTGGAAGCCGGATGAGCGCAGAAGGCCCTGGTCGGCCCTTATGCAGGCCCTCCAGGAGTGGAAAAGAACCCAGAACCAGGTCATTCTCAATTTTCACAGCGACAACGCCAGGCGTCGTTTCTTCAAGCTGACAGAGAACGTGGATCTGGATTTTAGAACGGCCTACAGTCCTCAAGAGAAAGGCCTTTTCGCTCTGCTGTCCGATTTTTCCGGCGGCTTGGAGCTCAGCTGGAGCCATGTGCTCCTCCTTTCCGAGGAGGTCCTGCAGCCCGCCAGGGAGAATAAGGCGGTCAAGCGGGCTGCTGATAAGGATTTCAAGGGCTTGAAGCGGTTCGAGGATATTCGGACCGACGATCTCATTGTGCACCGGGATTACGGGCTCGGCCAGTATGCAGGGCTGACCAGGCTCCAGGTGGATGAAAGCGGCAACGACTATCTCGTTTTGCTTTATGCTGGCGGGGACAAGCTCTATGTACCGGTGGACCGGCTCAATCTGATACAGAAGTATAAGGGCCCGGAAGGGGTGACGCCTTCCCTGGACCGGCTGGGCAGCACCAGGTGGTCCAAGACCAAGGAGCGGGTGCGCAAGGCCTTGGAAACCATAGCGCACGACCTGGTTCAGATGTACGCCTACCGCAAGGTGACCAAGGGCTTTAGCTACCCCAAGGCCGATGATCTGTTCCAGGAGTTCGAGGCCACCTTTGACTTCGAGGAAACTCCGGACCAGGAGCAGGCGATAAGCAAGGTCCTGGAGGACATGGAAAGCCAGGAGCCCATGGATCGGCTCATCTGCGGCGACGCCGGCTTCGGCAAGACCGAGGTGGCCATGCGGGCGGCCTTTTGGGCTGTCGCTGCAGGCAAACAGGTGGCTCTGCTCTGTCCGACCACTGTGCTCGCGGAGCAGCACTATCAGAATTTCAAGAGCCGCATGGAGGATTTTTCGGTCCATGTGGCCATGCTCAGCCGGTTCGTTCCCGCCTCCAAGCAAAAGCAGATCCTCAAAGCGGCCGAACGGGGAGAGATCGACATCCTGATCGGAACGCACCGGCTTCTGTCCAAGGATGTGCAGCTCCCCAGGATGAGCCTGTTCATTCTAGACGAGGAGCAGCGCTTCGGGGTGCGCCATAAGGAAGCCCTCAAAAAGCTTCGTCAAAATGTCGATGTGCTCACCTTGACAGCCACCCCTATTCCGAGGACGCTGCAAATGTCTCTCTCCGGCCTGAGGCAGCTCAGCGTGATCGAAACTCCGCCCCATGATCGAAAGGCGGTGCAGTCCTCGCTCATCGAGCGCAGTCCGGAAGAGCTGCGGAGTATTGTCAACCGGGAGCTGGATCGCGGCGGGCAGGTGTTTTGGGTCTATAACCGGGTCAAGGGCTTGACCCGGATCAAGGAGTTCGTGCAGTCCCTGGCCCCGGAGGCCAGGGTGGCCATGGCCCACGGCCAGATGTCGGAGCGGGCCCTGGAAGAGACCATGCACCTGTTCTTGCACGGCGAGATCGACGTCCTGGTGAGCACGGCCATCATTGAATCCGGGCTCGATTTTCCCAGGGCCAACACCTTGGTAGTGGATCAGGCCCAAATGTTCGGCCTGGGACAGCTCTACCAGCTGCGGGGGCGCGTCGGCCGATCCCATGAGCAGGCCTACGCCTACTTCGTGGTGCCTTCGCTGGACAACCTTTCCGGCATGGCCGCCAAGCGCTTGCGCACCATCCTGGATATGGATTATCTGGGAGCTGGATTTCAAGTGGCCATGGAGGATCTGCGCCTGCGCGGCGCAGGGAACATCCTCGGAGAGAGCCAGTCCGGCAATATCAGCAAGGTGGGTCTCGATCTGTTTTTGGAGATGCTGGACCAGGAAGTGCGCAAGGTCCAGGGCGAGGTCCAGAACCAAGAAACAGATCCGGAGCTGAATATCACTTTTGAGGCCAATATTCCCACGGACTACATCCAGGATGCTCAGGAAAGGCTGCACTACTACAAGGGAATCTCCTCGGCTCAGTCGGGCCAGGACCTGGAGGAGTGGGCCGAGGAGATGAAAGATCGCTTTGGGCCCTTGCCGGAACCGGTGCACAACCTCCTGGCAGTTATCCGCCTCAAGCGGCAGCTTTCCAAGCTCCAGGCGGAAAAGGCGGATCTGTTCGCCAATCGGGTGGTAGTCACCTGGTCCCCGGAGGTGCAGCCGGTTGATCCGGACCGCTTGGTGGCCTGGATGGAGCGGCATCAGGACATGGTGAAGCTCGATCCGCCTGCAAAATTGGAGTTGCGGTTTGACCCCAAAACGAGTATTTCTAGGGCTATTTACGAAACCGAGGAGCGATTGAGAGAGCTCGCATCCAGTGAATACCTTGAGGCAAGGAGCCTGTCTGCGTGAATTATTGCCAGCGATGTCTAGTACTGGGAGGGATGGTTGCGCTTTTGCTGCTTTTGGTAAACGCGACGTTTGCCAAAACCGTGAATCGTATAGTCGCCGTGGTCAATGGGGAGATCATCACCATGTACGATCTGCAAAAGGAGATGGGTAACCCCCTTTTGCAGAGGCAGAACCAGCAGCTCCAAAGCCGACAAGGGAGCGCGGCCCAGAGGAAGAAAGTCCTGACCTCCATGGTCAATCACGAGCTGTTCGAGCAGGAAGCCGAGCGGCTTGAGATCACGGTCTCGGATGTCGAGGTGGAGAATCAGATCGATCAGATCATGAAGGAGAGGGACCTCAGCAAACAGGAGCTGGAAGAGACCCTGGAGCAGTCGGGCATGACCATGGAGGGCTTTGAGGAGAAGCTCAGGCAGGATATCAAGATCAACCGGCTTTTGAGCTCCATGGTCCGGCAGAAGGTGGTGGTCTCGGATGAGGAGATCAAAGCCTTTTATGAGAAGCATCAAGAGCAGTACGTGACGCCTAAGAGGCTTCATATCCGAATTATTCTCCATCCCAGCCAGCAAAAGCTTCGAGCCTTGAAACAACGCATCGAGCAGGGGGAGATATCCTTTGCCGAAGCGGCGAGGAAGCACTCCCGGGGTCCCGGGGCCGAGCAGGGCGGTGATCTCGGGCTGGTCAACTGGAAGGATCTGGGATCCACTTGGAAGGAACAAATCGAGCCCCTCAATCCCGGTGATCTGAGCCGGGTGTTCTCCACGCAGGGCAATGCCGCCCTGCTCAAGCTGGAGTCGCTGCATTCCAGCTCTTCTCAGCAGCTGTCCAAGGTCAGGGACGAGATTCGGCAGAAGATATTTTCAAAGAAGCTGAAACAGCGCTATCAAGAGTACGTACAGGAGCTAAGGTCCAAGGCGGTCTTGGATGTACGTCTTTAGCCAAGCGGGGTTTCGGCTCAGGAAAGACGTTTCAAACCGTTGTAAACGGAGAAATATATGAATTTACAGGAGCTGGGGAACCTCCTTCGGACGGAACGGGAAAATCAAGGCCTGAGTCTGGAAGACGTCTATCAACGCACCAAGATCAGCCTGGGAAATCTGCGCGCCATTGAGGAAGGGCGCATAGACGATTTGCCCCATCCGGTATACGCCAAGGGATTCGTCAAGAACTACGCGCATATGCTGGGCATGGATGCCGAGCAGATGGCCAAGGAGTTCAGCCGGAACTTCACTCAGGCCGATTTTATCGGTGAAGAGCATGCACCTGAAGTTCATGAGGATATCGAGCCCCCGGAGCCGGCCCAGAAGGACAGGAAATGGACCGTGGTCTCGGTTTTGTTGACCGTGGTGCTGCTGGGAGTTCTCGGCTGGCTGGTCTACGATGTTTTTCTTACGCCCCAGACTCGGACAGCCGAGCAAAGAGCAACGCCCCGGACTGCCGTCAATGAAACGAGCTCGGAGCAGGCAAAGGAGAAGTCAGGTGCCGAGCTAGAGAAGCCTTCTTCCCGGGAGGGCGAACAGCAGAGACAGGTGAAGCAGGGAGCAGAGCAAGCCGCCTCAGACGAGCTGCCTCTGCCTCCCGGCAATGCCACGCAGGGCGATTCACAGGCGGAGCAATCCGGTTCCGGCGGGGATAATGCCAGCAGGGCTTCTCCCAGCCTGTCGGCCAATCAGACCGTCGCCTGGAAGGAGGTGGAAAACGGCACCGAGGAGTCAGCAGCCTCTCCCGAGGTGCAGGAACCCGGCACCGAGCAGGAGAACGCCTCCCGAGTGACTCCCCAGCCCCGGACCAGGCACGTGCTGGAGGTTTCGGCCTCCGAATCCTGCTGGCTCAGGGCCGAGGTGGACACCAAGGAAAGGGATATGTATTTGCGCCCCGGAGAATCGGTGACCTTTCGGTTCAAGGAGAGCTTGCTGCTCAAGCTGGGCAACGCCGGCGGGGTGGAGCTCGTTTACGACGGCGAGCCCAGGGACCTGGAAGCCAAGTCCGGCGAAGTGAAGACCATACGATTCCCTTAGTCAGCTTTGCCTCCGGCACATCTGGATTAATGGCAATTTATTGAAGAAGAAAAGGGAGTTGAGGGGCACATTTTTAAGCCAGCTATGGTTTTCGGTGATTCGGGGTGAGTCAAGAGGAGTTCACCGAACAGGTCGTTGTGCTCAAGCTGGGCCAGTTCAAGGAATCCGACCTTTGGGTCCGGATCTTTTCTCCCAGCCGGGGAGTGATGCAGGCCTTTGCTTTCGGCGGATTGCGCAGCAGACGCCGTTTCGGCGGCTGCCTGGAGCCTTTGAGTCTGGTTGCTTTCAGTATCGCCAGAAATCCCAGACGCGGCTATTTCTTTCTGCGCGAAGGCTCGCTGCTCAATCGGTTTGCCAATCTGCACCGGGATCTCACCCGGATGGGCATGGCGGTCAATTGCATCAAGTTTCTGGAAGCGGCGCATATTGGCTCTCCGGATGCGGCTTCTGCCTTTTGTCTGCTTCTGGAGACGCTCAAGCTGCTGAACGATTCGCATCCGGTCCCTTCGAACCTCCCGCTCTTTTTTCGTTGCAGCCTGGCTTGCAGGTACGGATATGAACCGGATCTGAAGCGATGCTCCTTATGCGGCAGAGATATCGGGCCAGGTGAGCCGGGGAGCTTCCATCTGGAAAAAGGCCTGCTGAGCTGCAGATCCTGCGCCGGGAAGGACGAGACCGGAATACCGCTCGCCGGCAGCAGCCTGCAGCTCATGACGGATATTCTGCATGGCGATCCCAGATCCTGGACCGATCTGGAGGTCTCCCTGGATGAGGAACGCCAAGCCTGCAGGATCCTTGATCGCTTCGTCCGCTATCATACCGGCCTGGTTTGGGAAGCCGGCCGGTTCAGACACATGTAAAGCAACAATCAGGCAACTACGATAGGCCAAGGAGGCCCTATGCATTTTCAACAAGTCATCCTCAAGCTGCATCATTTCTGGTCCCAGTATGGATGCGTAATCCATCAGCCCTATGATGTAGAGGTCGGGGCCGGGACATTCCATCCGGCGACCGCATTGCGGGTTATAGGTCCGGAGCCCTGGTACACGGCCTATGTCCAGCCTTCCAGAAGGCCCACAGACGGACGCTACGGCGAGAATCCCAACCGTTTGCAGCACTACTACCAGTATCAGGTGATCCTCAAACCGGCTCCGGACAACGCCCAGGATGTCTACCTGCAGAGCCTCTATGCGCTGGGGGTGGATCCGGCAGAACACGACATCCGCTTTGTGGAGGACGACTGGGAGTCTCCCACCCTGGGAGCCTGGGGTCTTGGTTGGGAGGTATGGCTCGACGGTATGGAGATCACCCAGTTCACCTATTTTCAGCAGGTGGGGGGTATCGACCTCGATCCCGTAAGCCTGGAGCTGACCTACGGACTGGAGCGCATCTGCATGTATCTCCAGGGCAAGGAATCGGTCTTTGATCTGGCCTGGAATGATCGCTGTACTTACGGCCATATTCATCATCAGGGCGAGTATGAGAACTCCAAGTACAACTTTGAGCTGAGCACCTCAGAGACTCTTTTCGCCTTCTTCGACGCCTGCGAAAAAGAGGCCCTGATGCTCTGCGAGCACAACATGCCCTGGCCGGCATACGACTACTGCCTCAAATGCTCCCACCTCTTCAACCTGCTCGAGGCCAGGGGAGCTATCTCCATTACCGAGCGGACGAGCTACATCGCCAGGGTCCGGCATCTCGCCTCCTCGGTAGCCAGGCTGTACAACGAGCAGCGGGCGGAGATGGGGTATCCTCTTCTGCAAAAAGAGGCCATGCCGGCCTGAGCCGAAAGCTAAGCAAGCTAAAGACCGGGAGGCGCGGGAAAGGAGCCGAAGCCAGGGCTACTCCTTGCCGCTTCGGTGACTGCCAACCAGAAAAACGAAACAGGGGAGCTGAGATGAGTATACGATCGCATGTTGCGGCTCTGGCTTTGGGGGTATTCCTGGGGATGGCGGCCCTGCTTGCCGGGGCAAAGCCCGGGACGGCAGCCGAGTATGAGTTCACCTACAGCAGCTTTTTCCCGCCCAGCCATGTACAGAGCAAGCTGGCCGAAGCCTGGTGCCAAGAGGTCAACAAGCGGACCGAGGGGCGGGTCAAGGTCCACTTCTATCCGGGGCAGACGCTCACCAAGGCCGCCCAGTGCTACGACGGGGTGGTCACTGGCCGGTCCGATATAGGCATGTCCTGCCTCCTCTACACCCGGGGACGCTTTCCCCTGATGGACTTCATCAATCTTCCTTTCGGCAATCCCAGCGGTCAGTTCGCCACTGCCGTGATCAACGAGGTGTACGATACCTTCAGGCCTGAAGAGCTCTCGGATACCAAGGTTCTTTATCTGCACGCCCACGGCCCGGGATTCATCCACACCGTTGACCAGCCGGTCCGCAGCCTGGAGGATCTCAAAGGAATGAAGATCCGCTGTCCGGGCTCTGTAGCCGAGACCGTCAAATCGCTGGGCGCGGCTCCGGTGACCATGCCCATGCCCGAGGTATATCAGGCCTTGAAAAAAGGCGTTGTCCAGGGGGCCGTTTACCCCATGGAAACGAACCAGGGCTGGAAAATGGGCGAGGTGATCGACTACACCACCGCCAACTACAAGACAGCCTACTCCGTGGGCTTCTTTGTGGTGATGAACCAGGACAAGTGGCAGTCCCTGCCCCAGGAGGTCAAAAAAACGATTGACGAGATCAACGCCGAGTGGGCCGCCAAGCATGGCAAGGCCTGGGATAGCAGCGACTTCGAGGGCTTTCGCTACTCCCTCTCCCAGGGCAATTCGGTAATCGGTCTCACCAAGGAGGAGTCCAAACGGTGGGAAAAGGCGGTGCAGCCGGTCTTGGAGGACTACAAAGAGCGCACCCGCCAGAAGGATCTTCCCGGTAACAAGGTCCTGCAATACCTGGATAAACGCCTCAAGGCATACCGGGATGGCAACTTCAGCAGCCCCTATATCGATCTGCAACGCTAAGCATTCGGAGCCGACCGCTTTCTGAACCAGGCCGGGGCAGTCATTCCCTGCGCCGGAGGGGAATCCTTGTCGCCGGCTGTAAAGCCCCTTTTCGTCCGGGAGGGAAGCTTTCCGGATGGTAATTCCCAGAAGAAGCTAAAAGCCAGAGACTTCATGCTGCAAAGGATGGTCCATACGCTTGCCGGGCTGTTGCAGAAGGTGGCCGGGGTGCTCCTCGTGGCCATGATGGCCTTGACCTGTACCGATGTGCTCAGCGGAGCCTTTGGCCTTCCGATTCTGGGAGCTGAAGAAATGGTCAGCCTCATGGCTTCGGTCCTGCTGGCCTTTGTTCTTCCCATGGCCCATCTGAAAAAGGCCCATATCGGTATCGATCTTCTCTATCGCCATTTCGGGCCTTTGCTGCGCAAGATAAATGACCTCTTCATCAGCCTCATCAGCCTCGTCTTCTTCATCCTGGTTTCCTGGCAGTGCATTCTTTATGCCCGGGAGATGGAGCGTGCAGGAGAGGTCTCCTCGACCTTGCAGCTGCCCTTCTACTACATCCTGTACGCCATAGGCGCAGCCTGTTTCGTGGTGGTTCTTGTGCTGGTGATGGAAATCGTTGCACTCCTGCGGAGGAACCGGGATGGGTGACTTCGTTACAATCGGCGTTCTGGGCATCGTTTTTCTCATCGCCTTCTTTTTTACCCGCATCGCAGTAGCCTATGCCCTGGCCATAGTGGGTGTGGTGGGGTATGCGGTGCTTACAACCCCAAAATCCGCTCTTACGCTGCTCTCCCGGGACATATACAGCGTTTTTTCTTCCTATGGCCTGGCCCTGGTGCCTTTGTTCGTGTTCATGGGATTTCTGGCCTATTATGCCGGGGTTAGCCGCAGGCTTTACGATATGGCTTATAGGGTTACCTCCGGTCTGCGCGGCGGCTTGGCCATAGCCACCGTAGCAGCTTGTACGGCCTTTGGCGCGGTTTGCGGATCCACTACCGCAACTGCGGCTACCATAGGCTCCATCGCCTTGCCGGAGATGAAGCGCTATGGATACGGACCCCGTCTGGCCAGCGGTTCGGTGGCTGCCGGCTCCGGGCTGGGCATTCTCATGCCGCCCAGCGTGATCCTCATTATCTACGGGATATTGACCCAGGTTTCCATTGGCAAGCTCTTCCTGGCCGGTATCGTACCGGCCTTTTTAATTACCCTGCTTTTTGTGGCGGCCATTGGTCTCTATTGCCGATTGGATCCGGGACAGGCCTCCCCGGGGCAGCGCTTCACCCTGCGGCAGGCCTTGGCCGCCTTTGCCGAGATCTGGGAGACGCTGCTCATTTTTGTGCTTGTTATGGGAGGCATGTTTTTCGGCATCTTCACCCCGACCAAGGCCGGAGCAGTTGGTTCCTGCCTGCTGCTCATCATCGTGCTTCTGCAAAGGAAGCTGAGCTGGAGCAATTTTCTGAAAGCCGTGAACGATACCCTGAACGTATCCTGCATGGTGATCATGCTTGTCACCGGTGCAACCATCTTCGGCCATTTTTTGGCCCTCTCCAGGCTGTCCATGAATCTGGCCAGTCTGGTGGCCGGTTTGGACTGGCCGGCCTGGTCCGTAATGGGCGTTATTTGCGCCATTTATCTTGTCGCCGGCTGCTTTATCGATGCCCTGGCCCTTATTACCTTGACCATTCCTATTTTTTTTCCCATTGTGACCGACTTGGGATACGATCCGGTCTGGTTCGGGGTGATCATCGTGCTGATTACCCAGATGGGGATCATCACCCCGCCGGTTGGGGTAAACGTATACATCGTCAAGGGCATTGCACCGGAGATTCCCCTGGAAGATATTTTTATCGGGGTAGCTCCTTTCCTGATCGCTTTGATTCTGGGTGTGGCCCTGATCATAGCCTACCCTTCCATAGCTACGTTTTTGCCGGCATTGGTGCGTTGAGGCAGGCCGCAAGCATTCCAAGGGGAGGCGGCAGAGGGTGCAGCGAATAAATAACGGCGAAAAGCCAGACAAGGTGTTTTAGTATGCCTCAATTCATTTTGGAGATAGGAACCGAAGAGATTCCGGCCAGATTTTTGCCCGAGCTGATGAGCCATCTTTACAGCCAGTTCCAGGAGCAGCTGAAGGAGCGCTGGATTCCTTACGGGGAGATAGAGGTTTTCTCCACGCCCAGGCGTCTGGTGCTCAGTGGAAAGGACCTGGCGGAGGTGCAGCAATCAAGGGAGGAGGTCATCACCGGACCTCCGGCCAGGGTCGCCTACAACGAGCAGGGCGAGCTGACCAAAGCCGGGCAGGGGTTTGCCAAAAGCCAGAACGTGGATCCCGGCGAGCTTTTTATTCAAGAGTCGCCCAAGGGCCAGTACCTTGCGGTGAATAAGCGTCTGGGCGGAGCCGAAACGCTTCAGCTCCTGCCTCATATCTGCGGCCAGATTTTGCACAAGCTGCCTTTTCCCAAAAAAATGCGCTGGGAGGAGAGCGGCTTTACCTTCGGGCGCCCCATTCGCTGGATCCTGGCCCTTTTGGACAGCGAGGTGGTGCCGGTTACGGTGGCCTCGCTCACCGCAGATCGGTTTACCTGGGGCCATCGGGTTTTAGGCCCGGGTCCGTTCCAGATCGCTCGGGCCCAGGATTATTTCCAGACTCTGCGGGAGCAGGGCTGGGTTATTATGGATCGCCGGGAAAGGCGCAACTCCATACGCGAACAGGGCGATGTCCTGGCGGCTGAGCATCAGGGGAGGGTTGTCTGGAGCGGGGATCTTCTCGAAGAGGTAACCGATCTCGTGGAATGGCCCAAACCCATACTGGGAAGCTTTGAGGAGAAGTTCCTGGAGCTGCCCAGGGAAGTTCTCCTGACCAGCATGGAGAGTCATCAGAAGAGCTTTGGCTTGGAGCAGGAGCAGGGCAGGTTGCTGCCATACTTCTTGTGCACTCTCAATTTGGAGCCCAAAGACCTTGAGCTGGTGCGTATCGGCTGGGAGAGGGTGCTCAAGGCCAGACTGGAGGACGCGGCGTTCTTTTGGAAAGTGGACTCCAACACCCCCCTGGAGAAATGGCAGCAGGAGCTGGAAAAGGTCGTGTTTCTCGGCCCGCTGGGAAGCCTGGGCGACAAGAGCCGCAGGCTGCAGCAGATCAGCTGCTTTTTGGCCGGCGGGACCGCTTCAGACTTGGAAAGCGAGCTGTTGAGGGCTTCGCAGCTGGCCAAAACGGATCTGGTTTCCGAGATGGTCGGCGAGTTCGACAATCTCCAAGGAACCATGGGCTGTATCTACGCCCGTCAAAAAGGGGAATCGGAAACGGTTGCCCGGGCCATATTCGAGCACTACCTGCCCACAGGGCAGGACAGCCCTTTGCCGGAGACCACTGCCGGGGCGCTGCTGGCTATTGCGGATAAAGTGGACAATCTCACCGGATGCTTCGGGCTGAACATGATACCTACCGGAGCCCATGATCCCTACGCCCTGAGACGTCAGGCCCTTGGAATCGTGCGCATCCTCCTGGAAAAAGGGCTGCGCCTTTCCCTGCAGGAGCTATTGGAAAAGGCCCGGGAGGCCTACGGAGAGGTGGAATGGAAGCTTGGCCCGGAGCAGAGCAGCGAGGCCCTGCTGGAGTTCTTCGCCCAGAGGCTGCGGGCCTCCTTTGCCGGGCAGGGCTATGAAACCCGCATAGTGGAGGCGGCTGTCCAGGCCGGATTGGACGACGTCTATCTTCTCAGCAAAAGGCTTGAAGCCCTGGATAGGTTCAGCCGGGAGCCCGACTTTGAGCAGTCGGTGCTCACCTTCAAGAGAGCGGACAACATTATTCGAAAGCAAGGGGATACGGTTTCCGTGTCCCTGGACGGAAGCTTTGATGCTTCCCTGCTTCAGGAGGATAAGGAGCAGGAGCTAGCCAGGCACCTGGAAAGCATGAAGCCCCGCTGGGAGGAGCTATGGCATAAAGAGGCCTTCGACGATCTATTGGGGCTGCTCCGCGAGCTTCGACCGGTGGTGGACGGCTTTTTCGACCAGGTTATGGTTATGACCGAGGACCTCGATCTGCGGGCCAATCGGCTGAACCTCCTGCAGTCCCTGGTGGCTCGGCTGTCTCAGCTGGCGGCATTCAACGCCTTGCAGATCTAGTAATACCAATGAGTCAGGTTTGCCGGAGGCAAAGCTGACTTCAGTAGCCCCTTGACAGAAAGATCGGGAATCTCGTACAAGTTCTCTCTTTGCCATCAAAAAATCAATAGAGCTTTTCGCTGTATAAGCACGAGGAGGTGACTTGTGGCCAACATTAAACAATCGCTGAAGCGACACCGGCAGAGCCTGAAGGCCAAGTCGCGCAACAGGGCTGTGAAGAGCCATGTGAAGAATGCCATGCGCCAGGTTCGACAGGCTATTGAGGCCAACGATAAAGAGCAGGCGCAGGCTGCATTGAACAAGGCCAACTCAGTGCTGGACAAGGCGGCCACCAAAGGCGTGATCCACTGGAGAAACGCTTCCAGACGGATTTCCAGACTGAACAAGCAAGTGAACAAGCTGGGTTAAGCCCGGTTTTTGGCAAGCACCTCTCTCCGCCTGGATGATTCGCGTTGTTTCAGGCGGAGAGATTGCTGGGTGCGACAACGCAGACCTGCAGACATTTTCCTGCCGCATACATATCCTAAAACCCGTATGCGTGGCAGCCATAAGGCGTGCTCGAACGCTCCAATCAAGCGGATCGTTCGGACCCATCTCTAAGCGGCCAGCCATGATGTTTGCTCCCCTTGCCTCTGCAGGGGCGGGCTATAGCAAGGACCTATCATCCCCGGGGCGGGCGACATGCGCCAGAAAATCGCTGCCATCGCCAAGCTTCTCCTGTTGCTCGCCTGCATCGTTTATCTGGTGCAGGGAGCCGATCTGCACAAGCTATGGAGCAGCGTCAGCAAGTTCGACACCGTTAAGATCAGCTGGGCTTTTATCTGGGTCGCTTTGGGGTTTTGCGTCATGGGTCTCAGACTGGCCTTTCTGGCAGGTTTCGGCCGCTACCTTCTTCCTTCCATTCAGGCCTCTTATTTCTGCTTCTTTGTGAACAATGTAGCTCCGGCCCGACTCGGGGAAATAGCCAAGGGCTACTTTCTGTACAGGAAAACCAACCTCCCGCTTTCTCGAGGCTTAGAGCTCGTCTTTTGGGAGCGCTTCGCTGATCTCAACATCTTTCTCGTGCTCATGCTCTTCGCCTTGCTGGCCACCGGGCAGAGGATCTTCATCCTTCCTTTTGCCGCACTCACCGTCATCATCTGGTCCTTTGTGATCCTGCTCTTTCTGCGTCCCCGGGTGATTCCGGTGCTGCTCAAGGTTGTCCCCACCGAGCGCTTCAAGAATTTTATGCACTACTTTTTGGAGCATATCCAGAAAAGAGGAACCTTTGGCTTTTTCCTTTGGCTTTTCCTGTTCACTGCCTTGGTGTGGCTACAGCATCTCTCGGAGCTGTTTCTGCTTCTTTTCTGGGTCGCCGATTTTCAGATCGATCCAGGCCAGGGCTTGGTGGTCTTCGTCCTGGCCGTGATCGGCCTTTCTTTGCCCCTGGCTCCCGCAGGACTGGGGGTTATGGAAAGCGCCATGGTCTTTTCCTTGGGGCTTTTCGGTATCGGGCACAACGAGGCTCTGGCTGTGGGGCTTCTGTGGCGCTTTATGCAGTATCTGGTGACCCTGGGCATTGCCGCAGTCCTGCTCCTTAGCGGAGGGATCAATCTCAAGCACTGGATTTCCCAGGAGCGAGCCGGGGCCTCGCCCTAGTGACTTGTTCAACGTGAGTCGTCAGCGCAGCCTCAGGCTGCGCTGACCTATTGGCAATTGAATGTCCGGCTGCTTCTTTGGCCTCTCCACAGTCAAGAGTTTTGAATAAGACATTGTTTCTCTTGCCGATATTGACAAATTGGTTTGACTGTGAATGCTTTTGGCTTATCTCTTTGATTTTTTTCCTTAACTCTGGAATTTCCTTCTTCGCTATGCGCCATCCGCTTTGCGCTATGCGAGTTTAACTGGAAACGTTGAACTTCAAGTTGGCCTGTTTGAGACGATTATGGCGCAGCGAAACGCTTCCTTTGACGTTCCGAGCGAACAGTCCGGATATCGCTTGGACAAGGTTCTGACCGAGCATCTCCGGGAAGCAGGGGTTTCGCGTTCCAAGGCCGTCCAATGGATCCGTTCCGGAAGGGTGAAGATAGGTGGCGAGACCGCCTCTTCGCCGAGCCGTCGGGTTGTGCAGGGAGATCGGATCGATCTGTGGGCCGAGGAGGTGGTGGATGGAGGCCTGCAAGGCCGCCCGGGCCAGCTGGACATCCTCTGGGAGGACCAGGATCTGGCGCTGATCAATAAGCCGCCTGGCCTGAGCGTTCATCCTGTCGGCTCCGAGGAGGAGACGACCCTGGCGCATCTGCTGCTGCACCGCTATCCGCAGCTGCGGGGGCCGGGTCCGATGAGGCCCGGCATTGTCCATCGATTGGACAAGGACACCACCGGGCTTATGCTTGTGGGGCTGAGCCCTCGGGCGCAGGAGAGATTGAGCCGGGCCTTTGCTGAGCGCCGCGTGAGCAAGGAGTATCTGGCCTTGGTGCACGGCATTCCCGAAAAAGCAGCCGGGAGTATCGAGGCTCCCCTGGGTCGGGATCCCAGATCGCCTTCCCGCATGGCCGTAGCTACCGAGGACGGCAAAGAGGCTCGGAGCAGCTACCAGGTTATGGCCTCCTTTCCGGATAAAAACCTGAGCCTGCTTCGGGTGGTCATTCATACCGGCCGGACGCATCAGATCAGGGTTCACCTGGCCTCGATCGGCCATCCGGTTTTGGGGGACCGAGCTTACGGGCCCCAGGCTTTTGCCGCTCTGCAATCGGAGCAGGGCCGTTTGGCTGGGTTCGCCACCCGTTACATGCTTCATGCCTGGCGCCTGGAATTTATCCATCCTACCTCCGGCGAGCGTTTGGCCTTCACTCAAAGGGTCCCCCGGGATTATTACAGGCTCCTGCTTCAGGCGTTTGTGCGATTGCAGCGCGTGGGCATCACAGGAGCTGTGGGGTCGGGGAAAACCGCCTTGACCCGGCTGATCTCGGCGGATAAGATCCCTTGGTGGTCTGCGGATGACGCGGTTTCCGAGCTCTACGCTCCCGGCCGGGACGGCTGGGAGATGCTGCGCCGCACCTTTGGCGAACGCTTCGTTCCGGACGAAACAGCCCCGGTGGACAAGGAACGGCTGTTCGCAGCCATGCTCGAATCCCCGGAGCTGCGCCAGGAGATCCTGGAGATCGTGCACCCTCTGGTCAGGCACCGGCTGGAGAGATTCTGGCGGCAACAGGCTGCCAAGCGGGTGGCTCTGGCAGAGATCCCCCTGCTGGTTGAGGCTGGCTGGCAACGCTCCAAGGCCCTTGACGCGGTAGTGGGCATTTATTGTCCGGATCTGCGGCGAAGAGAGTGGCTGCGTCAAAAACGGGGCTGGAGCGAGGAGATGATCTCCCGCATGGAGTCCTGGCAGCATCCGCAGGAGGAGAAGCTGCGACAGGTGGATCTTCCGGTGGATAATCCCGGCGAGTGGGAATCTCTAGCGGAAAGGGCCGGGCAGGTGCGAAGCGCGCTGCTCTGGCTGAGGCGGCGAAAGCTGCGGCGTTTTCTCGATTGGCTCCATGGAGCCGGCGTGCTGTAGTCCCTCCTTCAACCCTTGGCCTCGAGGATCCGATGCTTCCTCTCCGGGATAACATTCCCCGCAGATATACTCCGGTTGCGGTACGCATAATCGTGGTTCTCAATGCCCTGGCCTTTGTTTTCGAGCTCACCCTGAGTCAATCCGAGCTGGCCAGGCTGTTTTACATTTTCGGAGTCGTTCCGGCCCGCTACTTTCATCCCGCCTGGGCGGACTGGATCGGATATCCCCAGACGAGCATCCTTCCTTTTTTGAGCCATATGTTCCTGCACAGCGGCTTTTTCCATTTTGTGGTCAACATGTGGATTCTTTGGGTTTTTGCGGATAATGTAGAGGACGTGATGGGCCCGTTGCGGTTTATTCTGTTTTACCTGCTTTGTGGGCTGATCGCCCTGGGAGGGCACATGGCCTTCTTTTCCGATTCCACCATGCCGGTGGTGGGCGCCTCAGGGGCGATCGCCGGGGTGATGGGGGCCTACCTGCTGCTTTACCCGCACGCCCAGGTTTTCACCCTGATCCCGATCTTCATTTTTCCCTTTTTTATCAATCTTCCGGCCGTGATATTCCTCGGCCTGTGGTTTTTCATCCAGCTGTTTTCCGGTCTTGTGGCCAGCCTGGGAGCTCAAGGGGCCGGAGGCGTAGCCTGGTGGGCCCATGCCTTCGGTTTTTTGGCCGGCCTGTTTTTGATCCCTCTGTTCAAGGATGACAAGCGGTGCTATTCCTGTTATAATTATAGTGATAATGATTTTTCATTCAAATAGAGGAACGACCTATGCTTCAAATTGACGATCTGCATGTCAAAATCGGAGAGAGAGAGGTCCTCAAGGGAGTGAACCTGTCTATCGCAGAGGATGAGACATTCATTCTCTTTGGCCCCAACGGCTCGGGCAAGACCACCTTGCTCATGAGCATCATGGGATTTCAGGGCTACGAGGTTACCCAGGGCAAAATCACGTTTCGGGGCCAGGACATTACCTATAAGTCCATCCACGAGCGGGCCAATCTGGGGATCGGGCTTTCCTTTCAGCGGCCGCCCACCATTCATGGGCTCAAGACCAGGCACCTGGTGCAGCTCTGCGCCGGAGAAAGGGAGGTGGACGTGGATTCCATGGCCCAGGAGGTCAAGCTGCAGGATTTTCTGGAGCGGGATATCAACTCCGGATTTTCCGGGGGAGAGCTCAAGCGTTCCGAGCTTCTGCAGCTCATGGCCCAGCAGCCGAAGCTCGTGCTTTTCGATGAGCCGGAATCCGGCGTGGATCTGGAGAACATGGCCCTCATTGGGCGCATGGTGCGCCGCTTGCTGCAACAGGATATCGAGCCGCGCCGGGACATGAGCATGAAAGAGCAAAAATCCCTACGCGATACCTCGGGTCTGATCATTACCCATACCGGCTATATTCTGGATTATATCAATGCGGACCGGGGCATGGTCATGTATGACGGCTCCCTGTGCTGCTCGGCCAGACCCCGGGACATTCTGGAGCACATCAGACAATACGGATACGAGGAGTGTGTAAGATGTCTGCAGTAAAAAGCGATTCCCAAAAGCAGCAGGCAGACAAGAGCCGGGAGGAGGTCGATCTTTCCGCCTATGAGCTCGAAGGCGGGCAAGACGCGATGATTGACGATCTGCGAACCTTGAGCCAAGAGGACCGCCAGCAGCTCCTCATGGCCGGGGTGGATGTGACCGAAAAGGGCCGCAGCGGGACCTACGTGCACATGAACCACTCGAGCGTGCATTGCAAGACCTGCACTCCCGGGGTGGAGATTCTGGACATCAGCGAAGCCCTGGACAAGTACGACGGCCTGCCGGAGTACTACTGGCAGGCGGTCAATCCGGACAAGGACAAGTACACCCGGGCCGTGGCGGACAAGCTGCACGGGGGCTACTTCATCCGGACAGAAAAAGGGGCCAAGATAATGGATCCGGTGCAGTCCTGCCTCTTTATCAAGGGGCAAAGGCTGGGCCAGAACGTGCACAACATCATCGTGGTGGAAGAGGATTCCGAGCTGCACATTATCACCGGCTGCGCCGTGTCGCACGATGTCAAGGCCGCCCTGCACCTGGGCGTTTCGGAGATATTCATCAAGAAGAACGCCAAGCTTTCCTTCACCATGATCCACAACTGGGGAGAGCAGGTGGAGGTCAGGCCCCGCACCGTGGGCTATGTCGAGGAAGGAGGCGTCTTCCTGAACAACTACATCCTTCTCAAACCGGTACGTTCAGCCCAGCTGTACCCCACGGTCTACCTGAACGGGAAAGGAGCTATCGGACGATTCAACTCCGTTCTCGCGGCTCCGCCCGGATCATACGTCAACAGCGGCAGCCGGGTGGTCCTCAACGGAGAGGACAGCCGGGCGGAGATCATCGCCCGGACCATCACCACCGGCGGCACGATCATCAATCCCGGACACATCATAGGCAACGCCGCTCCCTCCAAAGGGCATCTGGAGTGCAAGGGGCTCATCCTCAAGGATGGGCTCATTCACGCCATTCCCGAGCTGGAAAGCAGCGTGGCCGGAGCGGAGCTCTCCCACGAGGCCGCTGTGGGCAAGGTGGCCCAGGAGGAGATAGAGTACCTCATGGCCAGAGGGCTGGATGAGGATCAGGCCACGGCGACCATTGTGCGCGGCTTTCTCAATGTGGATATCATGGGGCTGCCGCCGGAGCTGCAGAAGGCCATCGACGATACGGTGCAGGAGGCCGGGGAGCAAATGTTCTGAACGGCGCAGCCCGAGGCTGCGCTGACTTACTGCAGGCATACGTACTGTCCGCAGGAGACAAAGGCAAGGAGCGAGGGAAGCACAGGGGGCGCGGTGAACCGCGCCCCCTGTTTTATTTGGGCAGCAGGCGGAGGTAGAGGTCTCCGGCAAAGGGGCCGAGCTTCCTGCCCAGGCCTTTGAGCCGAAGAGGCCGCCCGGGTTGGTAATCCGGCGGAATGGTGGTGCGGATGGTCTGCGGCTTGCCTCCAAGCCGCGTGATTTGAAAAGAGAGCGAGGTGCCGGGGAGCATTCGACCGGGGTGGACATGCACAGTGTGCTCGTGGTCCAGCTGGGACTTGAGCCACATCTTGATGCCGCTCCAGGTAAAACGGCTCGCATCGAGCTCTAGCCTTTTTGTGCCCCACTGCAGCCTGAGCCTTTTGGCTTCGGAAGTGAGCGACGGCTTGCTGAGCTCAGGCTTGCGCCGTTTTACAGCGCGGAAGATGTCCTCGAAGACCTGGCGGGCGAAGGGATCGCTGAGAATGTTTTTCAGGATCTCCTCCTGCCTGAAGCCGTGTTCAGCCTCGGCAGAGGCATCTTCTTGCCTGCTCTGCCCCTGACGCTGCCGGGAAGCGGTGTTCTCCCTGCTGCGGGCGCGGGTCTTTTGCTGCTTGGAGTACTCCTGCGAAGCCTTCCTGGTCCTGGTCTGCCCCTGCGATGTTTCAAAAGCCGCAGAGCCTTTCTGGAGGTGATGCAGCAAGGTGACATAGGCCTCGTTGAGCTCCTGAAACTTCAGCGAGGCCTTGGGGTCCTCGGGATGCAGGTCGGGATGGAGATCGAAGGCGCGTTTTCGGAAGGCGGACTTCACCTCATCCAGGCTCGCTCCGGGATCGAGGTCGAGTCGGGCGTAGCATTTATCCAGGTTCATTATCCGTCGTCTGGCTCAGGGTCTCCAGCTGCAGGGAGTACGCGGCATCCGAACCACCGTGGAGTCCCTCGCTGTGCAGGTAGGCCAGGCCCTGCCGAACGAACTCGGCGTGCTCAATCTCGCTGTTTATTCCGGGGCAATAGTCCTGGGCCATGCGCCAGCTGGAAGCGTCCTTGAGGTTGCCGAGAAAAAAAGGCCAGGCCCGGCAAATGTCCGGCTTGTGGCTGTGCACGGTGCATCCTTGTTCCGGTTGAAAGAAAATGCAAAACCCGTGGCTTCCGGTGGCCAGGTAGATCCTTCCGTTCCGGATTTCGGTAAACTCTCGGGTGAGCTCCTCCTCTGAGAGCTCAAGAAAACGGCACAGGCGTGCCCGGTCATTGGCCGTAACCACAATGCCCCCTTCGCCGTGACAGCACTGGCCGCACATTTGACATTGGAAGGCCTTTTGGGTCATGCCGCTCTCCTCCGCCCAGGTTGTTCAGATCCGGGTTGCCGGGACAGCTGTCCAGCTTCATGGCGCAGCAGGCCGGTCTTGTCATGAGCCTGAACCGGAGCTATGTTCTTTCCCGGGGCAATGAAATGGGTCCGCTTTCTACCCCTAGCGCCGGAAGGTGTCTCGTTTTCGCCTTATACAGACTGTTTGGCCGCTTGCCGTGGCTTGACGGCTCAAGCAACGGCCGCAGAAGGAGACTCTACTCCATAGAGGCAGGCAGAAGCAATACCTTGTGCAGACTGGAGGTTCCATGTTCAAGCCTTTGACCACCATTCCTCTCTCCGAGCTCGAAGCGAGGTGGGATAGATGCCGGCATTATCTGCAGAGACAAACTCCGGAAGCAGGAGGACTTCTGGTTTTCTCCAGGGTTCTGGCCTATTGGCTAAGCGGCCATTTTGCCAACGGCGCATTCTGGCTCCCGTTGGAGGGAAAGCCGGTTCTTCTGGTGCGCAAAGGCAAAGAACGGGCCGAGCTGGAGTCCTCTGTGCAGGGGATCGCTTCCTTTCGATCCTTCAAGGACATTCCGGCTGTTCTGTCGGATATGGGACAGAGCCTGCCGGATACTGTGGCCGTGGATATGTCCAATTTATCCTGGGAGCTGGGCCGCAATCTCGTGCGGAAGATTCCGGACTGCAGCTTCGTCTCCGGGGACGGGACGCTGATGCGGGCCAGGGCAGTGAAGTCGGACTGGGAGCTAAGCGTGATGGGATTGGCCGGAGAGAGGCATGATTTCGTTCTCAGAAGCCGTCTGCCTGAGCGTATCCGTCCAGGAATGAGCGAATGGGCTGTTGCCTGTATTACGCTCGAGGAGTTCATCGCCCAGGGCCATCAATGCATCAATCGGGTTATGGCTCCCGGGGAGGAGTTTTTTCTCGGCTCCTTCGCAGCAGGAGACTCCGGCAATTATCCAACCGTGATCAGCGGTCCGGTGGGAGTGCGGGGCATGCATCCGGCTGCGCCGCACATGGGATATGCCGGAAAGGTGTGGCAGGCGGGCGAGGTTCTGGTGGCGGATACCATGTTCTTCCTTGAGGGCTACCACACGGACAAGACCCAGGTGTACTTCGCCGGGCCGGAGGAGCATATCTCCGGCCAGGCTGCCGAGGCCTTCTCTTTCTGCAGGGACCTGCTGCAGGCCCTGGCCGAGCGGCTCAAGCCAGGGGCCATCCCGGCCGAGATCTACGATTTCGCTGCCGGACAAGCGGAAAAGCAGGGCTGGTCCGAAGGCTTCATGGGCCTCGGCGAGAACAAGGTACCCTTTGTAGGACACGGCATCGGGCTTTTTGTTGATGACTTCCCTCCACTGGCCGGCAAGTTCCAGGAGCCGCTGCAGGAGAACATGACCCTGGCCCTGGAGCCGAAGGTCGCCCTGCCCGGCATCGGCATGGTCGGGGTGGAGGATACCTTTGTGGTCGGCACAAAGGGCGGACGGTCCTTGAGTGGGGAGCAGCGGCAAATGATCTGCCTGGAGAACGAATTACAGTGAGGGCTTTCGTCCCACAGCCAGAATGCGGTGCGTCATGCAGCCATAGTCGATCCCGTCCCGGCGAGTGCCAGGGTTGGGAGTGACCCAAAGCTCTTGAAAGCCGGCCTGTTTCAGGAGAAGCCCGATCTCCTCCGCGGTATAAAGCCGCATGGCATAGGTTTTATCCCGAATAAGCCCTGAGTCCTTGGAAAGAACCATCTCCCGGGTAACGAGAATCGAGTCCCGCCACTCAGTTTCCCGGCATACTACAATGCCCGCCTCGGACTCATGCCAGGACAGGGGCTTGTAAGAGCGCTCCAGGGCCCAGCGATCTGAGATGTCCAGGGCAATCCTCCCACCGGGCCGCAATACCCGGAGACACTCCTGGAGAATTTCCAGATCCGCCGACGCGGTTTGAAGATAGCCCAGGGAATTTCCCAACAGGAGCACCAGGTCGAAGCTTGAGGAGGACAAGCCGGTGCAGCGGGCATCTGACTGCAAAATGCGCAGGGGATGCTCCAATGCGTCGGCCTCGCTCCGGGCTCGCTTGAGCAGCGGCCAGGAGTAGTCCAGGAGTGTGATAAAGCGGTGGCCCCTTCGACAGAGATCGAGGCTGTGTCTGCCGTGTCCTCCGCAGAGGTCCAGAATTTGCTGCCCCGGCTCAAGCTTCAGGATTTCACTCACCACTTCAATCTCCCGGCGAGTGACCTCCGGATTGCAGACCGAGCGCGAGTCGGTGAGCAGATAGATCTCGTCGAAGAGAGTCTTCCACCAATCAGGTTGAGCCGTCCATTTCATCCTGGTATGAAACTCCAGATTACAACCCCTCACCCCGGCACTCAGTTTGACTGCAACTATCTTCCATCTGAGGCTTTACAACTGAGCAGATGCTATTGATTAAGCTTGTGCTGAGACTTGGCAAACTGAGTGCCGGGTCAATTCCGGTTGCGGTATCCTTCAACTAAAACGTTGCAAAAGAATCTTGTTTTTTCTTCAATAAAATAAACATAAAGTCAGATTTGCCGGAGGCAAAGCTGACTCATGAATTCAACTGAGGGGGTGGGCCCCGAAGGAAAACAGGCCGTCCGAAGCAATGATCGCCGCCGAGCCTTTCCAGGGATCCATCCGGGAGATGGAGAGCTCCTCGGCGTCGATGTGGGTGTACTCGTCGAGCAGCCCTTCCAGCCACATCCGCTCCAGAGTGAGGCAGTCGTTCCACAGCCGCCGGCCGTACTCCTCCAGGGCCTGCAAATGCTTGGAGTTGAGGAGCCTGGGGCGCAGGGCGATTCGTATCGGACCCAGAAGATAGGTGAAGCTATGCTCCACGGCCATTTCGTCCCGCATGTCGGCAATAGCCGCGATCTCCTTGGCCGGGGCTCTCAAGACGGCCCTGTTGATCGCCTCCACCGCCTGACGCATATCCATATCCCCGTTTAAGACAGCCAGAGGCTGAACCCCGCCTCCGCTGCCCACGTTGGTGGGAACGCCCCCGAAGCGTCCCAAAAAGCCGAACACCTCCCCGGGACCGATGAGGCAGCGGAAATCCGTCTGCACCCGCTCCAGGAGCAGATTTCGGCTGTGCACTGCCGGGATCTCCTCGGCCCACAGAGAAAGGGGAATCTTTTCCTGAAGGATGTAGTCTCCTTGTGCGAGGGCCTGCTGCAGGCAAGGATCGGGGCTTTGCTCCCGGCTTCCCACCAGCACCCCTTTCCCGGAGTACCCCCGTACCGGCTTGAGCACAAGACGCTCCCAGTGGCTTCTGGCCCAGGACACCAGGTCCGGGATATCTTCTCCCTGGGGACCATGGGTGCTCCTGGGATAGAAGCGCCTTGTCCAGGGCGTACGCTGCACAATCTCCGCATGGAAGCGATCCCTATGCGGGCCGGTAAGGACCTCGAACATGGCCTTGTTGTTGATCGGCTCCAGGCCTCGGGGGTTGATGACCCGACCTTCGCGAACCGCCTGCAGCAAAGGCTCGAGCCCGTGCTTGCGGTGCAGATTAAGGAGGACATCGGTGTTGAAGTCCATAAACAGGACCGAGATCGGACGGCCGCGATAGCTGACTCTCCCGTTTTGACTTTCGATCTCCCTGGGGGAGGCGAGAACCCCGCTGATGCCCTGGTAGGCGTCGAGATGAAGGGCCAGATTGCGGTTCTCTGTAACGTCCTGCAGGGTTTCCTCCTCTGCGACCACGGCGATAACGCCGGGATTGGATCCCTCCCGCTCCCGGTGGGCTTGAAGGAGCATGCGCACAAAGCCGGATATGGGGTAGAGCTGGGGATGGTCGAAGTCCAGTGGCATATCCAGGGAGGTAACGGCTTGCAGCCTTTCCCAGACCGCTTTGCCGATGATCTGCGTAATGCGCTGGTAATCCCAGCCTCCAGGGCTGCCCAGATTCCATTCCGAGTGATGTCCGAGAAAGGTGTCCACTATCTCTCCTGTGCTCAAAATCCGCAGGTTGAGCTCCAAAGTCAGCGCAGCCGGAGGCCACGCTGACTAGAGAGCGCAGGGCTGTTAAGACCTACCATTCCAGGTGAGATATGACAATTGTAAAGCCTCAGATGGAAGATAGTTGCAGTCAAACTGAGTGCCGGGTGAGGGGTTGGAATCTGGAGTTTAGTGTAATATCCTCAAGGAGATGAAAAGACTGCTGACCATATCAGCCTGCTCTTTGCTGGCGGTCGCTTCGCTGGCAGACGAGTCGTGCACCAACAGGCCGTCGCATTGGGCTCAGCCTGTCCAGCTGGAGGGAGTTCCCAATCTGCATCAGGTGCACACCAATCTGTACCGCAGTGCGCAGCCCACGGCGCAAGGCATGCACAATCTGAAAAGGGCAGGGATTGAGACCATCGTAAATCTTCGCTCCTTCCATTCCGACCGGGAGGAGATAGAAGATTCCCGATTGGGATATGAGCAAATCTATATGAAGGCTTGGCGTCCGGAAAGAAGGGAAGGCCTTCGCTTCCTGCAGATCATCGCAAATCCGAGACAACGACCCGTACTTGTTCATTGTCTGCACGGTTCAGACCGAACGGGCGCCATGTGCGCCTTGTACCGCATTGCGATCCAGGGCTGGTCCAAGGAAGACGCCATTCGAGAGATGACCGCAGGAGGTTTCGGATTCCACGAGATCTTCGGCAACCTTCCGGAATGGATCCAGGAGCTCGACATGGACTCCTTGAAAAGGGATGCCGAGATCGAGACCGGCACAGAAGACTGTTCACTATAGATTGTTTCATCTGGTAAGCTGCGCTCCTCTTTGCCCTGGACCTTCACTCCTCACCCCTCAGCCTTCCTGGAATATTCCATTCCTTGCAGAGGACAGCAGTGCTCTCCGGTACCATATGCTCCCAGGGATCGTTGCGGATCATGGCCTGCCTGACTTGGGCCCCGCTCAGCCCCTTTGACTCCGGAGTCCTGTTCCACAGGACATGGGTGCGCATGCCTTGAGACCGGAAGTACTCCAGCTTACGCCGCCCCCATTCGTCGTAGATGGTCAGGAAGAACACGGCGTCCAGGGGCACGTAGATTCGATAGAGCTCCGGAAAATTCACAGGGAAAGGGGTGATGGAAAAGTCCTCTTCCCTCAGACCGGCATCCACCAGGCAGCACTTGACGAGGAGCATGCGCTCGTAAAAGCTCAAAGGATTGGCTTCTGGAGCGGAACGGGCTGGATCAGACTCTTCGCTCCTGGTCAGATTGGGATCCGGGTTGGTGATCCCCACCACCAGGTGCTCGCACTCATTTTTGCCCGCCAGGAGATAGGTCAGATGGTCGTTGTGCAGGATTTGAAACCGGCCGTGAATCACCCCGGTCCTGCGGGCAATAAGTGATTCGGTCAGGCTGTGATGCACCATGGTATTCGCCCTCTTCATGTGATGACCTCCCGAAGATCAGACCTTCAGAGCTGACGCCGGACTGGGCCAATACAGGAGATCCTGGGGGCTGTTCTGGATACCCCGCATCCTGGCACTGTCCATGAGATTGAGCACCATCCGCATGAGCTCTGGGCCGCGCATCAACCCCAGGGACCCTGACCCAGCTTCGATCTCGTCATAGACCGCGACCCGGTCCCGGCGAACAGTCGCACCCCGCATGATCACCGGAACCGGTTCCCCGGAATGGATCATGCTCCCCCTGCTCGGAGTGCTGTGGTCAGAGGCGACCACGGTCAGGATATCGGGATCGCATGCCAGGATGTTCATGTGCTGCTCCAGGGAGCGGTCCAAAGCTTCGATTGCTTCCCGCTTGGCCAGGAAGCTTTTGGTATGCGCAGCCTCATCCGGTGCCTTGGTGTGCAGGTGCAGGAAATCGAACTCTGGCAAATGGGCACTGGACAGCTCCAGGCGGGCCGAAAAATCGGCCTGGGCCTCCAGCCCTTCGGGTACATCCAGAACATCCATCCCCAGCAGTCTGCCCAGGCCCCGGTACAGAGCCCCTCTGGCAATGAGAGCTCCTGTGAGCCCGGTCCGGCTTGAAAAAGGCTCTACCTCGGACATGCGCCCCGCCCTCTGGGTGACCAGGGCGTTGATCGGAGCCATTCCTGCCCTTTTGCGGTCAGAGCTCAGCTTTGAAGCGGACAATCGCTGGTAGGCCCAGGCCAGGTAGGCCTGGAGAGCTTCAGCGCAGCGCTGGGCACCGGGATCGATTCTGCCCTCGACAGTGGGAGCAACCTCAGTGGCAAAGGCCAGGTCCTGCATGGGGTTGCTGTCCGTAATCAGGGGGCTGACCTTTCCCTGCAGGGTCAAGACCCCGAAGAGCCCCCTGGTCTGATGCAGCCTGACTGTGACGCCCTGGTGCTCAAAGCTGCCCACCAGCTCGAAAAGGGCCCTGACTTCTTTAGGGTCCGCAGGGCCTGGCCGATCCCGTTCCACAAACAAAGCCCCCTCCCGGGTCCGGGCGCTCACAAAATGGGCCAGCACCGCCACCTCTCCCTGCTTGAGCTCCATCCCTGCCCCCAGGGCTTCCACCGGGCCGCGTCCGGGAAAGAGCTCGTCAGGATAGCCAAACAGGGCAAAGTGGGCGTTTTCGCTGGGGAAAGGCTCGCCCAGGCAGCCTGGGTGATAGAGCCCGTTGCCGCCCGCTTCGGCCAGATGATCGAGGTTGGGCGTGTAAGCGGCCTGAAGCGGCGTGAGTCCATCAAGCTCAGGATACTGGCGATCCCCGAGACCGTCCAGGAGGAGCAGCAGACATTTACTCGGGGCCATGACGAGCCTCAGCTAAAAAGATCATTCAGTCCTATCCTTTTGATGCCCAACGATTCATTCTTTCGATTTGCCTTGTCTACTTCAAGGCATTATGAATATACATCTATGCTTTTCGATCTGCACGTTCACTCCTCGCTCTCGCCCTGCAGCCGACTCTCTCTGGATGAGATTCTGAACAATGCTCAATCCAGGGACCTGGACGGGGTATGCATCACCGACCATGACAGCATGGATGTCAGACACCTGATTTCCGAAGGCCTCCAGTCCAATGGGCTGTGTGTCATTATCGGACAGGAGTACACCACTCAGCAAGGGGATTTTCTTCTGTTCGGACCCTATGAGCATCTTCCGCATGGCCTGAGCGCTCCCGGCCTGCTGCACCATGTCCGATCCACCGGCGGGGCGGCTGTGGCGGCCCATCCCTTTCGGTCCCTGCGGCCTGTGGATGAAGAGCTCATCAGCTCCGGCCTGTGCCGGATCATCGAAGAGATCAACGGCCGCAGCACAGCCTGGGAAAACAGCCAGGCGTCAGCCTGGCTGGAGCGCTACCCGCTCTGTCCTGTGGGCGGCAGCGACGCCCACACTCTGGAGGAGCTGGGGCGGGTCCGGGTCCGATTTGATATGCCCATCCTGTCCAGGGCAGACCTGATCCAGGCCCTGCACGCCCCGGCCTGCGTGAGCCTGGCTCATACAGCCCCTTTTGTAGAGAGTTCCGCCGCTGCATCCTTTGTGCTGATGAGTACAAATTGTATCACCTAGCTATGCCCTTAACGTTTCCGCTGACACAGGCCTGAAAATATCTCTCGCAGGGTCTGCTGGTCGATGAATTCATGCAGGGGACGCTCGTCGTCTGAGGCCTCGGAGGAGTCTGCGGGCACCTCTTTTTCCTCCGGTTCTCCTCGATTTTTAGGGCACTTGATGACCTCGGCCTGGTCCAGATCAGGATCAATGTTCCGATTGTTCATGACCCAGGTATCGCATTCGTCATGGGCTCCGACAAAGAGAAAGACCACATGTTCGTTTTTCTTAAGATACAGAAGGCGATACCCGCCTCCGAGGTCGAACTTGCCACAGCCCTTGATCCTGGCTTCCCCCCTGGGCGTCAATTTACTGCGGATCTGAGCGGTCATCCGTTCCCTGGCCGCCACCTCCGTCATGATCTCCCAGGCCTGATTGGCGGCGTCTTCGGCTTTGCCCCCGGCTTTTTTCAGCTTGTGCAGCTTCTTGGAGAAGTAAGCTGAGTTATAGATCAAAGCCATACTATAGATCTCACCCAGTCTTGCCTGCCTCGGATCTCAAGTCACCCAGCAAGGCTTCCAGGTCCAGGCCGTACCTGTGGGCCGCATCCCGCAGGGTTTCGAACAGGGCGTTGCAGCAGATGCACTCTCCTGCCCTCTGGTCGTAGCGCTGAAAGACCACCTCGGT
Organism: uncultured Desulfohalobiaceae bacterium; assembly: GCA_964595165.1. GTDB lineage: Bacteria > Desulfobacterota > Desulfovibrionia > Desulfovibrionales > Desulfothermaceae > CAZQPF01. Next base: position 40,107 of record CAZQPF010000021.1, read on the forward strand.
CCCTCGATAGGTGGAGACCACGTCCAACACGGTCATGTCGGGACCAATCACTGGATCACTTCGATGCTCTCGATTCATGACACCTCTGCGCTGGCTTCAGAGCCATTGTTTTTGGACCTCAAAGACGCATAGGCCTTGGACACATAGGGAATGATGTTCAGGATCTGGGAAGCGGGGTCAGG
>CAZQPF010000022.1:0-40116 GCA_964595165.1 uncultured Desulfohalobiaceae bacterium
CGGGGATTTTCAGTCCCCTGCTCTACCGACTGAGCTACCTCGGCATAAATGGTGCCGAAGGGGAGATTCGAACTCCCACGGGGCGGACCCCACTAGGTCCTGAACCTAGCGCGTCTACCAGTTCCGCCACTTCGGCCCAAAGCGAGTTTTATAACCAAAATGCAGGGTTTTGACAAGGCGTCTTAAGGGAAATATTTTTAAAAGTCATAAATATCAATCATTCCGGGAGGCTAAACAAAGTGTTTACAAACGGGCCTGCCTTGTCTAGAGATGCTGGGCCGGAAGCGTCTAAGCGCAAGAGAACCCGGCAGGCGGTTCGAAATCTTGTATGGAGTCCATGGAGGGATCGCCTGGATGCCCTGCAACGCGCACCTGCAAAATTCATTTTTGCAAGACGCATTCTGTGGGCTCGACATCAGCTCCCGGCGCTGATAGTGCAAGACCTTGGGCCCAAGAGCTCGGAAGCATTACGCAGTCTTTGAGCAGCACCTGCTGCAGCCCCAAAGGGCTCCTGCGGCCCGGAACCGGCGAGGACCATCACGGCTGGATGAAGGCTTGGGCGCAACCATAGCGCAACGCTCCCAGAAACTCTTCCACTCATTCTCCGGGTTCCTCAATTGGCAGTCATATGCCCATCGTAAGCAGCATTCATCAAATCCGCCCTCACATTGAGCAGGGGACCGTTCTGACCATCGGCAACTTCGACGGGGTCCATGTCGGTCATCAATCCCTGATTCACACCGTGCGCAGCAAGGCCAAGGATCTTGGCTTGACCAGCGTGGTGGTCACCTTCGACCCCCACCCCCTCCAGGTCATCAAAGGCGAGGTCCCGCCGTTTATTACCCCTACGCCGCAGAAGCTGAGGCTTTTGTCCAGCCAGGGGCTTGATTTTGTGCTCTGCTTGGAGTTCACCAAGGAGATATCCCAGCTCTCGGCAGAGTCCTTTGTCCGGGACTATCTGGTTGAGGGCCTCAGGGTGAGGCATCTTATCATCGGGCACGACTATACCTTCGGCAAGGGCCGGCGGGGCAACTTTGAGCTGCTGCAAAAAATGGGGCGGGAGCACGGCTTCTGCGTTAAGCGCATGGAGGCGGTATCCGCAGGCAACGAGGTAGTCAGCTCGACCCGGATTCGGAGCTTGATTCAGGCCGGACAAGTCTGGGATGCCCGGCCGTTGCTGGGCCGCTTCTATCAGGTCGCCGGCTCGGTCATCAAGGGCCATCAGCGCGGCGGTCCGCTCCTCGGAATCCCCACGGCCAATCTGGAGCTTACCGACAAGCTGTTTCCCAAGCCCGGGGTGTATGCAGTCTGGGGAGAGCACGGACAGTCTACCTATCCGGGAGTGGCCAACGTGGGCTACAGCCCCACCTTCAACCAGGAGGCGCTCTCAGTGGAGGTTCACCTGTTTGATTTTCAGCGCAACATTTACGGCCAGACGCTCAAGGTGCACTTTGTGAAGCGTCTGCGCGACGAAAAGAAGTTTTCCGGGATCGAAGAGCTTATGTCCCAGATCAAGGAAGACATCGGCCTGGCCAAAGAGATTTTGAGCCAAGAGGAAGCTTCTGTGACCTATACCCAGTGACCCGGCTGCGGAGCATCATATCAGGAGGTTGTCAATATGCCTGTGATCACCATATCCAGAGGTTCCTACGCCTTGGGGCGGAAAGTGGCGGACAAGCTGGCCCGCCGCTTGGGCTTTACCTGCATCGCCCGCGAGGATCTGCTCCGGGAGTCGGATCAGTTCAACTCTTTTGAGATCAAGCTTCGCCGCGCCCTTCACGCCACCACGGCCTCGGTCTTTGACCGCTACTCCAACGAGAAGAACGAGTACCTGGCCTACATGCGGGAGGCCATCCTGAGCCATCTGGTCCGGGACAACGTGGTGTATCACGGCCTGGCCGGCCATGCCTTCGCCCTCAACATACCCCATCTGCTCAACGTACGGATACAGGCCGATGTTGCCCAGAGGATGCAGGAGGAGATGGAGCGGTCGGGCATCGGTCCCGGCGAGGCCGGGGACGCCCTGAAAAAAGCCGAGGAGGAGCGCAGGCTGTGGAGCCTGTACGTTACCGGCATCGATCACTGGGACCCCACCTACTACGATGTGATCTTCAATGCCAGCAAAATCTCCGTGGAGCATATTGTGGACCAGCTCGCAGACATGGCCGCCTATCCCTACCTGCAAGCCACGGAGGCATCCCAGCGCCAAATGGAGGACCTCTACCTGGCTTCCAGGGTCAAAAAGCTCCTGGTCCGGGAGCATCCCCAGGCCAGAGTCGGTGCAGAGCAGGGCAAGGTCACGGTCACGCTTTCCGCGCCCAAGCACCTGGAGCAGAAGCTTACGGAGTCCATTAAGGCCCAAACGAGCTCCATTGAAGATATCCAGCAACTCGAAGTCTCCTTGAGGCCTTAAAAAGAGACCGATGAGCCAGCTCCTGCAAACCATCAAAAAGGCTTTCCGTCAGCCGCTGTTTTCTTCCTCGCCGCTGCGCTCCACGAGCAAATGGCTCTCCTTCTTCATCCTCATCGGCATCATTGCCGGCACGGGATCCATCATTTTCCAGTTCCTATGCGAAGCGGGCATGCACTTCTTCCTCGATTACCTGGCTGGATACCGACCCCCAGGCCCGGCTGGAGAGCAACCCATGCTGCCGCACACCGACACACCCTTCAATCGCTGGGTACTCTTGTTCCTTCCGGCTCTGGGCGGGCTGGTCAGCGGCTGGCTGGTGTATACCTTTGCCCCGGAAGCCGAAGGCCATGGAACGGATGCGGCCATAGACGGATACCACAATAAAGGCGGGCTCATCCGAGGCCGCATCCCGATCATCAAAACCATCGCCTCGGCCATCACGCTCACCTCTGGGGGATCCGGGGGCAGGGAGGGGCCCATCGCCCAGATAGGGGGCGGATTCGGTTCCTATCTGGCCACCCGGCTCAAGCTCTCGGAGAGGGAGCGGCGCATCATGCTGGCCGCAGGAGTGGGAGCAGGGGTGGGCAGCATATTCCGAGCCCCGCTGGCCGGAGCGCTGTTTGCGGCCGAGGTCCTGTACAAGGATCCGGAGTTCGAGGCCGAGGTCATCATCCCGGCGGGCATCGCCTCCGTGCTGGCCTACTGCATCTTCTGCCTGGTTTTCGGCTGGGGCTCCTTGTTTCACTCCGCCGTCTACAAGTTCGACAACCCCCTTGAGCTCGGCCCTTACGTGGTCCTGTCCTTCATCCTCATCGGGGGCAGCTTCCTGTACATCAAGACCTTTTACGGCGTGCACCACCTGTTTACCAAGATACCCCTGCCCAACCACGTCAAGCCGGCCATCGGGGGATTGCTCACCGGAGCGATCGGCTTCTTCCTGCCCCAGACCCTGTCCTTTGGCTACGGGGTTCTCCAGCAGGCCCTGTTCAACGAGGTGAGCTTCGGCATCCTCCTCGGGGTGGCCTTTGGAAAGATCCTGACCACCTCGTTCACCATCAGCTCCGGGGGCAGCGGCGGAGTTTTCGGGCCCTCGGTGGTCATCGGCGGGGCCATGGGCGGCGCGGTGGGCATCATCTTCAACACCCTGCTGCCGGAGCTGGCTCCGCCGCCGGAATCCATGGTCGTTCTCGGCATGGCCGGCTTTTTCACCGCCGCTTCCAACACCCCCATCTCAACGATCATCTTCGTCAGCGAGATGACCAACTCCTATCAGATGCTGCTGCCCAGCCTGCTGGTCTGCCTGCTGTGCTACCAGTTCTCCCAGCGCTGGACCATATACCACCAGCAGGTGCAGAACAAAACCCAGTCCCCGGCCCATGCCGGAGAGTTCTTCGTGGACATCCTGCAGTCCTACCGGGTCTCCGACCTGCGGGACAGCATCCAATCGGTTATCACCGTGCCCAGGTCCATGACCTTTGCCGATTTCAAAGACCTGTACTGCCAGACCAATCAAGAGTACTTCCCGGTGGTTGACAAGCAGGGCAACTTGAGCGGAATATTCTCCAACTCCGACTTCCGGAGCGTGCTCTTCTCCCCTGAAATCGAGGACCTGGTAGTGGTCCAGGACATCGCCACCTCGGACATCATCGAAACCACACTGACCGAAGATCTCAATACCGTGATGAACAAGTTCACCCTGAAGAATTTGGAAAGCCTGCCGGTCGTTGACGAGGACAATCCGGATCATCTCATCGGCATGCTGCGTCGAAAGGAGGTTATCGGCTTTTACAATCAAAAGGTAAAGCAGATGCGGGAAGCGGCTAGGGCGAACGCATCAAGCTGATACTGTGCGCCTGGAGGCTGAAACCGGTCAGGCGGTTTTGAGAAGCGAACTATTAACTCCTGGTGGAGTCCAGAGTTCCCAGTTCACGGTTCGCAGTTAGAAGAAGCTGATAGCTTACAGCTCATAGCTCGCAGCAAGAATAAAGACCAGAAATCTGCACTTATGGCGCAGTGCGAAGACAAGAAGCCCCAAAAGCCCTGACTCAGCTCCTTAACAATGCGTTATTCAAAAGCCTTTGACTCTCGAGACAACTACTCCGGGAGGCTGCTTTCCGGCGGCGCCTTGAAGCCGGAAGCTCCCGATGCGGAACGAGGAGCCCTTCTGCCATGCAACAAACCCTTATAGCTGCGGTCATACTGCTCATCGGCTTTCTGTTCGGAGAGATCGCCAAGAAAGTATACCTTCCCAAAGTGACCGGGTATATCTTTGCCGGAATTCTGCTCAAGTTTCATTTCTTGCATATCATTCCGGAAGACTTCCTGGACCACACCGACTTCATAACCAATATCTCTCTGGCCTTCATCACCTTTTCCGTTGGCGGCACCCTTCTGTACTCCAACTTCAAGAAGCTGGGCAAGGCGGTGCTGACCATTACGCTTTTCGAGGCATCTTTTGCTGTTTTCTTTGTCATTATGGCCTTCATCGGCATCAACACCTTGTTTCAGGGCTTCACTCCGGCGGCCTGGATAGGGCTGACCATTCCCTTGAGCATCCTGCTGGGCACCTTCGCCTCGCCCACCGACCCGGCCACCACCCTGGCCGTTTCCCACGAGTACCGGGCCAGAGGGGATGTCTCCTCCTCCATTCTCGGCATCGCCGCCTTTGACGACGCCTTTGGCATCATCATCTTTGCCGTGGGGACCTCGCTGGCCCAGCTGGCGGTTCTCCAATCCGGCCTCAATTTTCACTCCACAGTGCTTCACCCCTTGTTCACCATTGTGGGAGGCATCGCGATAGGCATAGGCTTCGGGCTGATATTCAACAAGATCTCCTCCCTGCTCCGGCTGGCCACCAAAGGCTCCATCATCGTCCTCATCCTGGGCATGATCACCCTGTGCTTCAGCCTGGCCCATCTGGTGGAGTGCGACGAGCTCCTGGCCACCATGGCCATGGGCTGCGTGGTGGCCAACTTCAACCCCCACCAGCACGAGTTCTTCGAGATGATGGAGCACTACATCGAGGAGCTCATTTTCGTCCTCTTTTTCACGCTCAGCGGCATGTACTTCGACTACCACTCCCTGGCCAGCTCCTACATATTTATCATTCTTTTCGTCCTCTTCCGCTGCGCCGGCAAGCTCACCGGGGCTCGGCTGGGGGCAACCCTGGCCAAGGCTCCGGAGAGCGTTAGGCGCTACACCGGGTTGGGGCTCCTGCCGCAGGGAGGCATCGTTATCGGGCTGGCGCTGGTTATCAAGGGCAATCCCGCCTTTGCCGAGATCTCCGACTCCATCATCAACATCGTTATCGGAGCTACCATCATCCATGAGCTCTTAGGGCCTGTGGCGGTAAAGGTGGGCCTGCAAAAGGCCGGAGAGATTCTGACCTCCCAAAAGGACTCAGAAGCGGTGCAGGAAACGGTCAAGGGCTGGGAGTCGCCCGCTGCAGGGGCGGACTTCTACTTTGTGGACCTGCTGAAGTTCCATACCGTAAGCGAGCTGCTCAGCCAATTGAAGCCTGTGGAAACGGTTCCGGAAAACATCAAGTTCTCCCAGTTCAAAAAGCTCTTTTTCAGCACCACCCAGGACTACTTTCCGGTGGTCAACGAGAGCCGGCAGCTGACAGGAATTTTCTCCACCCGTGACTTCCGGAGCGTCCTTCTGGAGCCGGAGATCGACGACCTCATTGTGGTCAAGGATATTGCCATCAGCGACATCATTTACACCACCCCGGAGGAGGATCTGAGCAGCATCATGCACAAGTTCTCCCAGAAGAACCTGGACAGCATCCCGGTGGTGAAGGATAGTGAAAACAAAAAGTTTCTCGGTATGCTGCGCCGCAAAGAGGTCATCGCCTTCTACAATCAAAAGGTCCAAGAGATGACTGCATCGGGCAAAGAGGTCGCCCCAGTCCAGGGGTCCCTCGCCCAATAGGCCCGGCATCTCTTAAAGGCGCAGCTGCAAAAAGGCTTTTTTCAGTCGCATCTTCAAGGGGGCTGTCATGCACAACTCACTGTTCCATATTTACCGAAACACGCCTTTCGGGCGGGAAACACTGCTGCATTCCATCTATTTCTCCAAGCAGCTCGAGTTGCGCCTCAGCCTGTACATCCCGAAAACGCCGAAGTTTCTCATGTACTTCGATCCCCATACGGTTCAGGTGGACCTGGACTCCTCCTATCTCAGAGACCCCCGAACCGCTCCGGAGCACGTCCAGGAGATTCTGGCCGAGAACCAGGCCGCGGCAAAGCTCTTTGAGTCCACGGAGTACACCGCCTCCAACCTGCCGGATATTCCTACCGATTACGGGTTCATGACCTGCCCTCGGGTGATCAGCGAGCTGTCCTCGACCATCCGACTGGGCCGCATCGGCTCCAAGGTGCGCAGCATCCTGAAGCACGCCGCCTTCCCCTTGCTCCTGCCCAGCCAGACCTACAAGCCCTGGAGCAGCGTCTGCGTCATGTTCGGAGGCTCCAGCAACGGTGTCAAATCGCTCCAGGTCGGCTTCCAGCTCGCCAAGCGCAGCGGCGTGCCTGTGGACGTATTCACTCAAGCCGAAGGCGGAAACACGAGGCAGGATTACGAGCAAATCATTCGCAGCCGAGGCCTGGAGGCCCCATTTACAGAGCAGGTTCGCAACTGGCACTTCCAGGACAAAAAGGAGCTGAGCCTCAACCTGTTCCATGTGCCCCACGACGCTCTCGTAGTCATGGGCATCTACGGGCACGGCCTGGTCAAGGACGTTATGTTCGGCAACACCACCGAAGTGGTGCAAACCACCCTGCCCAACAGCCTGCTTCTGGTGGGGCCCAGGTTCAAGCACCACCCCCTCTGTTCGTCCTGAACCGCCCGAGCGCCGCTTTCATCCGGTCCAGAGGCAGCGCCGGCCTTTGACCGCAACCCATCCCAAGCCCAGCCCCCGCCAGTAGAGCCCGGCCTGCTTGCCCTGGACCGGAGCCGGAAGGCTCTGCCCGGAGGTCAGGGCCCTGAGGCTTTCCATGTCCTCCAGGTGCAGGCCCGCCCCTTGCTCCGCAGGAGGGAGAAGCTTCCTCCACCTGCTGTTCACCCGGATGGAGCCGTGGGTCAACTTGCCCAGAGGAAGCCCTTCCCAACGGAGCCCGGAGCCCAACACCTCACAGGCCAGCCGGGGAAGAAAAAAAAGCTCCTTTCCTCTCAGCCCGAAACCTCCGGGGGGAAGATGCTCCCAGGCGGCCACGGGATGCTGCGGAAGATCCTGCACCGAAAGGAGGCGGTCATATCGTGCGCCGGCTTGGCAGCTAGGCAGCCCCTCACCTGCTCTCAAGGCTCCCGGCTTTTTGCCCCGCCTTCGCAAGCAGGCCAGGAAGAAAGACTGGCACCCAGAGGCCGGTCCGTCCACCCGAAGGCTTTCCTCCGCCTCCGGCATCTCCGGGTCCTGCCAAAAGAACCCGGGAGGCCGGGTCAGCTCCGCCATTTCCAGACCCAGCTCCTCTACGGCCCATATGGCCTGCGCCTCATTTTCCTCCCTGTTGGTGGTGCAGGTGGAATAGAGGATTTTACCGCCCGGAGCCAGGAGGGAGGCCGCCCGCTGCAGCAGCAGCCGCTGCAGGTCTATGAGCGGCCCCAACCGCTCCGGGCGCCATATCTTTGCCGCCCTGGGGTTTTTTTCCAACGTGCCCCAGGCGCTGCAGGGCACATCAAGCAGGATGGAGCTGAAGCCGCCGTAAATCTCGGGAAAGCCCTCCCCGCTGTAGCGGCTGGTGACCACCTGGGCTGCGTTTATCTGCTCCATGCCCTTGCGAAGGGTTACAAGCCGCTTGCTCTGGGGCTCATTGGCCACAACCAGCCCCAAGTCCCCGACAAGCTGGGCCAAGAAGCCGGCCTTGCTTCCGGGACTGGCGCACATGTCCAGGACCACGCCGCCCCGGGGCGGCTGCAGCAAAAGCGGAGGGAGGAGCGAGGCCTTGTCCTGGATGTATATCAGACCGAAGCAGGCCGCCAAGGAGCTGCCAAGGGGCCTTGGCTGTTTGAGAAGCCTGCGGGCATAGGCGGAGCAGGAGCACGGTTCGAAAACGTAGCCCTCAGCCTTTAGCAGCGCCTCCACTCCGGGTATCTCTTCCCCAGCGCAGCTCAAGCGGAAGACCCGGTTTCCTCCCTGTCCGGATGTGCGGTCCATAAGAGCCTTCAGCCGCTTGCCCTCAACAGGCCGGAAGCGACTTCCTGTCCAGAGGCTTGCGCTTGCCGACCATCACTGCGTACAGGGGAAGCTTGAACAGGGCTCCCTTATAGCTGAGGCGGTTGCTGACAATGTGCATCATGTCCCGAAAAACTCGCTCATTGCGTATGAGCCAGCTGAAGCTGGAGTGCTGCCTGGCATAGAACATACTGGAAAGCCGCCTGGCCCACAGGAGATCCCGGCCGATCTCTTGCCAGGCTCGGCGCGAGTAATGCCTCAAGCCGCCCTGGTCTATGGCCTCGGCGGCCAGCTTGCCGCTTAGAAGGGCGTGCCGAATCCCCTCGCCGGTGAGCGGATCCACCAGGCCGGCTGCATCGCCCAGCACCGCAATATTGCCCCGATGAAGACGCTTGCCCCCGCCGTAGGTCGGCAGCGGATGGGCCTGGATACGCTCTCCGTTCAGCTGGATTCCATAGCGCTCCATAGAGCTGAACAGCTTCTCTTTGAGCTGGTCCTTTCCTTTGCGCATATTCCCGATGCCCACCGAGAGATGGGAGGACTTGGGAAAAACCCAGCAGTAGCCTTCTCTGGCCGCTCCCAGCCCTATCAGGAAGCGCCCCCGGAAATGGCGCATGACCTCCACAGGCGGCTGCACCTCGGCCTCCAGGGCCACTCCCATATGGGAAGCCTTTTTCAAGCCGGTACATCTGGCCACCACCGAGTTCGGCCCATCGGCCCCCAGAAGGAATCTGGACTTCAAAAGCCGGGCCTTGTCGGTTCGAATCTCCACCCAGCCGTCATGGGGAACCACCTGGGTCACCCTGGTGCCGTCCTCCACAGGGACAGCGGCCTGCTGCAGCAGGAAGGCGTCGAATCGATCCCGCATCACCATAACCAAGCATTGCGGCGGCACCTGTTGCGTAACCTGCTTCTCGCCCCAGGCAAAGGTGGCGTGATAGATGGACTGTTCGACAATCGGGGAGAAGGAGAAGGGGAACAGCTCCAGCCCCCGTATCGGAACCCCGCCGGCGCAGGTTTTATACCGGGGAAGCCTCTCCTTTTCCAGGAGCAGCACCCGGTAGCCCCTCTGCCTAAGGAAGTAGGCCGCGCTCCCTCCGCCCGGCCCGGCCCCAACCACGATCACATCGGCATCATACCCCATGGCTTCCACCCATTAGGCTGGCAGGTTTGCTTGGCGCAAAGCCGCTTTTGGCAGAGGATCCATGCAGCCTGCCCGGCTGCCCTTGCGATTGTCTCGGCTTTGCCTGGAACGTATGGACAGGTCCTGGGTTCTCGGGTTACACCTGGCCTCAAAAGATGTCTCAAGCGATTGGAAAAATCAAGATCAGCCTGAGTGCAGCTTCCGACTGCACCGATATAGCTGCACCCGGATCAATCGCTTCAGGGAAAAAGAGCCATGCAGCCGCTTAACTGTTCACCCTGTCTCGCACCGGAGCAAAGGCGGGCCCTGGAGTCGCTCCTTGAACGGCTCAGCCTTATGCAGCCAGGCGTCATCGCGGTCTCCGGAGGACTGGACAGCAGATTTCTGGCCCACATCGCAGCAGCACAGGGCCTTGACTTCCTGGGCCTGCTCTTCTGCACCCCGCTGACCTCCGAGTCTGAGCAGCGAGCTGCCGAAGATACGCTTCAGCGCATGGGCCTGCCCTTTATCAAGGCCCCCCTTAACCCGCTGCATTGCAAGGAGGTGGCTGAAAACCGGATTGAGCGCTGCTATCACTGCAAACGGCTTCTCTTTTCCCAGGCGGTTCAAATGGCGGCTGGCTGGAAGCGGGACTACGTTCTCGAGGGGACCCAGGCCGACGACCTGAAGGAGCACCGCCCCGGAGTGACTGCGCTTCGGGAGCTGTCCATCCAAAGCCCCCTGGCGGATACCGGGCTTGGCAAGGCTGACATTCGCGAGCTGTCCCGCTCACTGGGGATCCCTCATCCCGATCAGCCTTCCAGGCCTTGCCTTTTGACCCGTTTTGCCTACGGCTGCTCGCCCACAAGGGACGAGCTGGCCAGAATAGGCTCCGCAGAGGAGGATCTGCGCCGTCTGGGGCTGGAGTCTTTCCGAATCAGGATCCTGCCTGACGGAAGCACCTGCCTTCAGATCGCCTCCCCGCCTGCAAGCCTGGACCGGGACCTGAAGGAATCGATCGCCGCAATCCTCGGCGCTTACAGCCTCTGGCCGTCTCGATTCATCCATACCGACACCTTGAGCGGATTCTTCGACGGCCAATGCCGCAGCTTGAGCTGCGAGCCTTGACCAGCCCGCAAACCCTGGCGGCAACCTAGCAGAGGTCCCTGTGAGCCATAGCCCGAGCACCATTTTCTACTGGAACCTCAAGACCTCAACCAAGGCATCCTATGCTGTCCGAATGCGCCGCCTTCTCAAGGCTGCGCGGCTGGCCAAGCGGCTTGGCTCCGGGGATCTGGTGGCCCTGAAAACCCATTTCGGTGAAGCCGGGAGCTCCGGCTTCCTGGCTCCGCTGTGGCTTGCTCCGATCATCGACTTTTGCCGCAAGTCCGGGGCTCAGCCCTTCCTGACCGATACAGCCACCCTTTACGCCGGCCAGCGCAGGAATGCGGTCTGCCACAGCCTGACTGCGGCGGGGCACGGCTTCGATCCCTTGCTCCTGAAAGCTCCGGTGATAATCGCCGACGGGCTCAAAGGGGGCTACGAGGCCCGGGTATCCGCCCCCGGCCGCCATTTCAGAGAGTGCTATCTCGCGGGAGGCCTTTTCGAGGCCGACCGTCTTCTGGTGGCCAGCCATTTTACCGGCCATTGCCTGGCCGGCTTCGCAGGCGCCCTCAAAAACATCGCCATGGGCTGCGCAAGCCGAAAGGGAAAGCTGCTGCAACACAGCGGCCTGGCTCCCCGGATCGAGAGCCGCCGCTGCGACGGATGCGGTCGCTGCGTCCGGGCTTGCCCTACTCAAGCCCTGCAGCTGGACGACAAGGGAGAAGTCCGCCTCGACGCCTCGCGCTGCATCTGCTGCGCGGCCTGCTTGGCCGAATGCCGCAGCTCTGCTGTCTCGATTGACTGGCAGACCGAGCTGCCCGCCTTCCTGGAACGGTTGGTCGAGTATGCCGCCGCTGTGCACTTCTCCTTGGCCCCTGCTGGATACCTCAACTTTCTGGTGCGCATCACACCGGACTGCGATTGCCAAGGGCACTCCGACCGTCCGGTCTGTGCGGACCTCGGCATCCTGGCCTCCTTGGATCCGGTGGCCCTGGACCAGGCCAGCCTGGATCTGGTCCGCAAGGCTGCTGCCAAAACGCCTCCCGGCCCTGTTATGCAGACCACCGAACCTGCAGAGCCCTTTCCGGGTCTCCGGGCGGAGATGCACGAGGAGCTCACCCTCAACTATGCAGAAGAATTAGGAATTGGATCTCGGAGTTATAAAATGGAGGAAATCTCATAACTTAGCCTCAACCGGGAGACTGGACAAAACTGGACTCCCTTGGTAAGAGGAATCAAATCTTTTCAGGAGGCAGTGTTATGTCCAGACACAAGAAAATCGAACGGCGTAAAGAGCTCGACCGGCGGCGCAAAAGAAGGCGCAAGCGTCTCAAGCAGCGCATTAAGGAAGCCAAGGCCGAGTCCAAGCAAGCCAAGCACTGAGCGCTTGGGAAAAGCAGCCCGGAAATAGCTGGATGATTGACTTGCTTTCCTAGCTGATTATAAAGAATACCAGCCTAAAGGAGCTGTTTTCCAAATTCATTTTTTCCAACAGGAGGGTTGGTGCTATGCCAATCTATGAATATTGCTGTCAGGAGTGCCGTCATATCTTCGAGGAATGGCACAAGGACTACACCGAAAAAGAGCGCCTCTGCCCGGTGTGCGGGGCCAAAGCCAAAAGGATGATCTCCAACACCGCCTTTATCCTCAAAGGGTCCGGGTGGTACGCCACCGACTACGCCGCCCCTGCTTCCTCCTCCGGAAAGGCAGCTCAGGGGGGCAATGGCAACGGAGACGGCAAAAAGGAGGGCCAGGCCTCCACAGACTCCACAGACTCCAGCCAGGATTCCGCTTCCTCTTCCTCCGAGAAAAAGAGCTCGGATAAAACCTCCTCGGACTCTAACAGCTCCTAGCGCATGATCGATCGCTATTCGCGCCAGGAGATGAGCCGCATCTGGACCCTGGAGAACAAGTTCAGGGCCTGGCTCAAGGTGGAGGTCGCTGTCTGCGAGGCGTGGCATCGGCTCGGCCGCGTCCCTGCCTCGGACATGGAGGAGATCCGCAAGCGGGCGGACTTCGACGTGGATCGCATCCTGAGCCTGGAGGAGGAGACCAAGCACGATGTCATCGCCTTTCTCACCTCTGTGGAGGAGAAAGTCGGGCCTTCAGCCCGCTTCATCCATTTAGGCTGCACCTCTTCGGATATCGTGGACACGGCCAATGCCGTTCTGCTCCAGGAGGCGGGAGACCTCATTCTATCCGATCTGGAGCGCATACTGGAGGTCCTGCAGCGTCTCAGCCGGGAGCACCAGGGCCGTTTGGCCATGGGCCGAACCCACGGGGTACACGCGGAGCCCACCAGCTTCGGGCTGAAGCTGGCCTCTTTTCACGCCGAGTTTTCCCGCCAGAAGGTTCGCTGGTCCAGGGCTCTGGAAAGCGTTCGGGTGGGAAAGATCTCCGGGGCAGTCGGCACCTATGCCCATCTCTCTCCTGAGGTGGAGCGCATCGCCTGCGAGCTGCTCGGCCTCTCGCCGGATCCCATCTCCACCCAAATCATTCAGCGGGACCGCTTTGCCGAGTTCTTCACCTCCCTGGCCCTTATAGCCGGTACCATTGAGCGGCTGGGCACCGAGCTCCGCCACCTGCAGCGCACCGAGGTCCTGGAGGTGGAGGAAGGGTTCAGCCGCGGGCAGAAAGGCTCCTCGGCCATGCCGCACAAAAAGAATCCCATCTCTGCCGAAAATTTGTGCGGACTGGCCCGGATAGTGCGCAGCAATGCACTGGCCAGCCTGGAAAATATGGCCCTGTGGCATGAGCGCGACATCAGCCATTCCTCGGTGGAGCGGGTCATAATGCCCGATTCCACCATACTCATCGACTACATGCTCCATCGCTTGAGCGGAGTTCTGGAGAGGCTTCAGATCAACTCCGACAACATGGATCGCAACTTGCAAGCCTCCTTCGAGCTCTTCTTCTCCCAGAGGGTGCTCATGGCCCTGCTGGAAAAGGGCTTGCCCAGGCAACACGCCTATGAGCTTGTGCAGCGCCCCGCCTTGGCCGCTTGGAGCGAAAAGCGGCCCTTTTCTCTCCTGGTCAGGGAAGACGAGGCCATTTGCGCCCACCTTTCCGCTCAGGAGCTGAATGAGCTTTTCGATACCGGATACTATCTTCGCTACGAAGGCAGCATCATGGACCGGGTTTTCAGGGAGTCCCATGACTGAGCTCAAGGCAAGGCTGGCCTCTTACTCCAGAAGTCCTCTCACCAGGTCGAAGTCAGCGCAGCCTCCGGCTGCGCTGATTTATCGGGGTTTCGTTTGAAAAGAATCCAAGGTCCAGATCTTTCACCAATCTGTTGATTGGTTATCGCGACCAGTTTGACCCGGCACTCAGTTTGCCACGTATCAGCTCGAGCTTGGAGAAAAGCTGCAGCTTGAGCGTTAGCAATTTCTAATCGAAGAATAATGCAGCCAAGCTGAGTGCCGAGTGAGAGGTTGGAATTTGAAGCTTCATACCAGCAAATTGAACACTTGCCCTTCACACTGGCTTTATTTGCGACTTCCCGCTGTTGCCGGCTGCGCGGTCCTGATCTTGATTCTGTGCTCCTCAGCCAGCCCCGGCTGGAGCCAATCCTTCCGCATAGCAACCTACGCCCACTCTCCCAACTATTTTCTAGCCGTCAACAAAACGCTGCAGACCTTCTATCTCCTGGAAAAGACGAGCCCTTTGCAGGTCCTGAAGGAGTTTCCCTGCTCAACAGGGGACAAGCCGGGAGACAAGGCCGTGGAAGGAGACGAAAGGACTCCCGAGGGCGTCTATTTCCTGGAAAGCCGTCTCAACGGCGGACTGAATGAACGCCTATACGGAGGTGTGGCCTATACCTTGAACTATCCCAATCCGGTGGATCGACTCCAGGGAAAAAGCGGCTACGGCATCTGGCTGCACGGCCGGGGCAAGGCCTTGGTACCGCGGGATACCAAGGGCTGCATCGCCCTGCATACCTCCAAGCTCCTTAATATAGCCGGATACATCGAGCTGGGAACAACCCCGATCCTCATCGGGCGCTCCGTGGAGTTTGACCAACAGGACGAGGCATTGGACAGCACCGCCAATGAGCTCCACAAGCTGGTGCAGCAATGGGCCGAGGCCTGGCAGGGCCAATCGTCGCGATTCTTCTCCTTTTACCGGGAGGACCATTTTATATCGCAAGGATCAAGCTTCGCTTCCTTCCGGGACCAAAAAAGCCGTCTTTTCGACAAGTACTCCTGGATAGAGGTCTTTGTCGATGATGTCCGTGCCATCCCGGGGCCGGGATATTGGGTGACCTATTTTGCCCAGCTTTTCCGCAGCCCTTCCTTCTCTTCCCAGGGCATCAAGCGGCTCTACTGGCAAAAGCACCAAGGACAGTGGCAGATTGTGGGCAGCGAATGGATCGACAAGCCGCTTCAGCTTCGCAAGCCTTACCTGGAGTCCAGACGCCCGGAGATCAGCAACTGGCTGGAACAGTGGCGCTCCTCCTGGCAGCAGGCCGATACCCAGGCCTACAGGAACTGCTATCACCCCCGGGCCCAGCAGAATAGCCGCCACGGCCGGAATCGCATCCTGGCTTACAAGCGGCAGCTGTGGTCCGAAGAAGCCCCGCAGCGAGTCCTCCTGGAAGATGTTTCCATAGCGCTGCATCAAAGCGGATTTGCCGTCCGATTCGAGCAGACGTACCGCGGTGAAGCGGGATATGAGGACCACGGACAGAAGACCCTCATCCTTGAGCCCTACCAGGGAAGGTACCGCATTCTTCGTGAACAGTGGACCCCAGCACCCTCGAGCTAGGCATTCATGAGCCCTCTGCCGCATACCGCCTTCTTGCCCCGAACCCTTGGCATCTGCCTCCTGGGGCTGCTCTTGACAACCCTGATGCCTGTGGCTGCCCCAGGATCTCAGGCCGAACAGTTCACCTTCTTCCCAAAAACCCAGCACCCCTTGCAGGTCCACTTTCTCCAGGGCGATAGGCCCGGCCCCACAGTTATGGTCCAGGGAGGCATCCAGGGAGACGAGGTCTCCGGGTATCTAACCGCCGAGTTGCTCACCCGGGCCGAAGTTCACCAGGGCAACCTGATCATCATCCCCCGGGCCAACCTTCCGGCCATCCTGCAGCGTACCCGCAGCATCAACGTGGACCTCAACCGGCGTTTCGGCAAGGATCAGGGGCGCTACTACGAGGATGACCTGGCCCGGGCGATCCGACAGCTCATCAAAGGCAGCGATGCCTTCATCCATCTCCATGAAGGCTCCGGCTTCTACAGCCCGGAGTATGTCAATCACCTGAGGAATCCGGAGCGCTTCGGGCAATCGGTGATTATCGACACCGCGGTCTACAAGAACAAGTTCTTTCTGGCCCATGCCGTGAACCAGGTACTCCCGGACGTCAATGCCAATATCATCCCTGCGGACTACCACTTCCAGCTGTTCAACACTCAAACCAGCTCCCGGGACACCCAGCACCCGGAGCAGCGCAAATCCCTGACCTACTTTGCCTTGACTCAGGCCGAGATCCCGGCCGTGGCCATCGAGGTGAGCAAGAACATCAACAGCCTGCACTGGAAGATCACGCACCAGCTCCAGGCCACCCACAAGTTTCTCCAGCACTACGGGGTGGAGGCCAGGCTGCCGGATGTTCCGCAAAACCCGGGAAAACGGCTGCTCAGCCCGGGCAAGGGGTCTCAGCCATCCCTCATGGTAAACGGCAACTCCTACCCTCCGGGCAAGGAGGTTGTGCTGCATCCTCTCTCCCGTCTCCGGCTCAAGCCCGCCCGCGAGGGGGAAGCGGAGCACAGGCCCTCCTCTGCTTTGGGGCTTTTTCTGAGCGGCAACCCTGACCTCAATCTGCTGCAGACCAACCACGTCCCCAGCCATCAAGGCTCCTCCCTGGAGCTGGTGGCTGACGGGGAGAGGCTCGCCTCTTGGCCGGTGCAATGGACCGCACCCAAGTCCTTAAGCTTTTTCCAGCATCCGGTCTTCGTCTGCAGCCTCAACGGCAAGCTTCGATTCGTATCCAAGGGCGAAGAGCTCCTGGCTCGCCAGGGCGACCGCCTCTTGCTGCTGGGAGTATGGAATCAGAGCCGGCGAGAGATTCTCAATGTCAAAGGCTTTGTCAGCCATCCCGGCAATAACGACGGACAGGACATCGGCCAGGAGATCATTCTGGAGCCGGGACGCTTCCTTTCCCGCTACCTGCTGCCTGCTTCCGACAAAGCCCGTGATTGGCGTTTCGAGATCGTTCGGGAGACCAAAGGGGAGCCCAAAAGCCGATTCACCGTTCGAGTTCTGCCTCGAAGGGTCCTTGGCATACGCCTCAAAGGAAAGGATCAGGGAGATCTCGTCTTTCCCGTACAGCACAAAGCGAGCTATTTCCTGGAGCCCGGGGTCTACAGCCTTGTAAGCGCCATCCCGGCAGAGAACAGAGAAGCCCTGCAGCCCTTTCTAGGGGATCGGCCTATTGAATGGGGGGAAGCATTCCGACTTCGGGGAGGCGAGAAGATCTCCCTCGCTTTGCATCAGGACAACACCTTCCGGAAAGTGGGCGAGCTCGTTCTGTCCGGAAGTAAAAAGAACTGAGGAGCGGTCATGGGCTTTTACTTTGTGAACCTCCCCTGCAGATACATCGCTGAAGATCGGGCCTACCTGGACTTTTTTCTGGAAAAGGCCATCAATCCGGAGCTGGGGTTGGATGCCATCTCCCTGGAAAGTCTGGATGATTCCTGGCACAAAAATCTGGCCGCCACCCTGGCCCAGAACGGGCTGTCCTGCTCCATCCACCTGCCCTTTCACGACCTGCAGCCGGGAAGCATCGACGATCTCATTCTGCAAGCCTCTCGAGACAGGCTCAAAATGGCCATGCAGGTGGCCTCCATCTACGAGCCGGTCTATCTCGTGGGCCATGCCAACTTCATCCCCCTGTACTCCAATCTCTTTTCCAAGTGGCTCAATCGGGCCGTAAGCACTTGGGAACGGGTGCTCGACGCCTGGTCGGAGCATCCGCCCCTCTATCTGGAAAACGTCCGCGAATACGACCCTCGCCCCTTGAGCGACCTTCTCTCCGAGCTGTCAGAGCGACAGGTCAAGTTCTGCTTCGATCTGGGCCATTGGTCGAGCTACGGAGGCGGGAGCCAGTATCAGAACCTCCCCGCCTGGATTCAAACCCTGAGCCCTTTTCTGGCCCAGCTCCATCTGCACGATAACGACGGGGTGGCAGATCAGCACCTGGGGCTCGGGCAGGGCACCATTCCCTGGCTGGAGCTGTTTGCCGGTCTGGAGTTCCTGGACCTGGTCCCCGGTCTGACCCTGGAGCCTCACTCCCTGGAAGACCTGGAAAACAGCTGGAGCTTCATCCGCAACCACATTTCCTGGTTCAATCGGCTGGGACTGCGCATGCAGGACCTGCCGCTCTAACAGAGCTCGTCTCAAACCTTGCCGGAGACCTGGTCTTTACCCAGCTGCTCCCTGTCCGCATCCAAAAGGGCGAACTCCTTGATCCAGGGCGGCTCCAGGCTGAAAGAACGCCCCTCCCAGGCCAGACGGTAGGCATGCAGGAGCAGGCCCTGTCCGGATCGACGCCTGCCGTACTTCCTGTCTCCCAGAACCGGGGCCCCTCGATTGGAGAGCTGAATCCTGATCTGATGCTTTCTGCCGGTATGCAGCGAAACAGCGAGCAAGCTTTTACCGCCGGCATTGCGTAGGGTGAGCACGGAGCTCAGGGCCCGGACCCCTTTCTGACCCGCAGCCCCCTTGCGCCGCCCCGGGGGCACTATCTCGTCAGCCAGTTTGGTCCATTCACTCCAGTTGGTCTCGCCATCCACCCAGGCCAGGTACATCTTCTCGATGCTCCCTGTCTTCCACAGCCGTTGCAGGTGCTGCAAGCAGCCGTAGGTTTTAGCCACCAGCAGCAGCCCGGAGGTATCCTTGTCCAGCCTGTGAACCAAGGAGGGCATCCACTCGCTTTCGGCGTAGCAGTGGTTGAGATAATCCGTAACGCTTCGGGTTACCTTACTGCCGGGCTGGGTGGCCAGATCCGGCGGCTTGGCCAGGACCAGGAGCTCCTGGTCCTCATGGACCCGGCTCAGGAGAAAGGGATTGGAGGGGGAAGGCAGAATGGCTGAGGTATTGTTCTCCGGGGTATAGGGGGGTATTCTGATCCGCTCCCCGGTGTGCACGCGTCTAAAGGGCTTGCAGCGACGGCTTTCCACCCGCACCTGCCCGGTACGTATCCAGCGCAAAAGGGCGGAACGGGGGACCTGACCGCCAAGGGCCCGGTTGAGGTACTGGAGAAGCTTTTGCCCGGATTCGGCCTGCGTTACGGTTACGTGCTGCACTTCGGGCATAGCGGCTCACTGCGGCCAAGGACCCGGACCGGCTTTCCGCTGCGGCAAGGGCTACTTGTACTTGGCCAGCACAATATCTTCCAGTCTGCGTTTGGGAACATGGTGCACCCGATTGGCATCCCGATAGTAACGGACATTGTCCGGGTCCTTGGCCACCTCGAGCAGAACCTTTTCCTTGGGACGCCCAATGGCCAGAACGAGAAGAATGGCGTATCGAGCCTCGAGCTCCAGCTCCTGGCGCAGCTTGTCTCTATTGATGGAGCCGATCATGCAGCCGCCGAGGCCCTTTTCCACCGCGCCCAGCATAATGGTCTGGGCCGCGATTCCCTGATCCCAGGTGTAGGTTTCCCCGGTTTTAGTGTCGCCCAGCATAACGATATATCCGGTGGGCCGCTCACCCGGCTCCGGCCCAGGCCAATCGGTTAGATAGGCCGCCCAGCCCAGGCAGGGGAAGATACGCTCGTTGACCTCGGGATCGGTGGACAGGATGTAGCGCAGCGGCTGCAGGTTGTTTGCGGAAGCGGTCAGCCGGGCGATATCCACCAGCTCTTCCAGATCGGCCAGAGCCACCTTGGACCGCTCGTAAAACCGCCGCACGCTCCGACATTTGAGTACCAGCTCGTAGAGCATAGAGTAAAAGCAAGCCTCCCCGGCTACTTGAGAGTTCAAAGTTCTCAGTTCACAGTTTATGCACTATATCTCCTCCCTAAGGGAAGTCAATAACCTTCGTCTTTGCTGCCCCGAAGCGACGAGGCTTCTTTGCACCTGCCTCCGGCAGATGGCATCGGATCGCCGCAGATGCGCTCCAGCCGCTCAACCAAGTTCTGCAGCTCCTGGTTGGTGGTGGGAAACAGATTCTGATCCTGGCGCATTCCGTTGTTGGGGGGCCTATATTGCAGGGAGTCGAAGCTGTCCTCAATCTCATCCATAGTGTATTGCAACGTGAGGGTCACGTAAAGGTAAATCCTCTCCTGAAAGTCGCGTGAGTCATCGCGTTGCCAGAGACGTCCGGACAGCGCTTGCTGCAGAGCCAGAATAAAGTTGATGACCTCCTGCTTGGAGTAGCCTTTGGCGAAGCGATGGGCGCATATAATCTGGAGGTAGTCGCTGATAATGGATCGGTCCCGGTTGCGGATGGACACCGCCAGGAGCTGATAGACTAGGTTGATATACCAGCGAAGGGTCTCGAGCTCCATCTGCTGATAGTTGGGAAACGATTGCCCGCTTTCCTTTTGAAGTATGGCCTGCAAGACCTCGTTGACTATCCCTTCCCGGATCTCCATGAGCTCCCGATAGAGCTGTATGCTGCGCCTCAAGGCCACGCGTTGCTGCATCAGGGCCTGGTTCCGAAAACGCCAGTTCGCCGGAAGTGATCTCTTGTTCTCGCTCAAGAAGAGCAAGCGGCGCAGTATATGCAATCTCGGCGTGGGGCTCCACTGCAGGGTCTCATACGTATGCTTGGCCTCCACATTGAGCTGCGAGTCGATGTACTTGGCCATCCAGGGTCGCTCAAACGGTTCCTTGCCCTGCGTCTTCCAAAGGAGCCATTTCAGGTGCAGCCCCGCCCAGGCAGCTGCCTTGGGTATAAACCAGGGGCGATGCTCCCGCATGAAGTAGTACTTGGTTGCCGAGGCGAACAGCTCCCGGTGGGTCACCGATCCCCTGGGGCTCAGGTTGAAGATGCAGTACTGCGGCAGCTCGGCGTGTAGCTCCATGATGCGGAAAAAGCCGGATATCACGTCCCGAATATGGATGTAGGGAATGGCGAACCCCCCCTTTCCTCCCAGGATTCGAGAATGCAAGGAACGGGAGAGCCAGGTTTCCATAAGCACATAGAGCGGAGGGTATTCGCACCAGTCGCTGAACACCGCCGCCAGTCTGATCACAGTGGAGGGAACCCGATGCGAGCAGGAGCGAATGATCTCTTCGGCCCGGTGCTTGCTGACGGCATACGGGAAACGAGCCGAAGCCGGCGTGGTCTCGGTCACGACGCAACCGGGAGGGGTGAACTCGCAGGCGGCAAGGGAGCTGGAGAAGATGAAGCGCTTGGCTCCCACCCCTTCTGCCATCCGGAGGATGTTTCGGGTGCCCTGGACATTTGTCCGCTCGTAGGCCGGGTTGTCCTGCTGGCTGAAGTCATAGTAGCCGGCCAGATGGAGCACGAAGTCCGCCCCGCCTTGAGCGGCTATGTAGTCGCCGATTTCAGAGACCTGCGCGGCATCTCCGATATCGGCTTGAATCCATTTGATCCCTTCGCCTGGAGGGATGCCCGCCTCCTGCCGGGAGCGGCGGGCCAGGCAATAGAGGAAGAATCTCTCGCTGGCTGCCAGAACCGCATTGCGGCCGATGAATCCAGAGGCTCCGGTGACTACCAGCTTGGGACGACTCGTGTTCTTGGCCACCTGCTATAGACTCCTGGGGCTCGCGCCTAGGCAACATATCTCGTAAGAGCTCACAGCCCGGTATTGAGAGAGGCCAGCCAGATCGCCGCTCCCATGCACCCATCGGCCGCTCCGGAGAGCAGGATGACCCATTTCCGATCCTTGAGCAAGAAGTAGCCAAGCAGAAAGATAGCGGCCATGCCCTTTACCAGTATGGAAAAGAGCACCAATGACTCGGTGTTCGGGTGGCCCAGGGCCGCCATGGTGTAGCCCACGGCGAGCACAAGGTGAAAGACGCCGGCCTGGGCTGCAAAGAAGGGCTCGGTATCGGCCTGGAACCCGGCCCAATGCAGCAGCCTTTTCGGTCCGGCCATGAGGGTCAGTCCTACCACTGCGGAATGAAGGGCAACCAAAAAAAGAACTAGGGGCAGCAGTATGGAGGCAGCGGGGTAGCTGGGCATAGGTTCAATCGCGGTAAACAAGGGTCCGGAACAGGAGGGCTCCCTGTTGCCGGATCGAGGCGGGAAGGCTGCAGCAATTCCGGGGCGGCCTTTTGGAGGCCGCCCCGCCATGAAAGAGTCCAAGGCCCAAGCAAGGCCTTTTCTTTGCGTTAATGTCCTCCCCCGCCCAGGATGCCGGAGGCTGCCAGCACCAGCACGAGAACCTCCACCAGCGTGATGAGCATAAAGGGAGTGTCCTTGAGGCGCAGGTAGGCCCGGATGAGAACCAGATAGCCGATGATGGTCAGAGCGCCGAGCAGGGCGATTCCGATAAAGTTGAGGAAATCTCCGGTGCCCAGCAGTGCCATCCAGCCCCAGCCCAGAGGCACATCTGCGGCGTGCGTAAAATGATCCGAGGGCATGGACCAATACTCCGGCATCTTGGATATGGGGATATAGGGCTCTACTATTCCGCTCAGATAGAGGAAATAGGTGACGATCATGATAAATATTGCCAACCAGGAGCCGTAAAACAGAATATCGGCATAAACGATCTGCTCCGGTGTGGGCTTGGCCATCTCCTGCTTGTCCTGTTCTTGACTCATATGCTTCCCCCTTGGGTATCTCGTCTGCATTTTGATTGTCCGATTTCTAGCCTTGGCTTCCTATGTTCTGCCTGCCTGTGGTGCCAGGCCCTACCATACTTCGGGGCCAAGTAAAAAGGCAAGCCTGGAAGGCAGCCTATCAATGGCCCAGGCCTTTGAGCAAGGCCTTACCCCCGGCGAAAATGAGCACCAGGATCACGATGTAGCGGATGACCTTGGGCTTGGCCCTGGCCAAGATCCGGACCCCCACGATCGAGCCCAGCATAAGCCCCACAATGGAGGGAATGGCGATCAGAGGCAAAAGGCAGCCCTTGTTGAGATAGACCCAGGCCGCCGAGGTATCGGTGATGGACAGGAGAAACTTGCTCGTGGATACCGAGATCTTGAGCGGAGCGCCCATGAGCAGGTTGAGCACAGGCACGTTGGCCCAGCCTGCGCCCAGTCCGAACATACCGGCTACCACCCCGATAAGCACAAACATCAAGTAGCCGAGTATGGTCCTGTGGGTTTTCCATTCCACGATCTTGCCGCTCGTTTCTTCGAAATAGGCCCCTCTGACCCCCAAAGCGTGGCCGATGGCATCCTGCTTGGTCACCATGGGATACTCCACGTTTTTCGAGGTGGCCAGCAGAATGGCGATGAACAGAATAGTGGCTCCCAGCAGGATCTGCACGATGTTGGTGGGCAGGGACAGCCCCAGAAAGGCCCCGAAGATGGCGCAGGTGGAGGCGATAAGGGCCACCGGCAGGGCCAGTCGCAAGTTGGCCAGGTTGCGGCGCAGCAGCCCCGGACCGGCCGCCAGGGCTCCGGACAAGGCGACGAAAAGCCCAGCCCCCCGAACAAAGTCCAAATGAAAGGGGAAGAAGGCGCTGACCAGCGGCACATAGAGCACGCCGCCACCCACTCCGGCCAGAACCGCCAGAATCCCCAGCACAAAGCAGAAAACGAACAAGACCAGAGGCCAGAACCACCAGGGCTTATGCGGCCCGCTGCCTGCCGCCGCTTCGGCGGCAGCTGCCAGGGCGGGCGTCGTGAAAATAATCACGCTCACCCACATCAACAGCTGAAAGATCCGCTTGGATACAGAGACGAGCATACCATCCTCCTCGTGTTTTAAAATCCCCTCGGTTCTTGATTTGTGTATATTTTCACAAAGAGCTAATGAACTCCCTTAAAAGTTTTCCTTAGCGTTGTCAAAGGAAAATCAAAGGGTTTTTCTTTTGCCAAGAGAGGTGTATACTCCGGTATGAAAGCCGTCCTTTGGAAGGAGTAGCCATGCGTTCACCCTACAAGCCCAAGAAGTACTCCCGGCGCGACTTTCTTTTCAGCCTGGTCAATCGATATCGCAGCGACGCGTTCTGGGGGGAGTCCACCGGATTCGATCCCGGTACTCGGGAGGTAGATCAGCTTATCAAGGAGGGGTCCTTTGCAAAAGGAGCCGAGCTCCTGGAGGCTATTGTTCAGCAAAGACCGGACCACATCCAGGCCCGGCAAAAGCTGGCCTACTGCTATTTGCAAACCGAGCAGCCGCAGCAAGCAGTGAACGAGTTTAAGAAGATTCTGCAACGAGGCAGAGAGGACAACTTCACCTTCCTCTACCTGGGCCTGGCTCTGGCCAAGCAAGGCAGGCTCCAGGAAGCAGTGGAGGCCTGGAAGAGCTACTTCAATGTGGATCGCCCCCTGATTCAGCGGGCTATTAATCTGCAGATAGCCCTCTACGATTCGGGCGCATCCACCCCTGAAGACATGGTGCAGAGCATCGAGGAGGCTATAGAGGAGCAGAAAACCAGGGGATGAAAGGCTATTAGGCCTAGCGCGGGATACCCGCAACCCAAGAGAGGGATGAACCACAATGCAACGAAGGGCACAAAGGATGAGACGCAAAGGCAAAAAAAGAGGATTTTCTTTAAGCCAAAAAAATCAAAGAGAAAACTTAAAGGTCATCACAGTCAAACGTGTCCATCAATAGCAGCAAAAAAACAAAGTGCTATTCTAAAGCTTTTGCATGTCGAGGCAGGGAAGAGCGGGTCGCAAGCTCTTAGTGCGACTCGTGCTCTTCGTGCTCCATGGCTTCCGTTACCCGGTACAGCCCCGCGGCTATGATGCCGAACATGAACAGGAAGATGCCGATCACGCCGAAAACGCCGGGCAGGGTGCTGTGGGACATGTTGATGAGCAGTTCCAGAATGGTGTGCATGGGTCTTGCTCCCTGATGTGAAGCTTAAGGTGCTGCTTAATACTCGAACAGGGCCTGGGAGCCGCTCATTGCGTCGCGAATTTGCGGCCAGCTGATTTGCCCCAGAAGCAGGGACCACAGCAGGCTCCTCGCCTCCGGCCCTTCCACGAAATCGACTTCCCTTGTAATCTCGCACATCTCGCGCAAGATATCAACCGCTTGGGCCCTGTCACCGAGCTCATCCACTAGGCCGAGCTCCAGGGCCTGCTGCCCGGTATAGGCGCGTCCGTCCGCCAGCTGCCGGACCTCTTTTTCCTTCATTCCCCTGCCCTTGGCCACCGCCTCCACAAACTGGCCGAAGAGATCATCCACCAGCTCCTGGAAATAGGCCGTCTCCTCGGGGCTCAAGGGCTTGGTCGGCGACCCGGCGTCCTTGTACTTCCCGCTGACGATGGACTGCTCCTGGACCCCGATCTTGTCCATGAGCTCCCGGACATTGGGCACGTTGGCCTTGACTCCGATGCTTCCGGTCACCGTGCCGGGATTGGCGACAATGGTATCCGCAGCGCAGGCTATATAGTAGCCCCCGGAGGCGGCTACAGATCCCATGGAAACAACCACCGGCTTTTTCCCGGCCAAGCGGCGGACAGCGGCGTAGATCTCCTGGGAGGGGGCTACCACCCCGCCGGGGGAGTCGATACGCACCAGGACGCCTGGGATCTCCGGATTGTCCCCGAGCTTCTTAATCCAGGTGGTGATCCTCTGCGCATCGGTAATGGAGCCTTGCACATTGACCACCCCGAGCTTGGCCTGCCGGATGCCGAAAGCCCCGCCCCTCCAGAATTGAAAAAAGGCCATGGCCCCTAGGAGAAGGGCCACGGCCAGAGTGATGAGCATTATTCCGAAGAAGAAGGGATGTCTTTGGCTGAATCGCTGCCTACTCGCCATCTTCAAGCTTCTGCCGAATCAGATCGCCCAGGTTGCTTCCCGGAACCTCGCCGGACTGCTTCCTCTGTTCCTGAGTTCGACGCCGCTCCTCCTCCTCGAGGTATTGCTTGATGGACAGGCCGAGCCTTCGCTCGTCGGCGCTGACGCGGATAACCTTGGCGGTCACCTCCTGGCCCACCTCGTATATCTCGGAGGGGGACTTGACCTTCTTGGTGCTCAGCTCGGAGAGATGGACCAGCCCTTCGATGCCCTCTTCCACTTCCACAAAGAGCCCGAAGTCGGTAATATTGGTGATCCGTCCGGAAACGACGGTCCCTTCCGGATACTTCTGCGGAATCTGAAGCCAGGGGTCTTCAGTAAGCTGCTTGATGCCCAGGGTGAACTTCTCGTTATCCTTGTCCACTGTGAGCACCTTGGCCCGGACGACATCTCCTACCTGGTAGAGCTCCCCGGGATGATGCACCTTTTTGGTCCAGGACACGTCGGAAACGTGGATAAGCCCGTCGATTCCGTCCTCAATACCGATGAACATGCCGAAATCGGTGATATTCTTTATCGGGGCCTCCAGGATCGTGCCTTCGGGGTACTTCTCCGAAACCAGATCCCAGGGGTTGGGCCGCACCTGCTTCATGCCCAGCGAAATGCGCTTGCGATCGGCGTCGACGCTCAAAATGACAACCTCGACCTCATCGCCGACCTGAACCATTTGGGAGGGATGGCGCAGCTTCCTGGTCCAGGACATTTCCGAGATGTGCACCAATCCTTCCACGCCCGGCTCAAGCTCGACAAAGGCCCCGTAATCCACCAGATTGGTGACCTTCCCGGTAAACTTCTCCCCTTCCGGATACTTGCTGCTGATATCCTCCCAGGGGTTGGGAACCAGCTGCTTCAGTCCCAAGGAGACCTTCTGCTCGTTTTGGTCGTAGTTGAGGACCTTGAGCTCCAGAGAGTCTCCTAGCTGCACCATCTCCCTGGGATGCTTGATCCGTTTCCAGGACATGTCCGTGATGTGGAGCAGGCCGTCCAGCCCGCCCAGATCGATGAATACCCCATAATCGGTGATGTTCTTCACCCTTCCGGTGACCACCTGGCCCTCTTCCAGGGTGCTCAGCAGCTCCTCCCGCTTCTGCTCCCGCTCCTCTTCCAGGATAACGCGGCGGGAAACAATAACGTTGCTTCGCTTGCGGTTGATCTTGAGTATGCGGAAGTTGAACTCCTGGCCTACCAGGGCATCCATGTCCGGAACCGGCCGCAGATCAACGTGCGATCCCGGGAGGAAGGCCTCAATGCCCTTGATCTCCACAGTGTATCCGCCCTTGATCCTCTGGACGATGGTGCCGGGAACATTGGCTTCCTGGCTCTGCAGCTCTTCCAGCTCGTCCAGGACCTTCATCCGCTTGGCTCTCTTGTGGGACAGGGAGATGGTTCCCTCGAGATCGTCCTTGTGCATCACAAAGACGTCCACATCGTCGCCTTCTTGAATCAGGAGGTTTCCATCCCGGTCCTTGAACTCATCAACCGAAATCTGTCCCTCGGACTTGAAGCTGACATCCACGAGCACGTCGTCGCGGCCCAGCTTGACTACTTTTCCCTTGACGATGCTGCCTTCTTCAAGATCGGCAAAGTCATTTTCCAAGTAGTTCTCCAGAGCGGCTTCGAAGTCTGTCTCCTCCATGTCGCTGCTGTTCTCGGCAAGTTGATCGTTGTTTTTCATCTGTTCCAAATGGTTCATCAAAATAATACCCCCTACGCGTAAATAAGATTTCGATTCTCATAGCAAATCGTCTCCCGGAAGGCAACACCCTGGGAACAAAAAATAACGCAGCTGCGGCGCAAGGGTGCCGCAGCTGCGTTATTATATTGGAATATCTTGAATATTTTGACTAGGACCTTGAAGCATGGCTGGTAAACCCAGCCTCTCAGCCAAGGCCCGGAATGTCCCGGGCATTGCAGCTCCTATTCAACCAGGGCGGACAGGTCATAGTCCCAGGTTTGCTCCACTCTGGCCGGGATCATCTGGCCTGGCCTCAAGTCGTGACCGCTGACGTAGGTCAAGCCGTCCACCTCAGGGGCCTGGAACCAGCTCCTGCCTTCAAATAACGTCGGCCACTCCGGATGGGGACGCTCCACGAGAACGTCCAAGCTGCGATGCCTGTAGCTTGAGAGCAGCTCCCGGCTGATTGTCGCCTGCAGCTCCATCAGCTCTCGCCGCCGCCTTTCCTTAACCCTGTTCGGCACTTGACTCGGGGCTTGGGCCGCAGAGGTTCCCTCCTCCGGGGAAAAGGGGAACACGCCGAGATGCTGGAACTTTACCTGCTCCACAAAATGACGCAAAGCCCGGTAGTGCTCTTCCGTCTCCCCCGGGTAGCCCACAATCAGGCTGGTACGCAGGCTGGCCCGGGGAAAGTGCTCCCGGATCCGATCCACTACCCGGCGGGGATCGCCGGCAAAGGGGCGGCCCATGGAAGCGAGGATCTCCGGATGGGCGTGCTGCAGCGGAACGTCGAAATAAGGTACCAAGGGCGGGGAGAGCTCCTGGAGCACAGAGAGGAGCTCTCGGGTCAAGCCTGAGGGATAGAGATACATGAGCCGCAGCCAGTGGAGGCCGTCCAGCTGGGCCAGGGAGTGAAGCAAACCCAAAAGCTCCCGCTTGCCGCCCCGGTCTTTGCCGTAGGATGCCACATCCTGCCCCACTAAAACGAGCTCCTTGACGCCTCCGGCTACCAGCTCCCTGGCTTCCTTGAGCAGCGCCTCTCTGGGAGCGGTCCTGAGTGGGCCCCGGATGCTGGGGATGAGACAGAAGGCGCAGCTATGGCTGCATCCCTCGCTGATCTTCAGATAGGCGCTTCCCGGAGGTGTGCTCAGCACCCGAGCGCTCCAGCCATCCGCAAGCTGCTCGGCTTGCTGCGGCCCGGCTGGATATCCCTGGCGCCGATCCAGGTGCTGGGCCAGCCTTTGCCCCCAGATCGGCTGCTCCTCTAGGCTGAGCCAGAGATCCACCTCCGGCAGCTCCTGCCTGAGCTCAGCTATGGGATAGCGCGCCGGGAGGCAGCCGGTAACAACTAGGGCCGGACGTGGCGAAACGTCTTCCGCCTCCCGGGCTAGGGAGAGGATGGTCTCCACAGACTCCTCCACTGCGGACTGGATGAAGCTGCAGGTATTGATGAGCACCACATCGGCTTTTGCCGGGGAAGCTGAAGCCTTGTACCAGGGTCCCAGTCGGCCCAGGAGCTTCTCGGTATCCACCAGATTTTTGGGGCAGCCGAGGCTCACGCTATAGACGAAAATCTCCTGCCGCATAGCCGGAATTCCTTTATTGAATTTGCCTGCAAAAGCGAATACATTCCTGAGGTAAAAACTTTTGACTGTCCTGATGGCCGAGAACGGCTGCCAAAACGCTTTCATCCCCTGAACCTCTGGAGCCTTGGCATGCGCTGGAGAAAACGCTCCTTTGCCCCACGACGGCTACTCTTGCTCTTGGCCTTGGGCTGCCTTTGCCTGGCGCAGCCCGCATACTCCCAGACCGAGAAGCCTGGGACGCAAAACGGCGAGCCTAGTGTCAGCGAGACCTTTTTGCAAGATCAGAAGGAAGCGCTCCGGGAGCTGGAAAAGCGCCTGGCCGCTATCCGGGAGAAGGTACCCCAGCAGGCCCGTATCCTGGAGCTGGAAGTCAAGGGTCTGAGCCCCCATTTAAGCAGCCTGTTCCGCCTCAAGGGGCTCATCAAGGAGAACTTCCGGGAAACGGCCATCTTCAAGCACAACCTGGATCGGCTGCGCAAAAAGGTGCAGAGCAAGCTCAAGCCCCTGGAGGACCTGCGCGGGCGTTTGGATAGCCTCCGGGATAAGCTGCAGGCGCTGAAGGACAAGCTGGAGCAGCAGCAGAAGTTCGCCCCCCTGTTCGACATCGAAGCCGATGTCCACAGCTTGATCAAGCAGTCGCGCCAAGACCTGCCGGTGGTCCGGGATCTGGACAAGCAGATCACCCGGGCGGAAAAGCCGGCCTATGAGCTTCTGGATCAGCTGGGGTCCCTGGATGTCCAGGTGGAGAAGGAGCTCTTCACTGCCTGGAAAGACTACTACCTGGTTCCGGATCGAACCCTGTTCAACGCGGACCTGGAGGAGACCGGCCGACGCCTTTTGACCTGGTGGCAGGACTTTCCGGTCTATTTCAAATACTTTCTCCTCGGCAAGCTCAAATGGAACCGCTTCCTGGCCTATGCCAGCGTCTTCACCGTGCTTTGCTTTCTACTCCTCTTCAGCGGCGGTCTTTGGGTGCGCTACCATCTGCCGCAGTTCGACCTTCCGAACCAGATGGTCCACTACCTGTGCATCAGCTTCGCCATCTCGCTTTGGATCTCCCGACCTTTGCTGCATATCGATTTCGAGCCGGTGGCCTTTTATACCCTGAGCCAGATACTCATCGGCTGGGGCCTGATTCACGTCTTCTGGTCCGTACGGACCGCGCTTCGGGACGACCCGGCCCTGTCTCCCAACCCCTTGCGCTGCCTCTGGGTGGTATTCGCCGTATCCCTGGTGCTCCAGAACCTGGCCTTGCCTGCGGTCCCCCAGGAGCTGGCCTGGATGGCGGCCCTTCTTATGGGCTCCTTCAAGCTCAAAAGGCTCTTGCCGCTCATCACCGAGAGGCTGGAAAGATTCCTGGCCACCCTGTCCATCCTTCTCCTGCTGGGCTTTTTGCTGCTGGCCCTCTTCGGCTGGATCAACATCTCCCTGCTGTTGGCCATCTTCTGGTTCATCATCTGCCTCGGCCTCCAGTTCGGGGCTATGGCCTCCACGATTCTCAATCGCAGGGTGTCCAAGTTCCCGGACACCAACGTAGGCTATCTCCTGCAGGGGATCGTGCAGGGTCTCGGCCTTCCGGCGCTCTGGCTCCTGGATGCTTTGCTTATCCTCGGCTGGCTGGGAATCAACTTCGGGGACTTTGATATCCTGAAGCAGGTATCCGATCTGGAGCTGGGCTGGGGCAAGCTCTCGGTCAACTTCGTGCGCCTCGTTCTCGTATTTGTGGCCTTCTACCTGGCCCGCTCCGGACTCATCGTGCTCAAGTCCCTGCTGACGAGCGTGGCCTACAGCCGCGGGGATCTCGACGCCCGCACCGTGGCCTCCCTGCGCACCCTGCTGACCTACTTCGTCTGGGCCATATACATCGTCATCGCTCTGGCCCTGCTCGGCCTGGATCTGACCAGCCTGACCGTGGTTGCCGGCGGCTTGAGCGTGGGCATCGGCTTTGGCCTGCAATCCATTGTCAACAACTTCATCAGCGGGCTGATCCTCCTCTTCGGGCGCTCCATCCAACCGGGCGACATCATCCAGGACGGGAGCATGTGGGCCGAGGTCAAGGAGGTCAACATCCGCTCTACTGAGGTGGAAACCTTTGACCGAGCCACGATCCTCATTCCCAACTCCCAGCTCATCGGCGAGCGGATCGTCAACTGGACCCACAGGGACAACACCCTGCGCAGAAAAATAGTTGTCGGAGTGGCTTACGGCTCGGATATCGACCTGGTCCGGCGGCTTCTGCTCCAGGTGGCCTTGGCCAATCAGCACGTGCTGCAAAGCCCGGAGCCCTTTGTGCGCTTCAGCGATTTCGGCTCCAGCTCGCTTGACTTCACCCTGTACATCTTTACCAGCATTGAGTATGGCTGGATGGCCGAGTCCGAAATCCGATTCGAGATCGATCGCATATTTCGTGAGAATGGCATAGAAATTGCTTTCCCGCAAAGGGACCTCCACATCCGCTCCATCCGGGGCAAAAGATAGCTGCGATCCCTGTTCTCGACTTGGCGGGCTGTTGCCCGGCAAGGTTCATTCACCAAAAGCTCAATCCGGCTGTGCCAAAGGGAATTGCCATGCAGCTCGCAGTCGCCAGCAGCAATCAGGGCAAGCTCAAGGAAATCCGAGCCGTTCTGGCCGAGCTCACCCCGGAGGTGGAGGTGCTCGGGCTGGACAGCTTCCCCGCTCTCGGGCCCATAGAGGAGCCGGGGGAAAGCTTCGAGGAGAACGCCCTGCACAAGGCCAAAACAGTGGCTCTTCACACCGGGCTTGTCAGCCTGGCAGACGATTCCGGGCTCGAGGTGGACGCCCTGGGGGGGAAACCAGGTATTTATTCAGCCAGATTCAGCGGTCAGGGAGCCTCGGATGCGGCGAACAACGCCAAGCTGCTTCGCTTGCTGGAGCAGGTCCCTGGAGAGGATCGCAGGGCACGATTTCGCTGCGTCCTGGCCGTGTACTCTCCCAGCGGGCAGCACTTCCTCTGCGAGGGAAGCTGGGAGGGGCGCATTGCCTTTTCTCCGGCCGGAGACCGAGGCTTTGGCTACGATCCCCTGTTCATCGATCCTGACTCCGGGCTGACAGCAGCTCAGATGGATCCTGCCGTCAAGAACGAACGCAGCCACCGGGGCCGGGCCCTGCAGAGGTTTTCCGTTCTGTGGCCCGATTTTGTGCGTCATCATCAATCGCCTGAGAGGTAGGAGCAATGTGCGGCATTATCGCCTATGCCGGCCACAGGCCGGCCGTACCGGTCATTCTGGATGGCTTGAAACGTTTGGAGTACCGGGGATATGACTCCGCCGGGGTAGCCTTTATCCAAAACAAACAGCTGCAGGTCATCCGCGCGGAGGGTAAGCTCGAGTCCCTGGAGAAAAAGATCTTTGCCGGAGATCCGCTCCATGCGACGAGCGGGCTGGGGCACACCAGGTGGGCCACCCACGGACTGCCTGTGGAGCACAATGCCCATCCCCATATCGATAATGCCAAGCGGCTGGCCCTGGTGCACAACGGCATCATAGAAAACTTCCAGGACCTGAAGTCCGAGCTGGAGGAGAAGGGCTGCCGCTTCGACTCGGACACTGATACCGAGGTTCTGGCCCATCTCGTCAGCCGCGGCCTGGATCAGACCCGGAGCATCCCCGAGGCCATTCGCTCTGCCCTGGATCGAGTGGAAGGCTCATACGCCCTGGCCCTCATCGCCCTGGACGGGGAGGAGCAGATCTGGGCCGCTCGGCACTCCAGCCCCCTCCTTCTGGGCACAGGGTCCGGGGAGAACTTTCTGGCCTCAGATATTCCGGCCTTTCTGCCCTATACCCGGGAGGTCGTCTTTCTGGAGGACGGAGAGCTGGTTCAGATAGACGCCAACTCCTGGCGGGTTTACGACTGCAAGTCGCTTCAGCCGCTGGACAAGGAGGCGGTGCACATCTCCTGGGACGTTCAGGATGCGCAAAAGGGCGGCTATAAGCACTTCATGATCAAGGAGATCATGGAGCAGCCCCAGGTCGTCCGGGATTGCCTGGCCGGCAGGCTGGATGCCGACTCCGGCAGGCTGCGCCTCACCGAGCTCGAAGGGCTGGAGATCCCGGATCAGCTGCACATAGTGGCCTGCGGCACATCCTTTCACGCCGGGCTGTGGGCCAAGTACATCATGGAGGAGTGGGCCAGAATCCCGGTGCACATCGATATCGCCTCCGAGTTCCGCTACCGGGAGATGGTCTTCCATCCCGGGGACTTCATCGTGGCCATCAGCCAATCCGGGGAAACCGCAGATACACTGGCCGGGCTGCGCCTGGCCAAGGAAAAAGGCCAGCCGGTCCTCGGTCTGTGCAACGTGGTGGGCTCCTCGGTGGCCAGGGAGGCGGACGGCGTGATGTACACCCAGGCCGGCCCGGAGATCAGCGTGGCTTCCACCAAGGCCATGTGCAGCCAGATGGTGGCCCTCCTCCTTCTGGCCCTCTATTGGGGTCAAAAGAAGGAGACCCTGTCCCAGGAGCTCATGCAGCAGGCAGTGCACGGCCTGGAGAGCCTGCCGGAGATTCTGCAGACCGATCTGCCCAGGATGCAGGAGCGGGCCCGGGAGCTGGCCACCAAGTTCAGCCAGGCCAGAAGCTTCTTCTTCCTCGGCCGGGGGCTGAGCTATCCCCTGGCTTTGGAAGGCGCCCTGAAGCTGAAAGAGATCTCCTACATCCATGCCGAAGGATATGCCGCCGGTGAAATGAAGCACGGGCCCATCGCCCTCATCGACCCCTACTTTCCGACCTTCGCCCTCGCACCCAAGGACAAGCTCATGCCCAAGCTGGTTTCCAATCTCCAGGAGATTCGAGCCCGCGGCGGGCCGATTATCGGTTTGACACATCCTGGCCAGGAGCTTAAGGTTGAGGAAAAATGGGAAATACCCGAGGTCTGGGGGCCATTGAACAGCTTTTTGCTCCTGCCGGTCATGCAGCTGTTCGCCTATGAAATGGCCGTCTACCTGGGCAAGGACGTGGATCAGCCCAGAAATCTGGCCAAAAGCGTTACCGTAGAGTAATATGCACCCTCGTTCCCTGCACTGCTCGGCTGCTCTGCTGCTCGCAATGGCAGCCCTCCTGCTTTTGCCCGGCCAAGGCCTGGCCGGCGCGGCGACGCACTTCAACACCGGCTGGCGGGCCTTTCACGATCTGTGCGAACAGCCGAGCCGAGCCAAGTACCGCTCCTCCTGGATGCAGGTCAAGCGTCATTTCGAACGGGCCTACAAGGCTGACACCGATGGATCCTTCGCCCCCAAGTCCCTCTACTACCTGGGTCGCACCTACCAGGAGCTGGGCAAGCGCTCCTATCTGGACAAAGACTTCCGGCAGGCCATCGATTACCTGCAGAAGGTGATCGACCGTTTCCCCTCCCACAGCTGGAGCGACGACGCCAAGCTGTATATCGCCAGAATCAACCTCAATCACCTGCAGAACGAGAACCAGGCCTACCTGGACCTGTTATCCATAATCCACAACTACCCGGACGGGGATCAGGTGGCCGAGGCGAAGCAGCTGCTCAAGGAGATGGACAAGGCCTACATGGAAAAGGTGGGAGTCGAGCTCTCCGAGTCCGAAGCAAAGCAGGACCCGGACAAATCGCCATCGCCAGGCAAGGGCTCCAAGCGCTTCGATACACTGACCAAGCTGCTGCGGATCCGTCATTGGAGCAGCGACGACTACACCCGGGTGGTCCTGGATCTGGAGGAGGATGCGAGCTTTGAGCACTTTCTTCTCAAGCCCGACAAGGAGAACAACAAGCCCTACCGCTTGGTGCTCGATCTGAAGAAAACCTGGCTCCCGGACGACATCCAGGAGAGCCTGAAGATAGACGATGGCATCCTTAAACAGGTGCGCACCGGCCAATACCGTAAATCGGTCAGCCGGGTGGTTCTCGATGTTCAAAGCCTGGAGGACTACCGGGTCTTTTCTCTGCAGAGCCCTTTTCGGGTCGTGGTGGACGTCCATGCCCCGTCAGGCAAAGCCAAGCCCGCATCCTCCGCCTCCGGCGGCCAACCCCAGATCGCGATCAACGACAAAAAGAAGGACCTCAGCTCCAGCCTGGTCACCCAGCTGGGCCTGGGCATCCAGACCGTGATGATCGACCCCGGCCACGGGGGCAAAGATCCGGGTGCAGTGTGCAACGGGATCCTGGAAAAGGACATCAACCTCCGGATGGCCAAGATCCTGGGCCAGATACTCGAAGACAAGGGCCTCGAGGTCATCTATACCAGGAAGACGGACAAGTTCATTCCCTTGGAAGAACGCACCGCACTGGCCAACTCCAAAAAGGCCGATCTTTTCATTTCCCTGCACGTCAACGCCCACAAAAGCAGCAACGTGCACGGCCTCGAGGTCTACTACCTCAACCTGGCCAGCTCCAAGGACGCAGTTCGGGTGGCGGCCAGAGAGAACTCGGTGACCGCCAAGAAGATCAGCGACCTGCAGGTCATCCTCACCGATCTGATGCTCAACTCCAAGATCAAGGAGTCCGCCAATCTGGCCGAGCAGGTGCTTGACGAGGCCCTGAGCTACAGCCAGAAGTTCTACCGGCTTAACAACCACGGAGTCCGGCAGGCTCCCTTCTATGTACTCATGGGCGCCAAGATGCCGGCCGTGCTCGTAGAGCTCGGGTATATCACCAACTACCGGGAACGGAAGCGGCTCCAGAACTACGCCTACCTCAAGCGCATGGCCTGGGGCATAGCCAACGGCATCCTGGCCTACCGCAAGCAGATCAAGAAGTTCGCCAGCCTCAAATAGCTGGCCTCTGAAAGACAGAGGCCGGCTGTTCGCCCCTGGGGCAATACTGCTCATCCCTTGTAGAACAGGTATCCGGCCAGGCCGATGAGGATAAGGGCAAAAGCCTTCTTGAAGTTGGCGGTGGAGACATGCTCCAGCAACCGCGCTCCGATCTGGGCGCCCACAATGCCGCCGATTCCCAGCATCAGCCCGGCCCTGTAGTCCACGTTGGCCAGCTTGTTGTGCGCCACCAAGGCGGAAATCGAGATGACCAAGATGGCTGCAAAGGACGTACCTACCGCCTTTTGGGCGCTATACCCCATGAACAGCAGCAGCGGTATCATGAGGAAGCCTCCCCCGAGCCCGGTGAATGAAGCGGCGCAGCCAACGCCGATTCCCAGAACGGCCAACAGCAGTGACTGACTCATAGCACCTCCATGTCGCATTGCAGTTGAGGACAGCACAACCTGCCCCGGGCTGCTGGACGGATTAAAGATTTTCCCGCCCCCTCTTGACTCCTGGCTCAGAGGTTGCATTTTATATGGCAAGCAATCATAGCTAAACAATCAAGGAGCGCAGTATGATACTCTATGAATTCGTTTGCAGCGAGTGCGGACACGAGTTTGAGGAGTTCCAGTCCGCATCCCAAGAGGCGGTTCAGTGTCCCAAGTGCCGTTCCGGCAGCGTCAAGCGGCTCCTGTCGGCTGTGAAATGCGCCAAGCCCTCCAGTTCCAGCGGCGCAGCTGACTCCGCCTGTGCTCCCGGAGGCGGCTTTTCCTGAGCCACCTAATGCCGGGTTCCAGGTGGAACCTTTTTTTCAGCCCTGCAGAGGCATGCGCGGCGAGTTGACCTCTGCATAAGGCCTTGATAGGAGTGAAGGCATGCCTTACACCGCGCTCTGCATGGCAACTTTACCCGCAGAGCGGATTTGAGTCCATGCACAACCTTCTAGACGCAAGCTACTCCGATCTTTTATCCTTTTTCCGGGATCTGGGGGAGCCAGACTTCCGGGCCCGGCAGGTCTGGAGCTGGGTGTGGCGCAAAAGGTGCCGCAGCTTTGAGGAGATGACCAATCTGAGCAAGGACCTGCGCCACAGATTGGCACAATCCTTCACCCTGCAGCGACCCCGCTTGCACACAGCGCAAACCAGCCGCGACGGAACCGTCAAGCTGCTACTTGCCCTGCAGGACGGTGTGCTCGTGGAAACGGTCCTCATACCTGAGAGGGACCATTTCACCCAGTGCCTGTCAGCGCAAGCCGGTTGCGCTTTGGGCTGCACCTTTTGCAGTACCGGACAGCTGGGCTTGGAACGCAGCCTGCGCCCGGCTGAAATTTTGGGACAAATACTTGGAGCGCAGGACTATCTGAGGCAGCAGGATCATCCCTTTCCCTTGCGCAACCTCGTGTTCATGGGAATGGGCGAGCCGCTGCTCAATTGGGAGCCGGTCAAAAGGAGCCTGGAGGTCATTCGGGACAATAACGGGCTCGACTTCTCCTATCGCCGCACCACTGTGTCCACTGTGGGCATCCCGGACAGGATCGAGGAGCTCGCAGCCACCGGGCTGGCCTCCTTGGCTGTATCCCTGCACGCTCCCAGACAGGAGCTCAGGGAGCGCATCATGCCCAAGGCCGCCTCGCTGTTCCCTCTGGACGGTCTGTTGAGCACCTTGAGCCGCCTGCCGCTGCGGTCCAGGCAACGCATCACCGTGGAGTATGTTCTCCTCGGCGGGGTAAACGACAGCCTGCGCGAGGCCCGAGAGCTGAACAAGGCAATTTCCGGATTGCGCTGCAAGGTGAACCTCATAGCCTTCAATCCCGGCCCGGGGCTCCCCTACAGCGCTCCAGAGCCAAGCGACGTTCTGGAGTTCGAGCGCTATCTGTGGAGCAAGGACAAAACCGTTCTGCTGCGCAAGAGCAAGGGACAGGATATCGACGCCGCCTGCGGCCAGCTTCGGCGCCGCTCCGGTTCTGAGGCCTCTGCGGTGGAATGAGCCAATCCAAAGGCAACCCTATTGCGAGATCCCCTATGCTGCAACCAGATTTTGCCAAGGGAAACGGGCTTCTCCCGGCTATTGTCCAGGACAAGCACAGCCACGAGGTTCTCATGCTGGCCTATATGAACCAGGAGGCCTGGGACCGGACCCGCCAAACCGGAAAGGCCCATTTCTACAGCCGCAGCCGGGATACAATCTGGCAGAAAGGCGAATCCTCCGGCCATGTTCAATATGTGGAGGCGCTCAGGCTCGATTGCGATGCCGACACCATTTTGCTCCTGGTGGAGCAAGCCGGAGGCGCTGCCTGCCATAAGGGGTATCGCAGCTGTTTTTACCGCGAGCTTGCCCCGGAGGGCACCACGGAATGCTCGCCGAAAATTTTCGATCCCCGGGAGGTATACTCATAGATGAGTCAATCCGATTCGCTCAAGCTGGGCATTCCCAAAGGATCGCTTCAGGATGCAACCATCAAGCTTTTCGCCCGTTCCGGCTGGAAGATCCGTCTGCACCACCGCAACTACTTTCCGGACATCGACGATCCCCAGGTTCAGTGCACTCTGTGCCGGGCCCAGGAGATGCCGGTTTACGTCGAGGACGGCACCCTGGACGTGGGGCTGACCGGAAAGGACTGGATCCTGGAGAACGAGGCCGATCTGGTCACCGTCTCCGAGCTCGTGTACTCCAAGACGAGCAACCGCCCGGCCAGGTGGGTGCTGGCTGTAGCCAGCACCTCACCCTATAAGCGTCCTGAAGACCTGCACGGCAAGAAGATCGCCACCGAGCTGGAAAGCTATACCCGGCGCTACTTCGAAAGCGCCGGCATCCCTGTGGAGGTGGAGTTCTCCTGGGGCGCTACCGAAGCCAAGGTGGCTTCCGGCTTGGCAGACGCCATAGTGGAGGTCACCGAAACCGGTACCACCATCAAGGCTCACGGCCTGCGCATTATAGCCGAGCTGATGACCACCTCCACCCAGCTGGTGGCCAACAAGCAGGCCTGGGCTGACCCCTGGAAGCGAGACAAGATCCAGCAAATGAACACCCTGCTCCAGGGCGCCCTCCGCGCCGAGAAGATGGTGGGCCTGAAAATGAACGTGCAGCAGGAAAGGCTTTCCCGGGTAATGGATTTGCTGCCGAGCATCACCTCGCCCACCATGGCCAACCTCCATGAGTCCGGCTGGCTTTCGGTGGAGATCGTGGTTGAAGAATCCGTGGTCCGGGATCTCATCCCCAGGCTCCAGGCAATCGGCGTGGAAGGGATCATCGAATACCCCCTCAACAAGGTGATCTAAGTGGACTGCAGCCCTCGAGGGCCCTGTGCCCGGCCTTTCCCCTGGATCAGCCGCAAGCTTCTCTTGCTGACTCTGTGCCTTGCCCTTGCCGGCTGCGCCGGAAAGGGCGCCAATCAGAGCCTGCCGCGCTCGGTTCAGGCCAGAATGGATCTGGCCCAGTCCTACCTGCAAAAGGATCGGCCCCGGCACAGCCTGAACGAGCTATACAAGATCAAGTCCCAGGCCGACGAAAACCCGGACTACCACTTTCTTCTCGGCCTGACCCAGATGGAGCTCAAGAAGTATTCCGCAGCAGCCGGTGAGTTCGAGCGAGCCCTGGAGCTGGATCCGGATTTCGGATCGGCCTGGAACAATCTCGGCTTGGCCTACCTCAATGCTGAGCAGTTCACCAAGGCGGAAGAAGCCTTTCTTAAGGCGCTGGACATTCCGACCTACCTGACCCCGGAGTACGCGGCCTACAATTTGGCGCGGCTGGCCCAGGAGCGGAACCGTCCGGAGGCTGCGCTCAAGTATTGCCGCCGAGCGCAGGAGCTCAACTGGCGTTACGGCCCGGTCTACTTCCTTCTGTCCGAGCTCTTAGTGGAGAAGGGACAAATCAGGGAAGCCGTCAATTACCTGCGTCAAGGCGTAAAAGCGCAGCCCGACAACGCGGAGCTCTGGCTCCGACTGGCCGAAAATCAGTTACGCCTCGGACACAGCAGTGATGCCATCGAATCATTCCAGCACATCGTGGAGCAGGCACCCCAATCCGAGCCCGCCGAGGTGGCCAGAGATTATCTGGGCTTGCTCCGAGACTGAGCCCTCCCGGAGCCATTGGCCCAGCAGGCCGAGAATACTGGGCCTCAATCCCTGGATTTACGATTTCGCCGCTTACAACCTCTGGTCCCGCCCTTTGGGGCTTATCCATTGCCTGCAACAGCTCTGGCGCAGCGGCTGCAGCGTAGCGCTTCTTGACTGTACCCACCCCACCTGGGCAGACATGCCCTGGCCGAGGCCGGACCGCTGCGGCAGCGGCCCCTTTCCCAAAACGCCGCTGCCAGCACCCCAGCCCGTGGCCCATGTTCCGCGCCGCTTCAGCCGCTACGGCCTCCCTTTCCCTGCTGTGGAGCAGGCCTTGCAGA